>NZ_JAIEPN010000124.1 GCF_019748365.1 Novosphingobium sp.
CAAGCACCAGCGCTTGCACCGGTGCCTTCTCGGCACGTCAGCAAATCAGCGCAAGGCGGCCCTCACCGCAGGGTTACGTTCGTGTGACAGAGACGCTCGAGGTGTAAGTTCTGCCGAACGTCACCCTAGCGGCCGTGCTTGTGAATCCAGCAAGCGGTATCCAGCTATCGCGTCGAATGTCACCAGCATGACTGCTGGTGTAGTGGCTCGCTCATTGAGGCATCTCGACATGCCCACCAAAACCGAAGCGCATGGCTGAGAGGAGCTTGTCGCCAAAGGTATGATCGACGCGGCTGCGATAGCGCGCGAACAGGGCCGCTGAGAGGACGTAGGCCGGGACGGCTTCTTCCATAGCCGCATCAATAGTCCACTGGCCCTCGCCTGAATCCGAGACGTGGCCGGTGAATTGCTCGAGCATTGGATCCGCGACCAGGCCAAGCGCGCACAGATCGAGCAACCAAGACGAGATCACGCTGCCGCGACGCCAAACTTCGGCAACATCGGTCAGATCGATTTCAAAGCGTTCGTCGGGCGGGAGCCGTTCGGAGGACTTGCTCTTTAGGATGTCGAAACCCTCTGCATATGCCTGCATCAGGCCGTATTCGATACCATTATGGACCATTTTGACAAAATGGCCGGAGCCGGTGGGGCCGACGTGAATATAGCCGCGCTCGGCGCGATTGTCCGGGCCGCTGCGTCCAACGGTGCGAGCGATCGAACCATAGCCTGGAGCGAGCGTGGCAAAGACGGGATCCAATAGGTCGATGGTCTCTTTGTCGCCACCAATCATCATGCAGTAGCCGCGCTCGAGTCCCCAGACCCCACCTGATGTGCCGACGTCGACATAGTGGAGTTGTTTCGCTCGTGCCGCAGCTCCACGTTTGATGTCATCCTTGTAGAAGCTGTTGCCGCCATCAATGATGATGTCGCCGACCTCGGACAATTCCATTAGCCTGTCGACTATGCCCTGGGTGGGGGCTCCTGCCGGGAGCATTACCCAAAAGATCCGCGGGGCGGAGAGTTTCGCGACGATGTCTTCCAGCGAATTCGCTCCGATGGCACCTTCGCCAACGAGCTTGGTCACCGCGATAGGGTCACGGTTATAGGCGACGATTTCGTGGCCGCCGCGCATCAGGCGGCGCGCGATATTGGCACCCATGCGACCGAGGCCGATTATTGCAAGACGCACAATGCTACTCCTTCTGTCTGGATTTTGCGGCTGCTCGGACAATATCGACCTGGGTGCAACCGCCATTGGTGCGATGTGGCGACCACATCACTTTCTGACTACGCCACGAGCAAGTCCATCTCGTTGCAGGTCAGGATGCGTCCAACTCACCAGCGACATGGCCTAAGCTGTCGCTATCAAGCCATCGCCTCCACTGAGACGGAGAGGCAGACCTAACGGCTGATCTCGAAGAGAAACCATGCACGGCGCTCCGCCTCGTCCGTCCAAGTATCAATCAGGCCGGACGTTGCATTGTCGTTCGCCTTGTCCGCGATTTCCTTGGCGCGGCGAAGCGACTCGACCAGCAGGAGATTGTCGGCTCGCAGCTCGCTCATCATGTCCTGCGGCGTAACGAACTTTTTGTCGTGGTCCTTAATGGTCTGGTGGCGAGCGATATCGCCGATCGATCGAATAGTTGTGTGGCCCGTCTTTCGGGCGCGCTCGGCAATCGCATCGGTGATAGCCAGGATTTCTGCGGCTTGCTCATCGAGAAGTAGGTGATAGTCCCTGAAGTATGGCCCGGAGACGTGCCAGTGGAAGCCCTTAGTTTTCAGGTATATCGCATAGGCGTCAGCCAGAATGACCCTTAGGGCGTCAGCGATGGCCATAGTCGCACATCCGTCGAGATCGGAAAGCGTCGAAACAGCGACAGCGCTAGTTTTTGGCATCGGTTATACTTTCTGAATCATCATCAAAAAAATAGCCAGCACAGGTTATCCTGCCGATAGCGATGGGTGGAGGATGAGTTTATTGCCATGTAAAGTCCAATAACGAGCAGCTATAGTTTTGATACCCTTGAACGACATTCGCAGCGTTACGGGACAAACATTCCGGAACCGTGAAGTTGCCAATTCTCACTCTCTCTCGTCTGCTTGAAAGCCAAGCACGAATGCCACAACTTTCTCTGCGGACATTTCACAGGGTTTGAGTGATGATTTGCCAGAAAAGAAACGATACAGGTTGAAACTGATGATATCAGTCCCGGCCAACTCCTTGGCGAACAGACTGTTTCGGCGTCCGTCCTCCGATCGCCGGACTACCAAGCCGAAACGCTGGCCTTCGTATACTCCCTGGCTGTATCCCTCGGGAAGCTTTCTGAATGCTTCGTCAAACTCGGCAAGCTGCATCTGATCCATCAATATCTCTCGTCGCTTGTGGCTATGGTTGCGTTTTTCCAGACTGATGAAACGATCGGCGTATCCTCCCATATTTTTCAATGGCGCGTAGTTTGGGTGCTGTCGGACCCGGGCGGCGACCGTTCAGGTCCCAGCGGGCTTGCTCGCAAGAAGTTCGTCGAGGCCTCTCTTGGCCTCGAGCGCGAGCAGCTCGTCACAACCACCGACATGGGTGCCATTGATAAAGATTTGCGGCACGGTTTTTCGACCCGACGCTTTTATCATCGCCTGCCGGTAAGCCGGATCCGCCTCGATATCGAGCTCGTTCCATTGCACTCCTTTCTCGCTGAGGAGTTTTTTGGCCCTGCGGCAGAACGGACACCAGCTCATGGTGTAGAGGAGGACATCCGGCTTCATGTAATGGCTCCGATCATCGAATATTTAGGCTAGGCACGGCTGGCCTCAGCCGAAGGTGAAGGCGAAAGTTTGAGCTCCGGGGTCGAGAAACTCGATTTCGAAGGTGCGTTCGCGGACGGTGCCGCTCTGCCGCACCAACTGATATAGCCGCTGCCTATCGACAATGCCGTGTCCTGCGGCGTCGATGTCACTACCGCGGTCGTTGGATGGCGCCTTTCCATCGATCGTCACCCGAAAACGAATGCGCTGTCCCGCTGACATGGTGCCAAGAACGAGATGGAGGTCCCGTGCGTGGAAGCGGTAGACAAGGCGAGCGCCGGGCGATTGGGCTGCGGCATATTCCGGGCCTGCAACCCACTGACCGGACAGCGCCCATTCGTTCAGTCGCAACCTCTTTGGAACGGAATATTCGTGAGCTTTGTCACGGGAGTAGCCATTTTGTGAAACGAGCCGCCCTCCGCGGGCATAGCCGATATAGGTTTCGGGGGAGAGGACCTTGCTTTCGCTCGCTGCGGCAGAGACGCCGACACCGCGCACCGACACCGTTCGCATGTCACCAACCGCTTCCCCGTTCTCCGCAAGGAGCCGCTGGATGACCTGTTCGGACTCGGCATAATTGCCTTCCCCGAAATGATGATGTCGGATGCGGCCTTCGCCGTCGATGAGATAGCTAGCGGGCCAATAGCGATTGTCGAATGCGCGCCAGATTGCATAGTTGTTATCAAGAGCGACAGGGTAAGTGATGGTCAGGTCGCGCACAGCCTTCGTCACGTTACGTCGATCTTTCTCGAACGCAAACTCCGGCGCGTGAACGCCGATGACGACGAGGCCTGCGGCCCGGTATTTCCTTTCCCACGCACGCACGTACGGAAGCGCGCGCAGGCAGTTTATGCAGCTGTAGGTCCAGAAGTTTATTAGCACGACCTTGCCGCGCAAGCCTTCTCGGGTTAGCGGGGGGGAGTTCAGCCAGTTTGTGGCGCCGGTCAGCGATGGCAAACTCCCTTCAATCCCGAGCGGCGATTCATCAAAAGGGCTGGTGCGCGCCGTTTGATTGTCCGGCTGTATTAGACCGAGCAACTTCTGTTCGGCATTTGTCGTACCGGCAAGTGACAGCTGGGTCAGCAGGCCGGTGTCCAATCCGAGCGCGATTCCGGCCACCGCAACTAGGACGAACGCCCCAAGCGAGCGACGAAGCCAGTTTCCAAGCCTGATTGTCCGCTTCATCGCAGCAAGCATGCGTTTCCCGAACAATAGCGCTAGGGCGAGTGACGTAGTCGCTCCTCCAGCATAGGCAAGCAGGAGCAGCGAAGTGCCAATGTTGGCACCTTGCAACGCGGCTCCGGTCAGCACCAGGCCTAACACAGGTCCTGCGCAAGGCGTCCAAAGCAGGCCTGTAGCTACGCCAAGCAGGCCCGACGCTAAAATGCCGCCACTTTGCGAACCTGGCGAATCCAAGGATTGCGAAAGCTGGCCGCCTAAGCGGACGAGGGGGCGCGTCGCTCGATCCGCGAGAGCAGGAAAGAGCAGCAAACCACCAAAGGCACCGAGAATGACTAATGCCACTGCTCTTCCAATGCTATTGGCCTGAACGGCCCAACCGCCGCCGATCGCGGCCAAGGTCGCAACGCCGGAGAAGGTAATGGCCATACCAATTAACAGCGGAAGCCCGCTCCGCACGAATGGCTGGCCGGCTCGCGCAAAGACGAATGGGAGTACAGGCAGAATGCAGGGGCTGACAATCGTCAGCATGCCGGCAAGATAGGCCAGGGGCACCAGGATCATACCCTGCTCATCAGACGGAGCAGCATCTCTTGGCGCGCAGGCGCAGAACCTGGAGTAACCATCGTTGCTCGCATGTTTGGTCAACCACCCGAGCTTCGCGTCGGCGCGCTAGGCCGCCATTCGTTTTACGGTGTCGAGGACACGATCTTGGCGATAGGGCTTCGGGAAGAAGACAACATTTGTCGGGATGGGTTCCTCCGCGGGCCAGGGCCTCCCCGATGTCACAATGATCTGAACATCTGGCCAACGCGCACGTATGCACTCCGCCAGTTTGATGCCGCTGATGCCTCCGGGCATGTCCACGTCGGTGAATACCACGCGGATATCCCGCCGATCCTCCATAGTCGCGATCGCCGCCGTTGCATTGGAGGCTTGTAGCACCTCGAAACCAGCTTCCTCGATCATGTCCGATGCAAACAGACGGATAAGTGGTTCGTCTTCGACGACGAGGACCACGGGTTTGATCATTGCACACCATCCTAACTCAAGCTTGGGCCAAATTGCGCAGCGGGGCTTTCAGGTCGGCGGAGAACCCTGACCGATCGTAACGAATGTTGACGCCGCCTATTCCTAATAGCCCGGTGCTGATGAGTTTGGATCCGAAGCCGCGTCGGGGCGGGGCAGTTACCGGCGGTCCACCGCTTTCGATCCAGCGGATAACCAGAAGATCGTCAGTCTTCCCATTTTCGATGCCCCAAGTGAGCAATACTTCACCATCGTTGTTCGATAGTGCGCCATACTTGAAGGCGTTGGTCAACAATTCGTGCACAATCAGGGCAAACGAAACCGCTGCCCGTGGACCTAGAGCCACGGGCGGCCCGTCCAATCTGCAACGATTGGCGAACCCAATAGTCTCGAGAACCGTGCTTGCGACTGTTTCCAGATCGGCCTGTGCCCAATTCGCTTCAAGCAACGCGTCATGGGCCGCGCTGAGTGCGATCAGCCGTCGCTCGAAGGCATAGACCGCTTCGCGATCGACGATCGTTCTCAAGGTCTGGTTTGCGATTGCTTGGACCATCGTCAGGGTGTTCTTCAGCCGATGTGAGATCTCACCGTTGACGATGCGCTGCTGCTGCTCGGCGCGATGTTCGGAAATACCGGCTTCCAGGCGATCGGCAGCGCTGCGCAAGAATGCTATCTCTTCCGCCGGCCACGTCCGCGGATGAGCCGAGTGGACGAAGAGCACGGCAATCGTCTTGCCCTTCTCGCGCACGGGCATGTTTATTAGTGAGCGAACACCGATGCGCATCGCGCTCTGCAGAACTTGTAGCGTGCGTTCGTCATTTTGGGCGTCCCACACGACTAACGGCTCGCCGTGTGCAAGGGGCGCTTGTAAATCGGCGCAGGCATCGAGCCGGTCCCGTCCGACGATGCTTACAGTCCCTGGAGCGGTCCAATCGTTCTTTACGTCGATCGTTGCAACCGCGTCGTCTATGGACGCGAGGCCCGCGCGATCCGCAGACAGCAAAGGGCCAACGATGCCCGCAGTGTTGAAGGCCATCTGCTCCGTGTCTCGGCTATCGCGGATTGCCTCTCCGATTTCGACCAGTGCGGTCTGCAACGTCATTATGCGGTCGCTTGTATGGGCGATGCGACGAAGTTCGAGGTTTTCGCTCGCGAGCCTTGCAAGAGCCAGCAGCATCGCTTTCTCCGTCTCAGTCAGCCCTTCTGGGCGAGGGACGGTGTCGATGACACACAGGCGCCCGACGATGATGCCAGAGCGGAGGACCAACGGCGCACCGGCATAGGCCCGGAAGTGACGTTTGCCTGTGACCAGGGGGTTAGTCCTTGTGCGCCCATCAGCCGCTAGATCCGGAATCTCTAGGACATCGGCGCGATCGATGTCGATCTGGCAAACTGAGTGCTCAATCTTCGTTTCATAGACGTCGAGGCCGAACCGTGCCTTGAACCATTGCCGATCGGTGTCGAGCAGCGTGATTAACGCAACCGGAGCAGCGCAAGCCTTTGCCGCGACGAAGACCAGGTCATCAAAGGCCTTCTCCTCAGGCGAGTCGAGAACCATCAGGTCGGCAAGCGCTCGAGCGCGCAAGTGTGCCGTCTGACCGGGAATAACAGTATCCGGAATCACCGTTCATCTCCCCGTTGCGAGTGCGTTGGCTGTTTTCCGATTAGTCGCGTTCGAGCAGAGCGATTGTGCCTTGACCGCCATCGGCGCAGATGCTGACGATTGCCCGCGATCCAGTTGGCATGGCCCAAAGTTCTTTCACCGCCTGGCTTAGGTCGCGCGCGCCTGTAGCACCGAACGGGTGACCTATCGCGACCGAGCCTCCATTGGGATTGACGCGATCCCAGTCGAAATCGCCCATATCCGCCAGCACGCTGGCTTTCGCGCGCACCCAATCCGGATCGGTGATAGCTGCGACGTTCGCCAGGACCTGCGCTGCGAAGGCTTCGTGGATTTCCCAAAGCGCGATGTCGGAGAAGCTGAGTTCATTCCGCGCGAGCAAGCGCGGAATGCCATAGGAGGGAGCCATCAACAGACCCTCGGTGTGGAAATCGACGGCAGAAATCTCATAGTCGACGAGCCTCGCGTGGGGTGTGCCCGCCGGAAGTCTCGCCATACCGGCTTGGGTTGCAACCCAGCACCCGGCAGCGCCGTCCGTAATCGGAGAACTATTGCCAGCTGTGAGCGTTCCGCGTCCACTGTCGCGATCAAAGGCGGGCTTCAGAGCGGCAAGCCGCTCTTGCGAAGTGTCGGCGCGCGGGTTCGCATCGCGCGCTAGCTCAGGCAAGGGGATCACGAGATCATCGAAGAAGCCACGCTCCCACCCAGCGACTGCCCGCTGGTGGCTCTTGAGGGCCCAATCATCCTGCGCTTCACGCGAAATCCGCCAAGCCTTGGCCGTCTCTTCCATATGATCACCCATGGTCTTGCCGGTCGTTCTGTTGGCCCAGCCCTTTGTTGGGAGCACGTAGTCGCGGGGAGTCAGGGATTGAAGAGCGGCAAGCCCCCCAGCTGGATCCTTAGCGAAGAGGTCAGAGAGCCGCTTTGATGCATCGGCAGTAAGGGCGATTGAAGGTCGGCTCATGACCTCGGAACCGCCCACGATGGTGAGATCAATTCCTTCACCCAACATTCCTGCTGCAGCGAAGGTCGCCGTCATACTGGTAGAGCATGCCAAAACTACAGAGAACGCCGGAACGTTCGGATTGAGCTTGGCATCAAGCCAGGTTTCGCGAGCAATGTTGCTCCAGCCCAAATTCGGGATCACCGTTCCCCAGACGAGGAGATCGGGCTCTGCGTGCTCGGCCATCGCCTGCACGACAGGCACAGACAGAGTGATAGCGTCGTAGGCCGCCAATGCGCCACCGCCGCGGCCGAAGGGGGTCCGCAGGCCTGCGGCTACATAGACGGGTTGGGCAAAGCGGCTCATGATGATCTCCAAAATTGATCCGAGGACTGCATGTCTAGGATCAGAGGT
>NZ_JAIEPN010000175.1 GCF_019748365.1 Novosphingobium sp.
CAGCCGTTCAAAAAACGGCAACTCGGTCCGCCCGAGCGCGCGTTGCAGTGCCTGTCCGGGTTCGGTCAGGGGCGTGTTGAAGTCATGAAAGGGGGTGTTTTCTTGGAGATGACAGAGCGCGTTGGCTGCGGGTATGAACCATCGCCACTGGGGATGAATTAACGAAAAATTTGCCCGCGAACGGAAGCAAGACTGCACCCGGACATCGCTTGGCAAGCCTCAGGTAGAGATGCGGCAGTCTGCCAACGGGCGCAAGGTGATTGGTCTGCAGAGTTGCCTTATCCAGTCTTCCCCCGGTCAGCGCCAAACGCATTCACCAACTAAGCAAACGCGGACCGCTTATGGCTCCAATCAGCACCGCCAGCAGGATGCCGATAAGATACCAGGTGGCTACGAACGACATTCCGGTTTCCGGACAGTGCAACGCGTAGAGCGTTGCCGCGATGCCGCCCGATGCGAGTCCGATGGCACCGCCCGTCAGCCTGAGCCGGGTTGGCGCAGAGCGCCGTCCGGCGATGATCAGTGCAATGGCAGGGGCGATGGATAGCGCAACTATCGCGAATGGACATGCGACGGCCGTTCTGCCCAGCCACAGTGCCGCCAGTTCGGTGTCCGAAACTGCTGCAGCTTCCTTGAACACCGCAGCGACAATGACTGCGAGCGGGATGGCAACGAGCCCGAGACGGCGCGGCGCGGGATGCTCGGGTCTGAACAGTGCCAGCAGGCCGGCCAACCCGGCAACTGCAAATCCGGCCCCAAAGCCAAGCTTTATCCAAAAGCCCGAGGTCGCGCTCGCTGCAGCGATGTCAGGCCGGAGGCCCCACGCGAGGACGAGGACTAGTGTGATCGCCGCCCCGAGCAGCGCCGCGTTTGCGACCCGGCGCGGCAGCATGAGCGGCGGCTTGCGCCGGTGTTGCTCGACCAAGCTGTCGACCAGAAGATCGAAGTCCGTCACTTGCGCAGCATCCGCTTGGCGAGCGCCTTCAATCCGCGATGCACCGAGATCTTGATATCGGACGGAGACAGCCCCTCGCGTGCGGCGGTCTCCGCGACACTGAGCTGCTCGATTCTGATCGCTCGCACAGCGGCTGCCTGTTTGTCCGGAAGTTTCGCCAATTGCGCGTCGACATCCAGCCGGGCCCGTATCGCATCACTGAAATCATGCTCGTCGGCAAGCTCGCCGATCTCGTCAAGGGCGATGTGCCTGCGGGTTCGGCGGAACTGATCGATCATCTTGTAGCGCGCAATTGCATAGACCCAAGGAGCGAAGGGCTTTCCAGGATCGTACGTTTCGCCGCGCTCGTGCACCGCAATCAGCGTCATCTGCACCAGATCGTCAATATCGGCATCGTTTACACCCTTCCTCGCAAAATAGCGTCGCAGCACTGGTAGCAACGCGGTGAGCAGGGCGCGGTGCGCACGCGCATCGCCTGCCAGGCTTGCCTGCATCAGCGATTGCAGCGCTGCTTCGTCCGATGCCACTCGAAGCGTCCTTCGTATCCGGTTGCAGTTTAGTTACGCATGCGAAGTGTAACTGCGCGCCGCTCCTCTGCGAAGCACTAGGCAGATCAACGCCTTTTGAACAGATCGGAGCGCGCGCGAGATGATCCGGGCAGTCAGGAAGACCTTCTGCTTCGGTGCAGGCCAAGGTTTCGCGCGCGCGTCGCCAATCGATGTCCGGCTCGCCGATCGCCATGCCTCTGCGCTTGCGATGCTGGTCCCGCTGCTCGGCTGCGGCGAGGAAGCGGCGGCCATTGCGTTCGATGGCCTGGCCGCAAGCGACGGTGATCCGGCGGCAGCCGCAGCGCTGAAGGCCATCGCCGAGGAAGAGCGCATCCATGACCGCCTGCTGCATGGCCTTGCCGAGAGGCTGCCGCCCACTACGGCGACGGCATTGCGCCGCGAGGCGCGCCGCTTTCACATCGATCTGGGACGCGGTTCGACGCTGACGCATCTTGCGCGGATTGCTGCCATCGATGCCGGCGTCTGCACGATCCTGAGCCGGTTGCTGCGGCCCGGTTCTCCGGTCGCTGGCGATCAGGCCGTAGCGGGCATGCTCGCACGCATCCGGCTGGACGAGACGCGGCATGTCCGGCTCAGCCGGTCGCTTGTGCTGATGCGCGCCGATGGCCGGCAGTTCGAGGATGTCGCCCATGCAGCGCGCGAAGCGCTCGCGAATGTCATCATGCTCGCTGCTGATGCGTTCGAGGATCTTGTTGTCGATCCGGCGCGGCTGCGGGCCGACCTTGGTTCACTGCCGCAGGGCCTGCTCCGCTCATGAGTACATCGCCCTGGCTTTCGAACGGTCGGATCAGCGTACTCGGCAGCGGCCATGCGCTTCCAGGACCTGCAATGGCGACCGGCGATCTGATTGCCATGATGCAGCAGCGGTTCGGCTTTTCCCGGACCCGCGAGGCGGCGGCGATCGGGCGACGGCTTGGGATTGAGAACCGCCATCTGTGCCGCGATTTCACCACCCGGGACGAAGCACCCCGCAGCGGCGATTCCAATTCGGCGCTTGCGGCACGGGCGGTGCGCGCTGCGCTCGCAGAGGCCGGGCTGCAGCCGCATGATCTTGCCTACCTGATCGGCCATACCACCTCGCCTGACCAGCCCTTGCCCGCCAATGTCGCCATGGTGGCTGATCGGCTTGGATATCTGGGTCCGCATGTCGAGCTGCGACAGGCCTGCACGGGCTTTGCCAACGCGTTGATGATTGCGTTCGGGCTGGTCGCCACGGGCTCCGGTCCGGTCGCGATCGTCGGTTCGGAGACGGGATCGCTGTTCTTCGATCCGGCTTCACTCGATGCCGAGGCGGACCAGATCGTCAACATGGTGCAGATGGGCGATGGCGCGGGTGCGGTGATCGTAGGCGCCTTCGAAGCGTGCCGTCCCTCCATCGATGCGGCGTGGTTCGGCGCGCTTGGCCACGGGCGGGCGTCGGGCATCTCGCGTCAGCACCGCATGCAGCGCTTCGATCATGACTTTGCGGCCATCCGCGGCGAAGGGCACCGGCTGTTCGACGCCGGACGTGATGCCGCCGCCGCGCAGGGTTTTCCAATAGAGGCCGCCCACCATGTGATCCCGCATCAGGTCAGCGGGCGGATCGGCATGCTCGCCGCCGCGCATTTCGCGCTGCCGCAGGAGCGGGTGTTCGTGCAGGCCGACCGGATCGGCAACACCGGGTCGGCGGCGATCTGGATCGCGTTCGACACGCTCAGGGCCCAGGCGGCGCCGGGCGAGGACATTGTCGTTCTCGGCGCGGAAGCCAGCAAGCATATGTATGGCGGCTTTGCGTATGGCCATGGCCGTGAATGAGCCGCTGGTCGAGGTCAGCGGTCTGGCGAAGGCGTTTGGCGGCCGCGAAGTCGTGTGTGATGTGACGATCCGCGTTGGTGCCGGCGATCTGCTTGGTCTCGTCGGTGCGAATGGCGGCGGCAAGACGAAGACGCTCCGGATGGGCGCGGCTGCTGCGCACGCGCATCGCGTTGACGCTGCTGCTGGTAGTGCCGCTGGTCCAGATCGTCCTGTTCGGCACCGCGATCCGGCCTGATGCTGCCGTCGCCGTGGCCATCTCCGCACCAACTGCAAGCGATGCCGAAACTGTGGCCATGGAATTGCGCAAACTGCGCAACATTATGATTGTCGCAACCGGCAAACCCGGAACGGCCGAGGCGCTGGTGAAGCGCGGCGGTGCCGTCATCGGGATCGAGGTGCCCGAGGCCCGGTCCTTCGCCAATCCGCTCGCCAAGGGCGGGCCGCTGCGCATCGTGGTCGATGAAAGCAATGCGGCGCTCGCATCGGCTGCGACCGCACGGATCGAGGCTGCGTACTGGCGCACCGTTGCGGAGCGCGGCGATCTCGCCGGGCAGGGGTTGACGACCACGCGGCTCTACAATCCGGATTCGCGCACCGACTGGAACTTCCTGCCGGGCCTGATCGGGGTGACGGTGATGATCGCGATGATCATGCTCGGATCGCTGAGCCTCGCGCGGGAACGCGAAGGCAGCACCTGGGAGGCTTTGCTGATCCTGCCACTGGGGCGCGGCGAAGTGCTGCTCGGCAAGCTGCTGCCCCATGTCGCGATCGGCAGCATGCAGGGTCTCGCGGTCATGGCGGTGGGGGTCTGGCTGTTCGATCTGCCGGTGCGCGGCAATGCTACTGCGCTTGCGGCACTCCTGCCGCTGTTTGCCGCGGCACACTTCGTGCTGGGTTATGCCATTGCCGCGCGAGCCCGCACCCAACTCGCCGCGCTGCAGGGTGCGGTGGCGTTCTACCTGCCCGCGATGCTTCTTTCGGGGTTTCTCTATCCCTTCGCCACGCTGCCGGGCTGGGCGCAGGCCAAGGGCCGTCCCATTCTGGTCGAGGTCAAGGCGTGGTGGTGCCCTGTCTGCTCCTCGCAGGGGCGGACCATCATGGCGACCACGGCCGCGCCACAGTACAACAACCTGCTTATCCTCTCGATCAACTACGACAAGCAGAAGGCCGAGTGGAAGGCGCTCGGCGCGCAAAAGCAATCGACCCTGATCGGTTACAACGGTGCGCGCGAAGTGGGCCGCGTTGTTTACACGACCGACAAGGCGGCCATCAACGGCCTGCTCACCAAAACGATCGGCTGAGCCATGGCCGACGTGCTGAGCCCGGTGCTTGCCTATGCGGCGGGCGCGCTGACGATCCTTTCGCCTTGCGTCCTGCCGCTCGGCCCTATCGTACTCGGCAGCGCCGCCCAGGCTCATCCGCGCGGGCCGCTCGCCTTGGCTGGCGGGCTGGTCACCTCGTTCACGCTGACCGGGTTTCTGCTCGCAACCATTGGCGCGGCATCGGGCTTCGATGGCGATTGGGTCCGCCTGACGGGTGCCGCTTTGCTGATCGCCGCCGGGGTGGCGCTCGTGGTCCCCGCCGCGTGAGGCCTGCTGACCCGCGCGGCCACCCCGCTCGCCGATTGGGCCAATGCGCGAAAAGCCGGTATGGAGCGCTATGGCCTTGCCGGGCAGGCCTCGATCGGTGTTCTGCTTGACCTCGTCTGGAGCCCCTGCGTCGGCCCGACGCTCGGCGCGGCCACGGTGCTTGCCGCACAAGGAGAGAACCTCACGATGGTGGTGCTGACCATGGCGGCATTCGGCCTAGGCATTGCCAGTATACTTCTCGTTCTGGCCTTCGCCACCCGCTCACTGCTCGCACAGTGGCGCGGCCGGTTGCTGAGCGCGGGCGGTACGGGCAAACGCGTGCTTGGCGGATTGCTGATGGTTGTCGGCGTGCTGATCATGAGTGGCGGCGACAAGTTGGTCAAAGGCGTGCTCGTCTCGGCCTCGCCTGACTGGCTGGTGGATCTGACAACGTCGATCTGATGAGCGGCGGGTAGCGCTGGGTGCACCTAACATGGCCAACCAGCAATTCCGAAGTTCAAAAGCGCGCTCGCACGGCAATTCTCGTTTGAACATCGACCTGTTCGGCGCGCAGACCAATCCGCGCCCGCGCAGGCCGATCACTCCACACGGCCTGAACTTCGGTGACTAGTTCGGTAGCGCCTGCCAGCGGCTTGGCCCAAGCCCCGGTTGCCGCTGCGCCCCGCTCGCGATTGTTTTCCAGATCGAGCAATGATCGGTCGTCCACCTTGAAAAGGTCGATCCGGCCGGTCAGCGAGCCGGTGCGCAGCGGCTTGGAAATGAGCACGTAACCTGAGCTAAAAGACACATCGGTAACCGCCCGCCTTGCCGGATCGAGGCCCATTATTGAATTGCCTACCATGACTTGGGCAAGGATGGTCGTGTCGCCAGATGTTCTAAGACTGGCCCCGACCGTCGCGAAGCGCGTCTGCCATGCGTATTGGCCGTTGCGCAATGCAGTGGGATCGCCCCTGTTAGCATAGACCATCCCACTCAGGCTCAGGGCGTCTGACATGGCCACTTCGACCCTGCCGTAGCCGCCAATGCGTCGATCAACCTCGACTACAGGCCGGGTCCGTACTGCCTGCTCGAAGAAGACGGGCGTAACCGGCGGAAGGGGCAGCGTCTGGCCAGCGGTCGCGCGAATATCGTGCAGGGCCCACCCGCGGAATGTGAGCAAGGCGCCCGCCGTATCGTTGGCACCGAATGCCGCGACGGTCATGTTGACCGGCCGCTCGGCAATCGCAGTGTGCACCGTGAGTTCGGCGCCGAGCACCTTCACCTCTTCGGCGATCCAACTGCCGATCGCGGAAGGTGTGAGCGTATAGTGGGTGGTCCACTCGGCACCATCGTGTTCAAGCGACGCTGGCGGAAAGAACAGGCCTGCCCGCGCCGAAACACCGATCGATGCTCCTGGATCACGCCGCAGACGAACATACGCTTCATCGAGGCCCACTACCCCGCGGACCGACGATTGCAGCGCCAGCGAGATATGGGAGGCCACCCGATCCGTCATGTCAGGCCGCCAAGCGACGATGGCATCAGCGGCGAATTCAGCGCCGCGATGTTCCAGCTTGCCCGATCCCCCGCTGGTCCACGCTGCATTTTCCGATGCGAGGACTGGCCCCGCAACCACCACGCCAGAGACCGTCGATCGATCAAACAGATCCCGCGCCCCGGCCGAAGGGCATGGCCATATGACCAAAACCACAACCAGACCGGAGAGCGCGTGCCTCATGCTACCTAGATACAAAAATGTGCTTAATTCGCGGTATTGGCCACAGCAAGGTTTTGACACAGCGAGGTGCCGCCCCGCTTGGACTATACACCCACGTCGCAAGGGGCCCCTATTTGCTCCTGTAGCAAGGTCGGAGCTGGAGCACACCGCCGAGCTGGGGCCAAGATTCAAGAGATGATGGGAGCACTGAATCCAGCATGATCGCGCATTTGTTCAACAAGGCAAAGGACGGTACGGCAATGGCAGGATCGTATGCTTGTCGCATGGGTGAGGCGCGATGACTGTGCCGACTTCTTGGGCTGGAATCGGCGAAGCGGACGCCCGCGACGACATCGCGGAAATCTACGCTGACATCCGGGCGACATCCGGCCTGCCGGCGATCAACCTGGTTTACCGGAACATGGCGGCGATTCCCGGCGCGCTCAGTCACGTTTGGCACGTCCTTAGGCCGCTATATGCATCTGGTGCCGTGCACGACTTCGACCGCGAAATCCGCCAGCATGTTCCTTTGCCCAACTTGCCGCCTGTCTTCCCGTATGCAGTGGAAGCCGCACGGCTTACGGAAACGGATCGACGTGAGATTGCCGACATCCTCAACTTCTACACAGCAGCAAATGCCATGAACCTTTTGGCCTTGTCGGTGCTGCTTGGGGCGTTCGATGAAGGAAACGGAGCCTCGAACTCGTCACTGAGACATCTCGCTTCGCGGTCGCAGGAACGGCTCAATCCAATCCGCCCGCTCCCTCCGATGGATGCCCTAACCCATCATCACCGACAGGATTGGGATCGTGCGGTTGAAGGCACCCGGGCGAGCGGCCCAGCTGTCACGCCACCGAAGAATATCGGTTTTGCGGATGGCATCGATGCGCAAGTGCCCAAAGGTTGCGGGCAAGCCTTTCAAGACGCGGGATCGGTTGCTCTTGCGGGTCGAGGGCTTCCAATGTCGGGAATAGTCGGCCCAGAAGCGCGGGGCATAATCGGAGAACAGCATTCCGCCGCCGCCCTTGGCCTTTGCCTTCGGTGCGCCGGGCAGCCCGTCAAGCGCAGCCTTAGCGAGCTGTGCGCGTGCCAAAGCTCTCGCCTTCTCCGCGCGCATTTCAGGAGGTCTGCCGAGGGTTACTCGCTTCTGCTTGCCGCGCTGGCGGAACTGGACGAACCAGCACTTCGCGCCGCTGGCAAACACCCGCAAGCCGAACCCCGGCATCTCGGTATCCCACCAGAAGAACTCCTGCCCGACAACCTTGCGGCGGGCGATGTTCCCATCGAGCCTGACCTTCTGGCTTGTACTCTTGCCCCCTCGCCACCGAGTCGATCCAGCGTTCCTGACCGCCTCTGACGTTACCACATGGCCATTCGTTGACATCGATCTTGCTCCTTCATAGAAGGAACAAATTCACGCTATCCCAATGGTTTATTTTCCATTGCTGCGACGCTGTCGCGTA
>NZ_JAIEPN010000010.1 GCF_019748365.1 Novosphingobium sp.
TATCGCTGCTGAGCACGACGATGGTGTTGTCGGCGAGGCCTTCCTCGTCGAGCTTGGCCATGATCCGCCCGACGCTGCGATCAAGCGCGCGCACCATCGCGGCATAGACCCGCAGGCGATGCGGCTTGATGTCGCCCACCGCCTCGAAATCTTCCCGCGTCGCCTGCAGCGGGGTGTGCACGCCCCAATGGGCCATGTAGAGGAAGAACGGCCGGTTGCGGTTGGCTTCGATGACCTTCAATGACTGGTCGGTCCACCAATCGGTCAGATAGCCGCCCGGCTCGAACGGTTTGCTGCCGTTGAAGGTCGCGGCGAATTGCAGCTTGGCCCAGAAGAACTTGTCGATCGGGTCGAAATCGATCTTGGCGTTGACGACGTTGGGATCATCTTCGCGGAGATAGAGCCCATTGTGCATGTTCAGGCTCTCGTCGAACCCTTGTGCATTGGCCTTGTATTCGTCCGCCTCGCCGAGGTGCCATTTGCCGATGTGGACGGTGTGGTAGCCCTTGGTCTTGAGCAGCTCGGCAATGGTGATTTCCGAACCCGGCAGCCCCTGGTTCTTGAAGGGCATCGCCTTTTCATCAAACTCGGGATTGAACACGGTCGGCGGCAGCGCTCCGCGATCCATGCCTGCAGCGAAGATCGGCAGGGCCTTGGCCATGCCATCGGGGATCGGCGTGAATTCGAACCCGGTGCGGGTCGGATAGCGCCCGGTCATCAGCATCGCGCGCGAAGGCGCACAAGTCGATGTGCCGGAATAGGCCTGATTGAAAATCGCCCCCTGCGCGGCGAGCTTGTCGATGTTCGGGGTGCGCACTCTGCCGTCCGCAACGCCGCCGCCAAAGGTGGTGAGGTCATTGTAGCCGAAATCGTCGAACAGGATGAACACCACATTGGGCGGCCGCTGCGAGACGGGCGTGTCGGCCTGGCTCGGCCCCTGGTCCCATACGACAGCACGACTGGGCGCGATTTGTTCCTTGGTCGCTTCGATGCGGCGCATCAGCAGCGCGGTCAGAATCGCGTTGCGGTTGAACCAACCGACGGCCCCGGCCACGATCACCAATCCGACAACGACGGTCAGGATCTTTCTCAGCATCAATTCCCCCCATCGCTGACGCAGGCGCGGTCGCCCCCAAATTCTAATGCAATGAATTAAACAGTGCAATGCTAGACGGCGGCCGAGGGCGAGCCCGGCGCAGGTTCATCTCTTGAAGACCAGTCCCTCGTAAGCGCCCGATCGGCGCCACGCGTCGATATGCTTGAAGTATCCTTCCGCCCCGCCCGGATGGCCCTGCGATTGCCGGAATTCCCTGCTCCAGCCCTGGCCTTCATTGTTCCAGAAGCCGGGTGTGCATTCGGCCGAGGCGATCAGGGATCCGCCCCCGGTCAGGATCAGGTCGACCCATTGCGATACGGCCGCTTCGGTCGGCTCCATTTCGGCATAGCCTTCGCGCTCGGCATGGGCGATCACCTGCGCCACGGTCGCCGCGTGATCGACGATGTTGTGCGGAATGTTGGTCACCATATTGGCGGCCTGGTTCATCTGCACCATGAAGGCGTTGGGAAAGCCGGGGACGTGCAGCCCGTGCAGGGTGCGCAGGCCCTGGCCCCAGTATTCCGACAAGAGCTGGCCGCCGCGGCCCGTAATGTCGAAACCGGTCTTCATCTGGAAATTGGCTCCGAACTCGAAACCCGATGCGTAGACGATGCAATCGACCTCGTAATGCTCGCCGCCGACGACCAGTCCGGTTTCGGTGATCCGCTCCACCCCCTTGCCGTCGGTGTCCACCAGCGTGGTGTTGGGCCGATTGAAGGCATCGAGATATTCGTCGCTGAAGCATGGGCGCTTGCAAAGCTGCGAATACCACGCCTTGAGATGCTCCGCAGTCTCGGGGTCCTTCACCACCGCATCGACCCGGGCGCGGATTTCCTCCATCTTCTCGATGTCGGCGTCCTCGATCGCGGCCTGGACCGTTTCCGGGCTCACCTGGCGCGGGGGACGCCCCAGCACGCCCGCGACGCGCGTCGCAAGCTTGGCAGCCCACATCGGGCGGCCATCAAGAACCTTCTCCCGGATGCGGCGCGAAATGGCGGTCCAGCCATCGTCGATCAGATCCTCGGACGGGAGGCCCCGCCCCATATTGTCAACGAAGTTGTCCATCCAGCGCTTCTGCCAGCCCGGCTTGGCAATCGTGGCGAACCACTTCGGATCAATCGGATGGTTGCCGCGCACGTCGACCGAGGACGGGGTCCGCTGGAAAACGAACAGACGGCCTGCGGTCTTCGCCACCTGCGGGATGCACTGCACCCCTGTAGCGCCGGTGCCGATCACCGCAACGCGCTTGTCGCCAAGCTTGTCCATCGGCGCACCAAGCGCGTCGCCGCCGGTGTAGTCATAATCCCACCGGCTGGTGTGGAACTGCTTGCCCTTGAAATCCTCGATTCCCGGAATTCCCGGCAACTTGGCAACATGCAGCGGGCCGGTTCCCATGCCCAGATACTTGGCGGTGAAATCGTCACCGCGACTGGTGGTGATGCGCCACACGCGGGCATCTTCCTGCCATGTGACCGCATCGATTTCGGTGTGGAACAGGGCTTGGTCATACAGGCCATAATGGCGCGCGATCCGCTCGCAATGGGCAAGAATTTCGGCGCCACGTACATATTTCTCGGACGGCATGTAGCCGGTTTCCTCGAGGAGCGGCAGGTAAATCATCGCCGCCGTATCGCAGCGCACGCCGGGATAGCGGTTCCAGTACCAGGTGCCGCCTACCCCGCCGGCCTTGTCGATCAGCCGCACGCTTTCGATCCCCGCTTCCTTGAGACGCGCAGCCGTGACCAGTCCGGACATGCCCGCTCCGATGAAGGCGAAAGTGACATGATCGCGCACAGGATCGCGCGGCACGAAGGGCGTGTGCGGATCGGCCGCCATGTCCTGAAACTTGCCCGAGAGCCGCTGATACTGACCGTTGCCTTCGGGGCGCAGACGCTTGACGCGCTCGGCCGCATATTTCTGTTTGATGGCTTCCCTGTCGAGAACGGTCGTCATTGCGGTGGGCCTCTCGCTGGCGGACAAAAATTTAATGCTGTGCATTATTTAGTCGCAAGGCCGCTAAGGAGCAAGGCCCAATGCCGTGCCTTCTTTGCACAGGGGAAGGTTTGGCCAGGGGATGGGCACATCCCGGAGCCGCAAGCGCTATGGGATGGCTGCAACGCTTGCCCGCGGTCCGCCTTGACGAACCGCGCCCAGTACCCGCAGCACCGCTTCGGCGATGACTTCGGGAACTTCCTCCTGAAGGAAATGCCCGGCCGGTGTCTCGGTCACCGGTGCCTGCGGGAAGTTTTCGAGCATGGCCGGCACTGCATGGCCCAGAATCGGATCGTTAGTCCCCCAGACGATCTCGACCGGCACGTCGAGCGAGCGCACATAGGGGACAAGCTCACGCATCACCGGGGTGCTCGGATGATCGGGGCCGTCGGGCACCATCCGCATCATCGCCAGCGGCGCCTTGTGATTGCCGCTTTCGCGCACCGGGCGCGCATAGAGGTCCTTGACCGCCTGCGGCATCGAGGCGGGATCGTGCTGCGGACGATGCAGGCCCCGGAAGATCATGTTGCGGACGTTCCCCAGGAACTCACCGACGATCGGGGTCTTCATCAGATCATGGATCCTCGAAAGCCTGGTCTTGACCTCGGTCACGCGGATCGCGGTGTTCATGATGACGATGCCTCTGACCAATCCAGGCGACAGCGCCAGTGCACCGACGCCGATGGGGCCGCCCCAGTCCTGCCCGACGTAGATCACTTGCTCGAGCCCCAGTTGTCCCAGCGCTGCGTTGATCCAGCGATTGTGATTTGCCGCCGTATGCATGCTGACCGGCACCTTGGACGAATAGCCAAGCCCGACGAGGGTCGGCATGATCAAGCGCACCTGGTCGAGCGGCAGGTGTTCGGCGACCTTGCGATAGAGGAAGCCCGAAGTCGGATTCCCGTGCTGCATGAAGACCGGATAGCCTCCGCCGACTTCGAGAATGTGCACCTTTATCCCAGGCTCGACCTCGATCAGGTAGCTCTTGTAGTCGTCGGACACGAACTTCTGCGCATAGTCGGGAAGCGGGAAACCCTCGAAAATGCCCGAGGCGGTGCTGACCTTGCCCGCCCCCCGGGGCGTCACGATCGAGCCGTCCCGGGTGATTGCGAATGCGCCCGCTGCCGCTGCCGCGGCCAGCGCCCCCATGCCGATCAGGACTGCTTCGACCATGCGTTACTCCCATTCGAAGATTTGAACGCCATACCCGCTGCGCTGCTAGCGGCTGGTGTCGGGCGTTTGCCGCGCTGCGATATAGAGCAGGCCGGTAAAAACCAGTTCGGGCACAAGCCGTTCCGGATGAGTCGGCGCGCCCTGGAGCAGGGTTGCGGCGATCCGGCCGAGCGCAAAGAACCCGAACAGCATCATCGCCGGATAGAACCAGATGCGTTCCTTGCGGATCAGCCCGAGAGCCAGGCAGACCGCGATTGTAAGCGCCCAACTGGCGGTGTGTCCGATCAGCGAGCTCAGCCCGAGACCGCCCGCGGGAAACGTGTAGCCGAAAAACGCGGCAGCCCGATCCGGGTTGGTCATCGACCTGATCCCCAGGAACCCGAACAGGATCGCCAGCAGCAAGGGCGGCACGCGAACCGCCAAGCTCAGAACTTTAGCCATCACATTTCCAGTTTTCTGCGCCCGACAGCTGGTCGGACTCCTCATTTAATATGTCACATTAGATTAAGATGGGCAATGCCTAAAGGCCCGAAGAGTGCAATCTGTCTGGGCTTTGTCTGACCGCCCGAGGTCTGCCTCTCACTGCGCAATGCAAGTGCGCACCGCAAATGCACCTTGCTCTTATAATATGATGCATTAATAAAGGAATCAGCCGCCCCTTTCGGGGAACGGCGGCTTCAGCAAAACCAATGGAGCAAGCCGATGATGAAGAATCCCGCCCGCATCCTTGCCGCAGCCGCCTTTGCCTGTGCCGGTTTGCCGGTCGCAGCCCAGCCCTCTGCGGAGCAACTCCAGAAGCTTCGCAGCATTCTCACCGAATCCGATGCCAACGCTGACGGCAAGGTCACCCGCAGAGAATATGATGCGCATCGTGCCGACATTTTCGCGAGGCTTGATCGCAACGGGAACGGCGTGGTGAGCGAGGAAGACGCGCCGCGGATACGGTTTGCCAAACGCAAATATACAGAAAAGCTGGAACAGGTACTGGCGATGGCCGACAAGAACGGCGACGGAAGGCTGTCACGCGCCGAATGGGACAAGCCCGAGCGCGATATCTTCGCACTGGTCGACCAGGATGGGGACGGCATCATCATGCTTGCCGACCTCCCAACGCCCTGATCAGCCCGTACCTCCCGAACTCCTGAGCGAAGCATGCAAGGTTCTTGATCCACGGGGTCGGGAATGGCCCCCGGACCCGCCGATCATCGAACAGAGTAAGGCCACCAAACTTAGCACCGTGCTTGAAGCCAAGAGTCAACGCGACACTGAAATGGTCGCTGAGGCCGATTTCGGCGCGTCGATTTACGGCTGGGTGCGCTGATTTGAACGAAGTGATCGTCTTCGCAGCGGACTAAGGGACGCGCTGGTTCACCTGCCGGCGCGTCCCGAGCTTCAGCATTTACTTGAAGCGCGCATCCAGCTGAGCTTTGAGCTGGGCGAAGGTCACGTAACCGTCTTTGTCGTTGTCGATCGTCGCGAAGTTCGCAACGACACGCGACATGCCGCCGTCTTTGGCTTCCTGCAGGCTGAGCTTGCCATCGCCGTTCTTGTCGGATGCCTTGAACTTCGAGGTCAGCTGCGAAAGGGCCATGTCATAGCTCTGGGCATGGGCGCCGGGAGCAAGAGCGAGGGTAGCCGCCAGAACGGCGGCAATCTGAAGCGTTGTCTTCATTAGTCATTCTCCTTCAGGGGGGTGGGAGGTGGGGGAAAGGCGGGGTAGGCGCATTGGCAACGGCGGGGTCAGCCGGTGCCTCACATCAACCGGGCCCGGTTGATCGTCTTGCTGCCTGCTGGCAGCGAGAACATCATGCCATCCTCTCCAACTACGATCTGGCCAGAGAAGCGGCTTTCGGCATCGCCGAGAAAGGCGGCGTAGAGCCAGCGGCTCGGCAAGGGCGGCACAAGATGGCTCAGCACCAGCATCCCGGTGCGGGCGTTCTGCGCGCTTTCAGCCGCTTCCCAGGGTGCGGTGTGGTAATCCTGAATGTCGTGCAGGATCTTCGCGGCGCCCGCCTGGCCGTTCGCCGCCGCTGCCGCCTCCATCTTCTGCACCAAGGCAGGATTCAGCGCTTCATGCACGAGAATGTCGACGCCTGTGCAGACGGCTTCGAGATTGGACGATTTCTTGGTGTCACCGCTGATGCACAGCGAACGTCCCTTGTAGTCGAAGCGGTAGCCAACCGCAGGCTTGATCGGATCGTGGTTGACCGTGAAGGCAGTGATCTTGAGGCCGTCGCGCTCAAGCACGGTCATCGCCGGGCCTGCCATGTCGAACGGGCGCGCAATGCCGCCCGCACCGCTCGGCGGGACCACCTTGGGTCCGTGATGCGCAATGCGATAGGTGTTGTCGGTCGCATAGGCCGCGTTGAAACCGGCCACGATCGCTTCGACACCCTTCGGGCCATAGACCGGCAGCGGCGCCGTGCTCGATCCGCGGGTCCAGTGAAACAGCATCAGCGGGCCGAGGCCGTCGATATGATCGGAATGGAAATGGGTGAGCAGCAGCCCGCTGACCTTGCCGGGACTGATGCCCATCACATTGAGCGTCTCGCCGCCGCCCTCGCCGATATCGACGACATACATCTGCTTGCCGGCGATCACGACGTTGCACGGCCCTGCCCGATCGAGATTGGGCATGGGCGAGCCCGTGCCACACAGCCCGATATGCAGGCCGTCACCCAGCGCGGCGACATTGTCGACGACCATGCGCTGCGCTGTCCCGCGCTCGAACAGCCACGTGCCGATGCGCGCCTGAAACGCGTAGGCGGCCCCGGCCCCGATGAGGACGAGGGCGAGTGCGGCCAATCCGATGCGTTTGAATGAGGTCACAATCAGGCTCCTTCCATCCGGGCAGTCCGCCAGCGGTGGACCGCCCATAGCGCGGGAAACTAATACCATGCATTAACGAGCAATCAAGAACGACAAAAAAATGGATCTGCCGCAGCCCCGGGAAACGCAGCTCTGGCCGGGATCAGGCAGCGGTTCGGCGAAACGACCGGCGCAGCATCCTGAAAAGTCCCAGGACGAAAAGCCCGGCAAGCACCATCACGCCATAGAGCCACGGATAGTTGTGAAGCAGCTTGCCGATGTTGTTCCGGGCATTCTGCGCGGCCGAATCATATCCCTCGGGCATCGCCAGCACGCCCACGCGCTTGGAGTAGGCGTTATAATCCGCCACCATTTCGGTCAGGAGCCGGGGCTGCTCGACGCTGAGATCGGTGGTTTCGCCGGGATCGCTGGCCAGATCGAACAGCCGCCAGCGGCCATCGCCAAGGGGAAGCACGCTGCGAGTGATCTTGAAATCGCCCTTGTAGAGCGCGGTGTTGCCAGACACCTCGATCACCCGCACCTCGTCCCGGGCATAGGCGCTGACCTCCTTCCCGGTGAGGACC
Source organism: Novosphingobium sp. (assembly GCF_019748365.1). Taxonomy (GTDB): domain Bacteria; phylum Pseudomonadota; class Alphaproteobacteria; order Sphingomonadales; family Sphingomonadaceae; genus Novosphingobium. The sequence continues at coordinate 7,654 of NZ_JAIEPN010000010.1, forward strand.
GGAAAGAGGCTGCGCCCGGTCATCGGGCGGGTACCCTTGTCGGTCCCCATGCCGGAACCGCCGACCGGTGCGCCGATCCATTCGAGCAGCGTAGGGGCGATGTCGGTCATCATCGCAGGCGTGTCGATGCGCGTGGCAGCGATGCCCGGACCGGCGACGACCAGCGGAACGCGCACGCCGCCTTCGGTCGCATAGAACTTGAACCAGGCCCCCGGTGTTGCGGTCGCGGCCGCCCATTCGGGGCCGATAAACCCCCAACTCCCGCGTCCGCCCATGCCTTCGAGCCCGACATGGTATCCCACCACGTGATGCCAGGCGCTCAGCAGTGTGTTGTTGTCGCCGCGTGATGGCTCGGGGCCGTAGCACGTTGGGAACCGGTCCCTTGAAGAGCCGGATTGCCTTGATGAAGGCAAGGGCGCGTAGCGCCCGCA
>NZ_JAIEPN010000056.1 GCF_019748365.1 Novosphingobium sp.
GCGCGGCGGCGGCGGCGGTGGTGGCGGCTTCGGCGGCCCCCGCGGCGGCGGCATGCCGGCCCAGGTTGTCGGTACCGGCAAGGGCGTCGTGAAGTTCTTCAATTCCCAGAAGGGCTTCGGCTTCATCCAGCGCGAAGATGGCGGCGAAGACGTGTTCGTCCACATCAGCGCGGTCGAGCGTGCGGGCCTCGAAGGTCTGGCCGAAGGTCAGCAGCTTGAGTTCAACCTCGTTGATCGCGGCGGCAAGATCTCGGCCGCCGATCTGCAGGTCGTGGGTGACGTGATCGCGGTTGCGGCCAAGCCCGCGGCACCGCAGCGCCAGCTGACGGGCGAAAAGGCGACCGGCACGGTCAAGTTCTTCAACGCCATGAAGGGCTTTGGCTTCATCACCCGTGATGATGGCCAGCCTGATGCGTTCGTGCACATCAGCGCGGTCGAGCGCTCGGGCATGCGCGAGCTGAACGAGGGCGACAAGCTTGAGTTCGACCTCGAGGTCGATCGTCGGGGCAAGTACTCGGCGGTCAACCTGGTGCCCCGACAAGACTGAGATCGGCGCGTGGTCCTTCGGCCTTCGGGCTCGAAGGCCTGTGCCACCGACATTTTCAGATGGCGGCCCTTCGGGGTCGCCATTTGTCGTTTACGACAACACTCCCGGCGCAGCGGGAGCCGAAGCAGGAAGGAACCCAGCCCATGTCGATCACCCCGTTGATGCCCGTCTATCCCCGGTGCGGCGTGCGTCCGGTGCGCGGAGAGCATTGCCATCTGATCAGCGAAGACGGCACGCGCTATCTCGACTTCGCCAGCGGCATCGCGGTCAATCTGCTCGGCCACAGCAACGAGCATCTGATCGGCGCGATCCAGCGGCAGGCCGCTACGCTGATGCACGTTTCCAACCTCTATGGCAGCCCGCAGGGCGAGCACCTCGCGCAGCGGCTGGTCGACCTGACCTTTGCCGACACGGTGTTCTTTACCAACTCGGGCGCCGAGGCCGTCGAATGCGCGATCAAGACCGCCCGCGCCTATCACCAGCATGCCGGCAACACCGAGCGCTATGAACTGATCACCTTCAAGAACGCCTTCCATGGCCGCACGATGGCCACGATCAGCGCCTCCAACCAGGAGAAGATGCACAAGGGCTTCATGCCGCTGCTCGAAGGCTTCCGCTACGTCGATTTCGACGATCTCGAAGGCGCAAAGGCGGCCATCGGGCCGCACACTGCGGGCTTCCTTGTCGAGCCGATCCAGGGCGAAGGCGGCATCCGCGATGCCTCGCCGGAGTTCCTGCAGGGCCTCCGCGCGCTGGCAGACGAGCATGATCTCATGCTGATCTTCGACGAAGTGCAGTGCGGCGTCGCGCGCACCGGCGATCTCTATGCCTATGAGCAATACGGCGTGACGCCGGACATCATGGCCAGCGCCAAGGGCATCGGCGGCGGCTTCCCGCTCGGCGCCTGCCTTGCGACAGAGAGGGCCGCACGCGGCATGGTGATCGGCACCCACGGCAGCACCTACGGCGGCAATCCGCTGGCGATGGCGGCGGCCGAAGCCGTGCTGGATGTGGTGGCCGGACCCGCCTTCCTCGCCGAGGTCAAGGCAAAGGGCGAACGCCTGCGCGGCCGGCTCGAGCAGTTCATCGGCAACTATCCGGACATGTTCGAACTGGTGCGCGGACGGGGCCTGATGCTCGGCGTGAAGATGAAGATCGAGCCGCGCGCGTTCGTCGCGCACATGCGTGACAACCACCAGCTGCTGACGGTTGCCGCGGGTGACATGACCTTCCGCGTCCTGCCGCCGCTCGTCATCGACGATAGCCACATCGATGAATTCATGGAGAAGCTTTCCGCCGCAACTGCCAGTTATGCGGTCGAAGCTGTGCCGGCATGACCCGGCACTTCCTCAGCCTGAGCGATGCCGGCGGCGATGCACTCGCAGCCATCCTCGGCGATGCCATGGATCGGAAGGCGGCGCGCCGCGGGCTCGCCAAGGGCCTGCCTGATGCGGATGCGCCGCTCGCCGGCCGGGTCCTCGCGATGGTGTTCGAGAAGAACTCGACGCGGACACGCGTTTCGTTCGACATCGGTATTCGCCAGCTCGGTGGTAGCAGCATCGTGCTTGATGCCGGCACGACCCAGCTCGGGCGCGGCGAAACGATCGCCGATACCGCCCGGGTGCTGAGCCGCATGGCCGATGCCATCATGCTGCGGACCGACGATCATGCGAAGCTCGAGGAACTCGCGCACTATGCCAGTATACCGGTGATCAACGGCCTGACCGATCTCTCGCATCCCTGCCAGATTGTCGCCGATCTGCAGACTTTGCTGGAGCACGGCAAGGCGCTCCCGGGGCTCGAAGTGGCGTGGCTGGGCGACGGCAACAATGTGCTCAACTCGTTCGTCGAGGCGGCAGGGCTGATGAAGTTCAACATCCGCATCGGCGTGCCCGAGGGGTATGACAGCGATCCGGCCTTCATCGCGGCAGCCCGGGCAGGCGGTGCGCGCATCGATACCTATCGCAATGCGGCCGATGCCGCGCGGGGTGCGGACGTCGTCGTCACGGATACCTGGATCTCGATGGGGCAGGCCCACGCCGAAGCCAAGCTGGCGGCCATGACCCCGTATCAGGTCAACGCGAGCCTCATGGCGCATGCGAAGCCCGATGCCGTCTTGCTGCACTGCCTGCCCGCCCATCGCGGGGAGGAAGTGACGGACGAAGTGATCGATGGCCCGCAATCGCTCGTGTGGGACGAAGCGGAAAACCGCATTCACGCGCAGAAATCGATTTTGCGCTGGGCATTCGGGCAAATCTGACTGTGTCAGGCGATGCTGCACCCGCTGGGACCACCGGCTTCGACAAGGTCCTGACCTTCACGGTTCCCGATCGCAATGCGCGCGGGCGCATTGTGCGGCTTGGCCCGGTGCTCAATGAAGTCATTGCAGCTCACGCCTATCCTGCCCCGATCCGCCACTTGCTGGCCGAAGCGCTGGTGCTGGCAACGCTGCTCGGTTCGCTGCTCAAGGATGAGCAGAGCCAGTTGACCATGCAGGCGCAGACGCAGGATGGGGTGATCGACCTGCTGGTCTGCGACTACCGCGGTGGTGAAGTGCGCGGCTATGTTCGCTTCGACCGTGCGCGGCTCGATGAACTGGGGCCAAGTCCCACGCTCCATGCCCTGTTTGGCGATGGCTATCTTGCGATCACGTTCGATCTGCCGGCGACCAACCAGCGCTATCAGGGCATCGTGCCGCTGGAAGGAGAGACACTGGCCGCTGCCTGCGAGAGCTACTTCGTCCAGTCGGAGCAGATACCCACATTAATCCGCCTTGGGGTGCGCAGCGATGCCAGTGGCTGTGTCGCCGGCGGTCTGCTGATCCAGCACCTGCCGGAGGGTGAGGAGGGGCGCGAGCGGCTCCATGTGCAGCTCGACCATCCCGAATGGGATCACATGCGGATCATGGGTGGGGCCGTTTCGCCGGCTGAACTGGTCGATGCCGGTCTGGATCTGGAAACGGTCCTCTGGCGGCTTTTCCACGAAGAGTGTGAAGTGCGTGTGGAGCAGGGCATGCCGGTGGCCAAGGGCTGTCGCTGCACCAACGAATACTACCGGTCGGTGCTCTCGCGCTTCGGACCAGACGAGCGCGCCGAGATGCGAAATGAGGATGGCTTGATTCTCGTGGACTGTGCCTTTTGTTCCAAGGTCTTCGAGATCGATCTCGACTGATAGAGCCGATTCGGTTCGTCGCTGAAGAACAACACTTTAACGCATGTCGATTCTGCGTATACTGTGACAAGTGTTCCGGCATGGTGCCGGGATGGTTTGTGGACGCGCTCGCCAGATGGACCGACTGCTGCGCACCCTATCCGATGCCTTTGCCCGCCGGCTGGTTCGGCTGTTGGGCGGCGGCATGGTCATGGCGCTGCTGTTCCTGGCACCTGCGCTTACGGCGCAGCGCCCTTCGCTTGCCATGCTCGACCAGCTCCAGCCGGGCCAGTGGGAAGTACGGGATCGTGATCTTGCCGGGGGCCGCAGCAGGCTCTGCATCGAAAGCGGTCGCCGTCTGATCCAGATCCGGCATATGCGCGAAGTCTGCCGGAGTTTCACCGTTCAGGACACGGCCGACACCGTAACGGTCCATTACACCTGCCCGGGCAACGGCTATGGGCAGACTTCCGTCCGCTACGAAAGCGCGCAGCTCGTGCAGCTGGAAACGCAGGGAATCGCGCATGGCTTGCCGTTCAACTTCCGCGCAGAAGTCCGGCGGATCGGTACATGCACATCCTGATTGCGCGGTGAGGATTGCCACAGGCAGTTCATGCCTTTAGCTCTGCACCATGGTCGCTGAAGCCGTTACCGCGGAACGCCCGCTCGCCGTTGTCCTGCTCTCCGGTGGGCTGGATTCCATGGTCTGCGCCGCCCTCGCCCGAGAGCAGGGATTTCGTGTGCTCGCGCTGACGATCGACTACAACCAGCGCCACCGCGTCGAGATAGAGGCCGCGCGTGGCATCGCCTCCGCGCTGGGCGTGGAGCGCCATGTCGTCCTGCCGCTCGATCTGCGCCAGTTCGGCGGATCGGCGCTGACGGCGGATATTGCCGTGCCGAAGGACGGGGTCGGAGACGCCATCCCGGTCACCTATGTTCCGGCCCGCAATCTCGTCTTTCTTTCGCTCGCCTTGGCATGGGCTGAAGCAGCGGGCTCATCCCACCTCTTTATCGGCGTCAACGCGCTCGACTACTCGGGCTATCCCGATTGCCGCCCGGAATTCATCGGCGGATTTGAGAATCTTGCCCGCGTCGCCACCAAGTTGGGTGATCAGGGCGGTACCGTGCGGGTCCATGCACCGCTCCAACACCTCAAAAAAAGCGAAATCGCGCAAGAAGCGGCCCGTCTTGGGCTCGATCCTGGTACCAGTTGGTCGTGTTACGATCCACTGCCCGATGGTCGGGCCTGCGGCGTGTGCGACAGCTGCCGTCTGCGGCGCGCGGGATTCGATGCAGCCGGGATAGAGGATGGCACCAAGTATGGAGATGACGGATAAGCCGAAGCAATGGTTCGGCGTCGACCGCTATAGTTGGTACGCGCTGTTTGTCCTCGTCATAGTCTACATCATCAACTTTGTGGATCGGCAGTTGCTGACGATCCTCGCGGTCGACATCAAACACGATCTTGGCATTTCGGATGCCCAGTTCGGCTTTCTTTACGGCACCGCGTTCGGCGTCTTCTACGCGCTCTTCGGCATTCCGCTCGGCAAGCTAGCAGACCGCGCCATGCGCACGCGGGTGCTCGCCACCGGTCTTGCCGTCTGGTCTGCAATGACGGCGCTCTCCGGGCTTTCGCGCAGCTTCCTGCAGCTCGGTGCCGCGCGCATCGGCGTCGGCGTGGGCGAGGCGACGGCCGGCCCTTGTTCCTATTCGCTGCTGGCGGACTATTTTCCCGCGAACCGCCGGGCGACCGCAGTCGCAATCTTCTCCTCAGGGATCTACCTCGGCGGTGGCTTCTCGCTCTACATCGGCACAGCGATCGCGGGGGGCTGGAACCACGCCTTTCCGCTGGGTGAGCGACCGTTCGGTCTCGCGGGATGGCAGGCAGCGTTTCTCGCTGTCGGGCTTCCCGGGCTCGCTCTTGCGCTGTGGGTACGCAGCCTGCGGGAGCCAATTCGCGGCCGGTTCGAGGCACCACCGGTCGATGGCGCGCCTCAACCGGCGCCTCAACCCGCGACGCTTGCCGCCTTCGTGCGTGATCTTGCCACCATCGTGCCGCCATTCACGCTTCTGGCGGCTGCCCGGCGCGGCCCTGCAGCTCTTGTCGGCAATCTTTCTATAGCGGCTGGCCTTGCCGTGCTCGGGACAGTCTTGTCCTTGCTGATTGGCGATCCCGCGCAATGGATCGCGCTTGGCATCGGAACCTACGCTATCGCTTCCTGGGCAGTTGCCTTGCGCCACGATGATCCCGAAGCCTTCCGTGTGATCTGGGCGTCGAAATCGGTGGTCGGCCTCAACCTCGGTTATGGGCTGATGTGCGTGATCACATATGCCAACTCGGCGTTCGGACCTTCGCTGGTGATCCGCGAGTTTGGTGCATCAGCGGGCGCGGTCGCGCTCGTTGTTGGCGGGTCCGCGGCGATTGGCGGCGCATTGGGCGTTATCGCTGGTGGGGCTCTGGGCGACCGTCTCGCCGGTGATTGCTACCACTCCCGGCGCATTCTCGTGGTGATGCTCGCGCTGCTCACGTCGCTGGTGCCGAACTGCATCATGCTGGCGACCCAGTCACTCACGGTCGTCTATTTCTGTGTTTTCCCGATGTGGTTCCTGGCAAGCTGTGCCCTCGGCGGCGCGGCTGGAACCATCGTGAACATCGTTCCTGCAACAAGTCGTGCCACTGCTACCGCAGCCTTCTTCCTGTTCGCCACGATGCTTGGTCTTGCGCTCGGGCCTTATGCGGCGGGCAAGATTTCCGGCGCGTTCGGCGCCAATCTGCGGATCGGGCTCGCCGGCATCCTCGTCGTTGTACCCTTCGCATTGCTGGCACTCGAAGTCTGCAGGCGCGATCTCATCAGCCGCGAGCGATAGAGCACTTTCCGACCAATTTGGCTCACCGTGACGGAGCCGATTTTGGCCCAAAGAACCAGATCGGGCGCGAGGCGAGAGGACCGAGCTATGCTAGCCCATAGTGACCGACGATCAATGTCGCGATGGGCCAAAAGCGGCCCGCTCCTTCGGGGTTGGGTCAGGAAGCCCCTCGGCCAAAAAGACTGAGGCAGCGTCGCGCCGCTGGCACGGGCTGCCTGCCCGCACTGCGCGGCGCTCCTTGCCGAGAAGCTTCCTGACGCAATCACGGTGAGCCAGATTGGTCGTTAAGCGCTCTAGGATCCAACTGGCAGGGCAGCCGAAAAGCCGCAGGCCTGCAATCACGTAAGCGGATCGCGTGGATGCGCAGCTCCTTGCGGGCGCTGATGCCGGACCATCGCGACCAAACGAAAAAGGGGGCCGGATTGCTCCGGCCCCCAATTCAAATCGGCTGATTGCCGAAGCTTACATGCCCGAACCCGGACCGTACGTGATTTCCACGCGGCGGTTCTGAAGTTCGCGCACGCCGTCCGCGGTCGGAACGCGCGGGTTGGCTTCACCGAAGGCCTGGCTGGTGATCGACCCATCGGGGATGCCGTGGGCGGTCAGGTAGCCACGAACCGCATCATTGCGACGCTGCGACAGGCCAAGGTTGTACTTGGGCGTACCCGAACGGTCGGTGTAGCCGGCCAGCATGATCGGAACGCTGGCGCAGTTGCCATAGGCCGTAACCGCGTTGTCGAGAATGGTCGCCGCTTCAGGCGTGATTTTCGACTTATCCCAGTCGAAGAACACGATGTACGGACCCTTGTTGCAGACCGGAGCCGGGGGGGGCGGCGGGGGCGGCGGGGGCGGCGGAGGCGGCGGAGGCGGCGGGGGAGCAGGCGGCTCCGGCATCGGAGCAGGCTCTGCTCCACCGAAGTTGTAGGCCAGCGTGCCCAGCAGCGAGTGCGAACGCCAGCGGCCGCTGAGTTCCTGGCCGCTCAGCGCATCATTGCCGATGATCCTGATGCCGTTCACATTGAAGTAGCGATACTTCAGGCCCACATCCCAGTGCTTGGAGATCGGGGTGCGCACGCCCGCGATGGCCTGCCACGCGAAGTTGGTGTCCGAATCGTTCGCGCCGCCACCGCCGGCGGTGCTGATCACGTACTTGACGTTCGCCACACCCACACCGCCGCCGACAAAGCCCTGAAGGCCGTCATCTGCGCCGAAATCGAGCAGGCCGTTGACCATGTAGCTGAGCGCCTGCGAACGGCCGTTCAGCGTACCGGATGCGCGATCAAAGCTGTTGCCAAGGCTGTTGGCGAGGCGGTCGGCGCGGGCACGGCGATACCCGACTTCGGTTTCTAGGCGGAAGCCGCCGAAGTCGTAACCGACGATACCGCCGACGTCATAGCCAGTATCGGTCTTGAGAGTGGCGACGTTAGCGGCACCGGCGATCGCCAGATCGGCCTTTTCGACGATCATCGCGCCAGCATCGACCTCGACGTACCAGGAATCCTTCTTGGCGAGCGCCGGCGTTGCGAGCGCCGT
>NZ_JAIEPN010000017.1 GCF_019748365.1 Novosphingobium sp.
TCTAGCAGGACTGGCCCATTTTTAATCCGGTGCTACCGGCCGATCCGTGGCCCCTTTTATTCCCGGTGTTCTCAGGGCATGCCAATCGAGATCATCGCGTCCTTCTTGAAGCCCGGACTAACCGCGGTTTGAAGGAAGCGCTCGATACACTGTTTTACGAACTCTATCTGGGAGATCGTGAAGAAGGCGCGGTCTTCGAGGAGCTGGCCGAACTCACCGGGCGCAAATACCCGCTGATAGCCTATCTCTACTTCCTGAAGGACATGAACCGCTTCATGCCCATTCAGCCAACGGGCTTTGATCGCGCTTTTGCGGCCATGAACCTCGAGTTTTCAACGCGGCAGCAGTGCTCTTGGGAAAACTACAGGAGGTTTAATGAGATCCTGCTGCAGCTCGTTCCCCTCATTGAGGCAGCTGCTGGCATCCGCCATGTCAGGCTAATAGATGCCCATTCATTCTGCTGGATATATGCCCATCTTCTGAAATTGGAGGCGGAGGGCGCGATTGGCCAAACGGCATTACGCAAAGACTCGGGCCGTGTGATCGGTGGTAAAGAAAAGTCAATTATCGCAATGCGTTTCTCGATCGAAGAGACGGTCAGAAGATCGAACGGCCAGATCGTCGAACGCCGGTTGAAAAACAAGGAGTCTGGACTTTCGGGCCAAGAGCTCGAAGATCTTCTTGCAGAATTGCTTGATTTGCAGGGAAACCGCTGCGCCCTGACCGGCATTCCGTTTCACTTTCATGGCCCTGGCGCCGACACCAATCTCTTGCCGTCTCCAGACAGGATCGACAGCAACGGGCACTACGTCCGAGGAAATATCCAAATCGTGTGCCGCTTCATAAACTTCTGGAAAGGGGCAAGCGACAATGAGGAATTCAAGGAGCTTCTCATGCTTGTGAGAACGGTATGATCCCGCGCTTGTCGCCAAATGGTCAGTCTCGGCCGAACGAAGCAGGGTAGGGGTCGGACAATACTGCGTCCGGCACCGGAGTTCTCAAAAAGACTTCCCAGCCAGATCGGTTCAGGCGGATTTCCCTGTCGAAGTCACCTTGCGTGCATCGGTCCATCTTGTCTTCCACTGCATATTTTCGCTCGATGAACGAACCAACCTGATCTTCGTCGAAACTGTCCTTGAGATAGGGATAGTTGATTTCCAGAGCGCTCATGTCTGGACCTTGCTCCTGCAAGAGGCTGTTCACCTTGCCAAAGAGGCGGTCGATGCGGCCCACACGCTGCTCATTATCGCCCGGCGTCCAAGCAATACCGTAATGATGAACCTTCCTGCACTGCAGATGCAGATTTACCCCCTCCTGGAAGACTGAGGTCGCAATCAGTGTGTTCGGATAAAAGGGGCTGTTGAAGCCCAGGATCAAGTGTTGCCGATGGCTGGACTCGCCGCTTGCATACCATGCCGGGCTGGAGAGCGTAGTGAGTGTTCGCCATCCCTTGTCCCAGGCATCGACTTCGTGATCGATGATCTTAGTGCAAAGCTGCTCGAAGGTTGCGATGGCTGAACTAAAGTACTTCAGCAAAAGGGAGTTCGGAATTTGCAGGTCTGCAAAATCCAGGAATTTCCGGTAACGGCGCTGCACATTGGCGTGCTTTTCATCGTCAGCAAGGCCGCGCTCGAATGTCACATACCAGCCGTAGAGTTCGACGATGACTGGGCTGGCGAAGAGAAATCCGGCCTTGATGTAGTTGGCAAAGTTTTCCGCGATTCGCGGCCGAGCGGTTGCCCAATCAACAAGTCTGGACTTCTGTGGCGCGGGCAGGTGATCGAATACTCGACCCCAAATCGTTCCGATCGGCGCATCGTATTCGCGCTGATCTCCATCGTGAGGGCGTAATGCATCTAACGCGTCTCGTGGAAACTCGGTTCGTGTTTCCATCCGCTGCATCTGTGCAGCCTTGGCAAAATCCATGCGCTGCTTGCCGCCCTGTACGAAGTGGTAGTGCCAGTGATAGGCGCCTGATTGATAATCAGAGGCAGGTTCCAGGAGCATCGAGAAGATGCCGGTGGTTTTGCGCAGATTGAGGCTGAAGCGGGAGCAGTCTGTTGGTGGTGCAGGCTGCCTGCCGTCAGTTGCCTTCTTCGTCACAAACAGGTCGGCAATTCTTGAGCGAAGGTAGTCGTGGTCGTCGACACCATCGGTCTCGCCTTCCATATCGTCGATCTGGTCATCTTCGCTATTAGCGTCGCGTCCATCGCTTGCGCCGGTCATTTCATTGAACACCTCACGCGACCAGTTGCTTTTTTTCCATCGAAGGCGAGCCTCTTCATCCCAGCCATGGGTTTCAGCGATGTGCTTTGCGAGCAATTCATCGTAACGCTCGTTGATGCGCTTCGTGAGCTCCCGGACTGACGGGATACGGCGTACAAAGACGAGATGCTTATCTTCGTGCAGAGGGCGATCTGCCGCCATCCCGAACAGGTCTGATGGCGTACAGAGATTGACGATGCCATCGTATTTGGGGTGATCGGGCGCACAGCCTGAAAGGCTGCGAAAATCGGCGCTCATGTCTTGCAGAAGTCGTGTGTCTGCAGCTGCTCTGAAATCCTTCGATCGCTCATCATCAGCCTCTTCACTATCGGTTAGCGTCTCGCGGGCGATGTCGACTTGTCCTGCAGATTCGAAGCCCTCTAGGTAACCGTAGAGAGCCCGCCTTTTTTCATCGGCCACACCACAGTCTTCGATCAGGCGCTTTTGGTAGAGCGCGAAAAACATCTCGTCCTGAGGATTGTCTCCAAATCTGCACGAAGTTGCGATTTCGCGGCGGTATTGGTGCTTGGTGTAGCTCCCGCCCTTGCCTTCCATGCGCCGGAAGCGACGCAGCGCGTATGCGCGCATCAGGTCATCGACCGCTCTGTCTTTAAGCGATGCCTGGTCGACAAAATAGGACAGGATGCTTGCCACATCGCCAAGATGCGTGTGGCTTGGTGTTGCCGTCAGTAGCAATGTGCGCCGAGCGATTTGGCTCTCAGGCTTGCCGAAGAATTCTTCCGCAGCAGCGACGCGCTGCGATCCGCCACGGCGATTGCGAAAATAATGCGCCTCATCGACGATCATAAGATCGAAACCAGTCCCACCTGTAGCGGAGAGAATTCGCTCGTGAAGTTTTCTGGCTGCCTTGCCTGCAGCACGAGCCTTGTCGCTGGAAAGGTCGGCGCTATCGAGAAGGCCGCTGAGGGCGTGAATTGTCGTGATATAAAACTGGGCGGGGACGGCATCGTTGGGCCGTTGTTCAATTGCCTCGGTCAATTCGGGCAGGCGATAGTGAGCCCCAAAGGGAGGTACGGGTTTCCCATCCCTTTTGCTTTTTACGAAGTCATCGGCCTTCACGTAGAGGTCCCGGGTAAAGGACGAAAACTCTCGTTGCCAATGTGCACATATGTCGCGGTTCGGCGCGATCACCAGAACCTTGGCGTCGGGCTTCTTTCGCCACAGAAGTGCTGCCACGCCAAGTGCTTCGAATGTTTTGCCCATGCCGACTTCATCGGCCAACAGCGCTACAGGGCTTCGTGAAAGCACGTTCCACAAATGAGCGACGCCTTCGGTCTGAAGTGCGGCCATTCCTGCTGGCTGATCTGGATTATAAGTCCATTCCCCACTGACCCCGCCAAAGTTGATCCACTTGGCGACCTCCATTGGTTTCAAACGTCGCCAGAAATCACTCATATGCTGCCTGCGCCCTTACCAGTGTGACATAATCCGGCGATGCCCCGTTGGGGGCTTCAGGCACCGATATCCCTATGCTTTCCCAGCGTGATTTGGGCGCCGGGACGTAGTTTGGCTCACGATCGCGAGCGCCGCGCACGAGCTTGCGGCGAAGGCGCTGAGCCAAGATGCAAACGGTTGCCACTTCATTTGCAAGGAACCAGTTGAACACCGAACGGTGATCAATTTGGATTGTCTCGCGAGCCTTCTCGACAAGTTCGAGCAAACATCCAGGCGCTACGAAAACTTGCTTTTCCAACTGCTCCAGATTGTCCAGCGCAGAATATCGTTTGCGATAGTCATGCATGGCTTTGAAGAGACGAAAATAGCTGATCGAACTGTGCTCGGAAATTTCTCGCTGAAGAAGCTCTGAGCCCGGCTCTAGCCGCCCCGGTGAGTCGTCTGGAAAGCTATCGCTGTCATCAGGCCCTCGAAGCGGCAGGTCTGTAAATGATGCTGGATCGTCGCCAACGACCAACGCTTCCAGCAGATCATTCAAACTATTGAATGTTTGAGCTCGGCGAGACTTCAGATTGGTTTCGCTGATGAGGCCGCGATGAACCTCTTTCCCATCATGGGTGACCCGAAAGACCCGATCTTTGAGCAGCGCGCTGTCATTCACGCGAATTCCCGACGGTTGTACGGGTTCGCCGCTGCGCTTCCACTTCAATGGCACAGGTGCCTGGACGCCGGGCAGACAGAGGGAGTATCCGTCGCGTGCTCCCTTTCCCAGCAATGCACCGGAAAACACGTAGACTTGGGCATGCCAGTCGAAGGTTACGTGCAAATCGAAGGGTGGCAGATCGGGGGGATTGAGGGCTTCGTCGGCCAGGAGCTCGTCCGAAGCGCAATCAGCCTGACTTAGCGCCAGTGCTTTGCCATGCATGAGCCGCCAGTCATTTGCATCGTCGATGATAATGCCGGCTTCAATGTTGTTGTCTCGGCTCCATTTTCCCTTGTCATCGCAAAGGCTGTTGGACCCGGGGGCAGTGAAGTTCCACGAGCCAACGGCCAAAGCCTTGCCAATCTTCCAGATCTTCGCATGGCATAGATCAGTTCTGTGGTCGCGTTCGACTGGACAATCATAGAACGCCAGATTTCCACGCTCTATCATTTGCCCCAATTCCTCACTCCATTGAGTCCTGAGGAATTTGTTCTGGATTCGATCGGGCACCAAATGGACACGTAAGTTTCCGGTTGCCGTCGAGGTTTGCAGCTTGCCGATGAAACCGGCGAGGTCGCGAGGCAGATATGGCGACCAGACGACGATGTCTGAGTCCACCGAGCCGTCGAACAATTGCGCTGCGAACGATTGGTTCTGGAGGCTATGGACAAAGCGCCATTTCTCCTTGGACTTTGCAAACTTTCGGCGCTCGCGAAGTTTGCCTACGTCGTCGTCAATGTCGGCCGCATCCCACAGTCCGTCGAAAAATCTTCGGATTTCTCGATAGTTTGCGAGACTTTCAACCTCGCGGAAAACAAATGCTTCGAGATTCCTCCCCCAGCCCGACAGCGTTAGATTGGCGCTACCCGCGCCGACGACGCGCCGACCATTGGCATCCTCGAGATAGATAACTTTGGGATGAAAAAGGCTGCGTTCGCTGAACCGCTGCGACACGCGATCAGGGCGAATTGCGTGGATGGGGACACAGGTCCTCTTGATGCGATTGGTGTCGATAAAGCGCGGATCGCAGAAGACTCTGACGTCTGTACCTTTTTCCGTGAGTTCCTGCTGAAGCTGCTCGAACTCTATGCGATTTCGCGGGGGCTCGGCGCCGATCGTGGCAGGCAGGACAAACGTCTCGAGGAACTCAATGTCCAAGTTGAATGTGGTGAACCATGCTCGGCGTAAGGGGCCCATGCCGGTCACCTTGCGCTTCAATTCTTGTAAGAGCTTCATGCGGCCTCTCCACGCAGGCCATTCACGAAGCTGCTGAACTGAGGGAGATAATAGCTGTTGTACCATGAACCAGGCGTTCGGCTGTCAGGCTCGGGCAGAGAAACTGTCCGCGCGTGGACACTGATGGTGCCGTCACCGCCGACATTCAGCCATGAAACCTGGCCACGGGATTGCATTACCGAGCTGTGGTAGCGGGCTAGCGCTCGAATTTGATCATCGAGGCTGCCAGCATTTGCAGCCATCACAAGCTGCATGAAGCGCTTTGCCGCTTCAGTGCCTTTGATGGCTGGTAGGTTCGCATACTCAGCTATCGCATCTGATGCGCTGGGCAAGCGTGTCGCGTCCCGGCCGAACTTTGCCCAGGTGCTCGCGATATCATCGGTCGATTGGGTCCGCCGAGATGCCATGATGGTAAATAGGAGCGAGCAATCCGCCAGGAACGGCTCCAGGTGCAAAATGTGCTCGAGCTTGGCCTTCTCAACGGGAGCTAAGTCGTGTGAAAGTGCCTGCTCGACTGCCTCTTGCGGCGAGAGATCTTCTGTTTCTTCGAGAACATCGAGAATCGCGCCGGCGGCCCCTTGATTGAGCTCTGTCTGCATCAACCAAAACTCTTTCGCGTAACTTCCGACTGCTTGAGGCGAGGCAAATGCGCGAGCGTATGCTCGGGTCAGATCTGCCGGCACATCGCCGAATGGAAGCTTCCCGCCTTGAATTGGTCGGGAGACGCATTCCTTGAGGAATTCATATGCTTTGCGAGCAACCTTGCCGAGCGAGCTCTTTGGCTGGCCGATTATGAGCTTTTCGGCATCCGCCCACCGGCTTTGATATGCTGGCTTGTGATAGTGATAATTGCCATCGAAGAAGCCCATTTCCATTAGCGGTGTTTTATAACGACCACTGACACCGAGGCCGAGCTGTCGGACCAGGATTTGGCCGACGGGTTCATGGGTAAGGATAAGTGCCGGAGGGCGATCTTCATTCGCCCAAAGTCGCCGCGCGTTTGAGATGCCAAGAATTCCTGTCGATTCCACGTCCTGTGATTTCTCATGACGCAGGATTGAGAAGACGAAGACATTTTCGAGGAAGATCAGGCACGCCTGCTTGAAGTTCAGGCTGTCCTTGCTCTGATATTGCCGCGCTAGCGTATGACTGAGCTGGACGTCATCATCTTCAATCAAGGTCTTCACCAAGTAGTGGTGAAAGAGGTTGAGGGTAAAATTTCGGACATCGTTCGAAATGGAGTTTATCCTGTTTCGGAAAACCTGTCTTCCGAATGCCGACCAAATTATGAGCGTGCCAATGGGGTCAATATATGAATCGGACGAAAGGGTGTCGTCGTATTCGGTGAGTACGCTATCTAAAAAGTGCGTCATTTGATTTCTTAGCTCGCGCCTTCAACGGGTTCACAGATGGGGTGGGAAAAGGCTTGTCGAAAAGCGCAGATTGATAGCGTACGTTTAGGGTATTTGATGAAGGCTACCTCGGATCTCATTTTCAAACTGTGAAGCACATACATCGGCTATCTGGTGCTCTTGCAAGAAGGAATGATGGCCCTCCTGGCGCATCGGTCCAACGTGCGACCGCTTTTGACGTATCGGGATAAGAGGCATGGCGCATGAGAAAACCTGACTCTGTTGCGGCGCTGACCGAATTGGGCCGTGCTCGCCTTTCCAAGTCATTCTTTATGCGCGATTTCCTGTTCTCTGACATCGCCGCGGTTCATGGGCTGAGCAACGTGCCTGATGATCCTGACCTGGCGATAGCGGCAGGAAGCAGGCTCTGCGAAGAACTGCTTGAACCGTTGCAGGATCGGTTTGGCCGCATCGCTGTTCGATCCGCCTTTCGCTCGTGCGAAGTCAACGCGTTGGGCAATGAGATGCAAGCTGCGGGGAAGGGCGGGTACAACTGCGCTTCGAACGAAGCCAATTTTGCCGGGCATATTTGGGATCGACGCGATGCCAAAGGCCGGATGGGTGCCACGGCCTGCGTCGTCGTTCCGGCATTCTGGGACACATTTCACTCAGAGGGGGATTGGCGCAAGCTTGCCTGGTGGATCCACGATCACCTGCCCTATTCGAGCCTCTACTTCTTCCCGAAGTTCTGGGCGGTGAACATCGCTTGGCGCGAGGAGCCGGAGCGACGGATCGACAGCTACACCTATCCCAAGGGCTGTTTGACCAAGGCGGGCATGCCGAACAATTCTGGATCACACGAGCAGGAGTGGGCCGGCATCGAGGCAGCAATGGTGCGTGGATTTGCGTGAAGGGGCACCCGGCATGACGATCCCAGGCCAGCTAATCACTGCCGTCGATATGGCCATTGCGAACGGAATAGATCCGAAACGCTTTCGAGTTGCCCTTCGAGCTGCAAGTCTCGATTGGCATCCTTACAACGGACGTTGGGAGGTCGTGCGAGGGAGCGATCAGCACCAAGACATGGAAAGGGTCATGGCCCAGTTGAGCGGCAAGCGCCTCAAGCTCCTATCGACTTCAAAGGCCATACAAGGCGTTGTCCCGGCCGCAGTTCGCGACGAGCATTACGTGCTTGATCTCTGCGACGCAGTTCTCGGGCTCAAAGCCGTCCGGCAGCATTGCTTTCCGTTTTTGACCGGAGATCCAGATCGCCGCGGTTACCGGAAGCCGTTGCCTGTCGATGGCTTTTATCCAGCTCTTGGCCTCGTCGTGGAGTATCATGAGCGGCAACATCGCGAACGTGTCGGATTCTTCGACGATAAGCCGACTGTTTCCGGCGTGCC
>NZ_JAIEPN010000033.1 GCF_019748365.1 Novosphingobium sp.
TCTAGCAGGACTGGCCCATTTTTAATCCGGTGCTACCGGCCGATCCGTGGCCCCTTTTATTCCCGGTGTTCTCAAGCACTTCGCCGATTTGAGCATTCGGAGAATGATCCGCGCGTACAGCGGCGACGCCCCGGTAACGATTGATGGAATTCATAAGACCAGCCTTTCTGATTTGCTGGCCCTGAGTGCCCTATCCGATTGGGCGAATAACTAGTTTGCGCCCATTTTCTGTGATCGACGAAATCTTTCGGCGAACCGCGCGCGAAGGACTTTCGCAATCGCCCGCGTCTCAGCTTGCCAAGCTGCATCGGGAAGCTGCTTACAGCCCCGAGCCGTGAAACGCTGCAAGCGCTCTTTCAGCAACTCCCCCGCCAGATTGATATCGGGATTAGTCGCCAGCATCAGCACCGGCTCTTTCCCCAGGGCAAGCCGCGCAGCGCGCAGCGTCCGATCGAACGGATCGGCCTCTGCATGATCGGCGAGCAATTCATCAACCACCCTCTGCGCGAGCACGCGAACCCTGCCGCGTAGCGATAGATCGGCAGGAAGGCTTGCCAGCGCAGCCGCCACCATTTCGGCCTCAGCCGCGCAGCGCCGTGGCCTCCCCATGGCTTGGGCCGATACAATGCCCCGCGGCCGCATCATTCCGGCACGCGAGGCGCGCCGTTCAACAGCGAGTGTTCCATCACATCGCAGGCCGATCGCAGCCATTCGATTGCGGCCATACCTTCGCCCGCAAACTGCTCTGCGGCATCGAGTGCTGCGCAGAACGTGCCGAAGCCCACATCGACCGGCAGCGCGCCGGCCGCGACCATCTTGTCGCCAGCCTCCCGGATGATGCGGCGGACCTTATGCGCCTGGCCCAGCTCAGAAGGAATCTCGCCGCTCATGACTGCCGCACCATCAGAATGTCGGCACCCCGGAGCGCCGATACCAGCGCTTTGCGTTGCGTGCAGTTGAGCTTCGTAAGCATGAGAGCCTTTTCCAGCTCCCGCGCCGTCATGGGCGAGGCGATCTCGTCCAGTGTCGCAAGCACCAGGTCGCTATCCTCGATCGGCAGCAGCGCAAGCGCGCTTGCCAATCGCGCCTCGCGACCAGCCCCGGAATTCGCCGCCTTCGCGCCAAGGCGAAAGAACTGCCCGACCTCGAGGCGCCGCAGCGTCTCCTGATTTCGCTTCGCAGCGCGCGCGGCGCGCTCCGCCACGGGATCGGGCGTTGCATCCTCGCCCGCGACATTCGCAGTGTTCATTGTCCGTCCTCCATTGATTGAATTTGACGCCGGCGCCTGCAGCCAAGTTGCCCGCCGTAGTGCAGCACCAAGGTCGGCTCGCTGACGTTGAGCGCCGCCGCGATCGACAGCAGCGTTGCGCCGCTCTCGCGCAGCACTTGGACGCGCTGCCGTGTCTCAGGCGTTGGCACATGACGCGGTCGACCGCGCTTGCACCAGCCCGCCATCTCGTCCCGATACAGCGCGTACAGGGTCTCCAGGCTCATACCCAGCGCGGCAGCAATGGCCGGTTGCTTCTGACCCTCGGCAAGCATCGCCTTCACCCGCGCGCGCTGCGCAGCCGTGGGAACGTGGCGTCGACGGCTGCCACCCCGGCCCAAAGCGACCGGCTCGCCGAAAAGGTCGAGGCCGCCGCTCACGGAATTAAATTAACCAGATTGAGCACTTTCGCGCCCAATACGCCCACACCGCGAACACATACGCACACGCGCACATTTGTACGGATAATCAAACACTTATGGCCGATACCGACAATGCTCTGAAACTCTCGCACCCGAGAAAAAAATCTTTGCGTGGGGTGGAATGTGGTCAACGGGCCCAAGGCTTCGCAGACTTTTGACCACCCCCCGGGCCCTGAAAATGAACCAAGTTGGCAAAATCGAGACGCCAGGCATTGGCGCGTCGCTCCCGACGCTGGCGCGGCATCGCAGCACCGGCGGCGCTCTCGCGACGCTGGCGCGGCATCGCAGCACCGGCACCCAGCTCGCCACGCTGCCGCGGCATCGCGCCTAATCGCCAGATCGTCGGCCTCGATCGCCGCGCTGGCCTTCGCCGAACGGTCGAACGGATTCCCGATGGAATTAGCATCTCTCGTGCGCGAGCGCGTGCGCGAGAGATATGAATACAGAATATAACTGTCAGAACTGTTCGAGATTGGCGGATTTCTGCGGTCCCGAATAGTTTGGTGCCAACCGTTCGGGCGAACACTGAAAACCGTTCGAGACGGCCCTCCGGGCTGCAATTGATCCCCACCGAAACCGCAGCGCGCGCCCCGCTTCGCCAGCCCTGCACAGTCTTCGAACAGTTGTCGAACCGTGAACCGTCCGGCGAAGCAAGGGCAAGCGCGGTGCGCGCGAGGCTGGCTGCGCCATTGCAGCGCGGCCCCTGCCGCCAACGATGATCGCCAGTCAATCGGCGGCACGGCTTGAAGCCCTGCGCCGCGCCTTGGCCCGCGTGCACGTGTATGCAGGCGACGGCTCACCATAGGCGTCGAAGCCATCGGCCTCCATGCCCCGCACCAGGCGAAGCCCTTGCCGTTGAACCCGTCTGTCTTTGCCCCGGACCTTCAAAAAGCCCTTAGCTGTCAGCAGTGTGCCGAACTTGGTCAGGCTCAGCTCGCAGCAGACCGGGATGGCATTGGCCTTCGCGTGCTCGACGTACGATCGATAGAGCGCGCGAGATGGCACCGGCGGCGCAAGCGGATCCCGCACCGCCGCTTGCTGCAACCAGGAATCGAAGCCACCGCCCTGAACACAGGCCGCGACTTTGCCCCCATTTTTGGGACCACGTTCCAGACCGCGCCGCGCGCTTGGCTTTGCCGCCCGATCCGGTTTCGAGGCAAGCAACTCCACCCCGCCCGATTGTCCGAACTGAAAGGCGAGCTGCTCGCCTTTCGTGGTCGGGATGAACAGCAGAACGCCGGCGCCCAGCTCGATCTTCTTCATCATGTCCCCGCCTTCCATCGCTTGGCATGGCCGATCACCGCACCGCAGAGGATTGGCAGACCGTCCACCTGCCATCGGTCGCGCTCCATCCGTTGAACTTTCCCGCGCGGCCGCAACTGCGCGCCGCGCGCTATCGCCAAGTCAATCGCCCGATCGGCATCGGTCACGCCGATTACTGGGAATCGCCCGTCGACGAATGCCGCCTCGATCAGTGCGACAACGCCCCATCGCAGACCGTCGACCGCGATCGGCACCACCTGGACGCTTGGCTTGCCAATCTCGACAATCGCCGAGCGCGCCGCGCTCCACCACGCCGGCGCCGGAAAGCTCCCGCTCCGAACGCACAAGTCACATTGGTTGCCGAGCCCTTCCGCGACGCAGACAGCGGTCGCGCAGCCCAGCGCGCTGCACCCCATGGCAAGCGCCGTAGCTGGACAACTGTTCGAACCCTGCAGGATTGTGAGGCCCGCGAGCATCACGCGGCCCTTGCGTCTTCGCTTTCGGCAATGCGCTCGGCCACCCAGGCCTCGACCTTGCTTTCAGGCCAGCGCGCCGCGCCATCGATCTTGACTGGCGCGGGAAATTTGTCCTCGCCGATCAGCGCGTAGATTTTCGAACGCTTGAGGCCAACGCGGTCCATCACCGCTTGCAGCCGCAATAGGGTCTCTGCCATTTGCCGTCACTCCATTATGGACGGCCTTGGTAGATAGCGGCGTGATACGGCTGTGCATCAATATAGCGGTTCGGGGGCTAAGGCTAACCCCTCAAGTTTTGCCCACTTTCTTTGCCCTCAGGCGCGCCCATTCTCCAGGAAGCTCTTGTTCTAAGGTCACCATGTCGGCGATCGGCGCGCCGCTGTAGTCTCCGGCCAGATGAGCTTTGACCAGCGAGTAGGCTCTTGCCGCTCTTGTTCTGCCAACTCCGTGTGACGCTGCGACTTCCCGGACCGCTGATTCCCATTTCGTCTTACCCGGCCATATCGCCATTCGATAAACAGCGCTGCCGATCCTCAAATCTTCCTGATAACTGGCAAGCACAATACTATGGGGTCGACGGTCCTGCCCGACCTTTTCTGCTACAAGCTTAACGGGAGCATCTCCATTGAATGCCCCGGCCAACAGGACCGCCATATTTCGATCGACCTCAAAGCCCGCGCGAAGGTATTCAGCCATCGGCCGCAGATCACCATCCAGCAGCCCGTGGAATGCACCCCAATAGGCCTCGACGATCTCGGGCGGCCATCCTTCATGCAGAACCTCGAAGGCGTCCTCATGATGGCGGCCATCAGTCATGCTGCGCGCCCTTCGCCAACTCCGCCGCCACGAAATCGGCCCAGCGCTCCAAGGCCTCGCGCTTTTCGACCTTCCAGTCATGCCGCTGATAGACCCCGGCCACGCCGCTGCGCGCGCCGCTGACATGGTTCAGGACCGCTTCCGTAACCTCGAACCGCACCCCAAGGCGCTGCAGGCCGGTTGCCACTGTTCGGCGAATATCGTGCATCTGCCAGTGCTCACCAGCCTTGCGGCCGAGCACCCTATCCAGCGCCTTGCGGAACCGCGCCTGCGCCTTCGAAAACCCGCTCGCGCCGCGCTCGCCATCCCGCCGCGAAGGAAAGAGCTTCTCGCTTCCGGCCGTCTTGGGGATTGCCTGCACCACGGCGAGCGCGGCCGGCGAGAGCGGGACGACATTGGCAACGGCATTTTTCGCCCTGTCTGGCGGGACCGTCCATTCGCCGTCCTCTAGATCGAACTCCGACCACTCCGCCCAGAAAACCTCATTGCGCCGCTGCCCTGTCAGGATCAGCAACTTGAGCGCAGCGCCCCACGGCAAGGGCTCCGCCTCCGCGACTTTCCAGAGGCCGACCAGCTCGTCAGCCGTCAGCACCCGCCCGCGCGCCGGCAACTTGTCGGGGCGTCGCGCGTCCCGGCAGGGATTGGCAAGCATGCGGTCGAGGCCCGGAAGCGCCCAGGTGTAGAAAGCGGACAACTGCGCCAAGGTGGCGCGAGCGCGGGAAGGGGAACGCTGCGCGATCGCGTCAATCAGCTTGGTGACGTCCCCGCGCGTTACGGTATCGGCGAGCCGATCGCCCAGCTCGGGCAAGACGTTTTGCTCAAGAATGCGTTTCGTGTCCGCGATCGAGCGCAAGTGCGCTTTCGCGGCGAGGTAGGCCGGCAGCATGCCACGGATAGTTTCCGCAGCGCCGACACTGCGGCCCTTGGGTGCTGGCGGGGGCTTATCGGATTCTAAGTCGCTCAGCAGAGCGCGCGCCTTGCGCCGTGCGTCGGCAAGGCCAAAGCGAGGCCCGTATCGCCCCACTGTGATGTTCCGGACTTTGCCTGCCCACCGCCGCCGCAGGATGAATGTCTTTGCCCCGCTGACACCGATCCGAACCCTCAGGCCCGGAACGTCCGCGTCGGCATGTTCGATTTGCCCGACCTCGGGCGCCTTGAGCGCGCGGATCTTGGAATCGGTCAATTTCGTCGCCATCGCCACCCCCGGAGCAGGTAACGCCACGTTACCTTAGGTAACGTCTTGGGGCAAATACTTGCGGAACGCTATGCACAAGCTCGGACAAGAAACGCCGGAAAGCCTAGCCTTTGAGAGTGCGCAGCATTCCGCAATGCTCCATTGCACATTTTTCCTAATCTGGGGGCCGTGGGTTCGAATCCCGCCGGGCGCACCACCAGCCTTGCATCATCGCGGAGAAATGGCGCGCCCTGCAGGATTCGAACCTGCGGCCACCGGCTTAGAAGGCCGGTGCTCTATCCAGCTGAGCTAAGGGCGCGTGCCCGGTGCCTCATAAGGCCGCTTTGCGATGGGTGCAAATCGCGATAGCAAGCAAGGCCATGACCAGCCCGCATATTCCCCGCATCGAAGGCAGCGCCGGGGCGCGCCGCCATTTTCGCTATTTTGACTACATGATGGCGGCCTTTGTCGCGATCCTGCTGCTCTCGAACCTGATCGGCGCGGCCAAACAGGCGCAGATCGACGTTCCCGTGTTTGGAACGGTGCAATTCGGCGCAGGTGTGTTGTTTTTTCCGGTGTCCTACATCCTCGGTGACGTGCTGACCGAGGTTTACGGCTACGCAAACGCAAGGCGCTGCATCTGGGTGGGCTTCTTCGCGCTACTGTTCATGGTCTTCATGGCGCTGGTCGTTGTGGCCATTCCGCCGACCCCGCAATGGGCTCTGGCTTCGGATACTTACACCGTTCTCGGTCAGAAAGTGACCGCGCCGAATCAAGCCGCGTACCAATCCGTGTTCGGTCAGACGCCGCGCATCGTTTTCGCATCGGTGGTCGCCTTCTGGGCCGGCGAGTTCGTCAACTCCTTCGTGTTGTCGAGGATGAAGGTTGTTACGGCTGGCAAGCATCTGTGGACCCGCACAGTCGGTTCGACCGTGTTCGGTCAGGGTGTTGATTCTGCGCTGTTCTACCCGCTCGCTTTCCTCGGTGCGGCGGGCTGGACCACGCAGGCCGTGGTGACCCTTGCCATTACCCAGTGGGTTATCAAGACATCATGGGAAGTCATGCTCACGCCGGTAACCTATGTCGTGGTCGGCTTCCTCAAGCGGCAGGAAGGCGTCGACGTCTACGATACCGACATCGACTTCTCGCCCTTTGCGAGCACCGAGCAGGCCTGATGATCTACATCGTCCTCAATGGCGGGGCGATTCTGGCCGCGACTTTGGCGGGGCTGATCGTGGGGACGCTGTTTCAGGCCATCATCGACCGCCGCCTGATCCGCGCGCGCGGCTGGACGGTAAGCCTGGCCTTGGCGTTTCTGGCCGAGGCCTGGCTCTGCGCGATCCTCGCTGGCGCGCTGATCCTTGCGCCGCCCAAGGGCAGCGTCTGGACGATGACGATCGGCAGCGCGGTGGTGATCTGGCTGGGCTTTGTCGTGCCGAGCCTTGCCGCCTCGTACCGCATGCGCGGGCTGGCGGCGCGGGCCATGCTGGTCGATGGCGGCTACTGGCTGGTGGTCATGCTGGCGCAGGCGGTCGTGCTGCGCCTGATCGGGCTGGTGCCGCCGCCGGTGTGACCTTGCTGGTCCTCCCCATTTGCACTTCGTGAAAATGGGGAGGATCCAGGCTCAATCGGCGATCAGGCCGATGGCGAGGTAGATCAGGATCAGCGAGCCGAAGCCGACCAGCGTGCCGATCACCCAGGCCACGCGCACCAGCGTGACATCGAGGCCGAAGTAGTCGGCGATTCCGGCGCTGACGCCCATGATCTTGCCGCGCTGCTTGTTGAGACGGAAGCCCCGAGGGGCGGGCGAGCGGACAGCGTTGTCCTCGAAGCGCAGGTCGCTCATGCCGAGTACACCGAGTTCGAGGTGGTGTTCAGCGGGCTCTGGACCGGGCTGGTGACCGCGGCGCCGACCATGGCGAAGGTAAGGGCGATTGCAGCAGCAGCGCTGAAGATCGGGGCGGTGAAGTTGCGGATGGTGGTCATGGTATGGTTCCCTTCTGTGGTTCGAGTGTGGCGCCGTCCAGTCCGTCCGGCGTATGCCAAGAGCATTGCACGGGGCGTGCCAAGTGCGAGAAATGGCGGAAATGCGCGGTTTGTCGCTTTCTGGCTAACTGGTTCAACTCATTGCGGTCCCAAAATGTGGGAAATTCCACCGAGTTTCAGGAGACGTTTGCCGCGCAATCTTGGCACTTGCCTTTTTCGGGGCGTACGCCTAGGGGGAGTGCATCCCGACATTGTGAAGGCAAAGTCTGGGCTGGCGCCAAACGGGGCCGGCACCAAACCCGCTGCCTTTGCTGCGTTGGCCCCTTGGAGCACGCATGAACGATATCGCACGGATTACCGAGATCGCCGGAGAAGAGGCTGCCAGCCTCGGCTTCGATCTCGTGCGCGTGCGCTATTTCAATGGCGGCGAGATCGGCGACGAGGAGCACACGCTCCAGATCATGGCCGAGCGGCCCGAGACCGGGCAGCTGGTGATCGAGGACTGCGCCGCGCTCTCGCACCGCATTTCCGACCGCATCGACGCGCTTGAGGAAGCAGGCGAAGTGCTGATCGCGGAAGCCTATCGGCTCGAGGTCAGCTCGCCGGGGATCGACCGCCCGCTGACCCGCGCAAAGGACTTCGCCGCGTGGACCGGTCACGAGGCGCGGATCGAGCTTGCCGAGCTGCTCGACAATCGCAAGCGCTTCCGGGGTGATCTGGTCGGCTTCGATGCTGACCAAGAGATGATTTCGATCAACGACGATGGCGTGGTATACGAAGTACCATTCAGCCTCGTCGCCAATGCCAAGCTTATCCTCACCGATAAGCTGATTGCCGCTTCCCGGCCGCTGGATGTCAGCGGCGTGGACGACCTAGTTGAGGAACAGGAAGACTAAGCCATGGCCAGTGCGATTTCCGCCAACCGCGCCGAGCTGCTCGCGATCGCGAACTCTGTCGCGACCGAGAAGATGATCGACAAGTCCATCGTCATCGAGGCGATGGAAGAAGCGATCCAGAAGTCCGCGCGCAACCG
>NZ_JAIEPN010000072.1 GCF_019748365.1 Novosphingobium sp.
GATAGCCGCGTCGCATAAGCGTTCGCTGATTGTTCGCCCTTAGCGTTGTTTAGCGTACCATCCACGCTATGCCCTCATGGAGCGCTACATGTGGTCCTTCGACGGCGAGAAGTTCAGCGAAAATACTGAGCCAATCCCGTTCCGCCACATGGAGCGTGTGCGCATCAATCTCATTAACGACACCATGATGCCCCATCCGATTCACTTGCACGGACACTTCTTCGAACTGGTTACGGGCAGTCCCGGCCATCATCCGCTGAAACACACGGTCAACGTCCTGCCCGGCGGCAAGGTCTCGTTCGATCTGACTGCCGATGAACTCGGCGACTGGGCATTCCACTGTCACATGCTGCTGCATATGATGTCGGGGATGTTCCGGGTCGTGACCGTGCGCCATGAGGAGGACGCGGCATGAAGACGACCCTTCTCATCAGTGCTGCGGTCCTGCTGGCAGCGCCTGGCATCGCAGCGGCCCAGTCCTCCATGTCAGATATGGCAATGAAGGATGCGCCGGCGCCAATTCCCCAAGGCGCAGCCCCGCAGCCTGCTGCAGATCATTCCGGCCATGATCAGCCGAAGTCCGCAGTTTCCGAGCCCGCCGCGGCCGATCCACATGCCGGACACGCTGCCGAGCCGAAGGCGGCCAGTGCGCCACAGGTCGAAGGCGTGGATCATTCCGGCCACGACATGAATGCTATGACGGGCATGTCGGAGGACGGTCCGGTGATCGGGACTGCGCCCGCCCCGGCGCCGCCAAGTGATCATGCCGCCGATGCTGTGTTCGAGCCTGCCGAAATGGCGCGGGCGAGAGAGGCGCTGCGGCGAGAAAACGGGGCGTTCTCGGGATCGATGGTGCTTTTCGATCTCGCGGAATTTCAGGCCCGAGAGGGCCGGGACGGATATCGCTGGGCGGGCGAGGCCTGGTTTGGCGGCGATATCGATCGCCTCCTGATCAAGACAGAAGGCGAGGGCACTTTCGGCAAGCCAGTCGAGGACCTGGAGATTCAGGCGCTCTATTCGCGCGCGATCTCGCCATTCTGGAATGCCCATGTCGGCGTGCGGC
The DNA here is from genome assembly GCF_019748365.1 of Novosphingobium sp. Lineage (GTDB taxonomy): Bacteria > Pseudomonadota > Alphaproteobacteria > Sphingomonadales > Sphingomonadaceae > Novosphingobium. The sequence continues at coordinate 1,064 of NZ_JAIEPN010000072.1, forward strand.
ACGATATAGTCCCCAATCCCTCGCGGACTTATGCCGTTGTCGGCGTCGAAGGGATCGCGCCGTACTGGTTCCATCTGACCGGACAGATGTTTCTTTCGGACAAGGGCGACCTGCGCGCGCGCCTCGAGGGAAGCTACGACGAGCGGATTACCCAGCGTCTGATCCTACAACCAAGGGTGGAGTTTAATCTTTCCGCTCAGGACATGCCGGCGATCGGGGTAGGATCGGGTCTGACCGACTTCGAACTGGGCGCACGCCTGCGCTATGAGATTCGGCGGGAATTCGCGCCTTACGTTGGCGTAGAATGGAGCAAAAAGACTGGCGACACTGCGCGATTGGCGCGGCTTGCCGGGGAAGATCCCGAAGCAGTCAGTTTCGTGACCGGGCTCAGGGTTTGGTTCTGATGGCAATGGGCAAAGACTTGGTCTGGACCTATAGGTCGCGCCGGAGAAAGACTTGATCCTATGAAATCGGCCGTCGCTCTCATGGTTGCGCTTGCATTGGTGTTCGGCTCAGGCCCGCTTTGCGCCGCGACGGCACAGGCTCGGGTGCAGACGGTTAGTATGGAATGCGGCGACATGCCGGGAAGTGGCGACCGCTCACATCGTCATGACACACCAGACGTAGCGCGGGCCTGCCATTCGTGCATCTTTCCAGCACCCGCCATCGGCACCAATCTGAATGCCACTGGATGGCATTGGATCAGTCCTGAGGTCCGGGCTCCGCAAAGCCTGTCCGGGTTGACGCTTGAACCGCCGACACCGCCCCCGCGCCAAGTGGTTCCTCGATCCGTTTCAATCTTATCTGGAGAATACACATGAAATCCAAGTATCTGCTGGGCGCCCTCGCGCTCTCGCTTTCTACCGCCGCGTTTGCAGCAGAGCCTGCACCGACGACAGAAAAGCCGTGCTGTTGCTGTAAGAAGGACGAGCACGGCCAGATGGCCTGCTGCAAGGAGCATGGCGAGCAGACTGGTGAGCATGCTGGTCACGACATGAGCGGCATGGACCACAAGTAAGTCAAGGTGCGCGGAGGGTGGTCCGCTACCCTCCGCGTATTGCCATGTGACTACTGGCAAATGTGGACTGGACCTTAGTTTACACCGGAACGGTTCAGCGGCCACCCGCGGATAGGGAGATCACACATGCGAAAGCTCGTTTTGGCACTGGCGTTGTTTTCGACCCCCGCGCTAGCGGCAGGCGACATCCTGATGCATCGCGATCCGGGGTGTGGGTGCTGCGAACAATGGGCTGCGCGGGTTCGGCAGACCTTCGGCAGAAATGTGCGAATCGTCGATGACGCGAACCGTACCGCGTTCCAGCAGCAGGTGGGTCTTCCCGCAAACCTGGTGTCATGCCACACCGCGATCGTGGACGGGATCGCCTTCGAGGGACACGTTCCTATTGCGGACATGCGCCGCGTACTGGCGAGCCGCCCGAAAGGTGTTCGTGGGCTTGCAGTTGCGGGAATGCCCGTCGGATCGCCGGGCATGGAGGTGCCGGGTGTTCGCGCGCAACGGTATAACGTCATTGCCTTCGGGGCCGCGCGCACCAGCGTATACGCGCAGCATTAGTCGTCGCATTAGATGCGAGCGTCTTCATATCTGATCCCGCGAAATCCGGGGCATATCCGGGCAAATCGAATGAGAGCGGGGCAAGATGCTTCCGCGAGTTGTGTTACGTTTGGAGTGGGGGCTTTTTCGCCTTGATCGCGATGAAGGCCGCGCCTGCAGTCGTCCTTCGCCCAATCCAGCCCGCTTCACGGCGTTCTGTTATCTGGCCGAGGAGACTGCAGCGCCTATAGGCGTCACCGAGGGAATTGCCGTGCTCCTTTGCGGCCATAGTAAGCCCCTCAGGATTGCTATCTCCCGGCGTCAGAACACCAGAACCTTGTCCGCCTCCAACGCATAGGCAAAGACGATCAGTGAAAGGACTCCGGGGGCCAGCCATGACGGCGATCGCTCGAGCCGAAGGACTGCCCAGAACGCAAAGCACCCGGCGATTTCCGCGATGGCCGCGAGCACGTACCACCCGATGGTCGTCTGCCGGACGGTCACGGCCGGATATCCCCGCGGGCGAGTAGCGCCGCCATGCCCATGTACAGTACAATGGTGAGAACCCAGCCTGCTGCGAGTGCAGTCCAGAACGCGAAGCCGCGCTTGAGAAGTGCCGGGATTAGCAGGAACATCGGCTGCGAGGGCAGTCCATACCAGAAGGTCCCTTGGGCATATTGCGCCATGCGATCGGCATCGCCTGTATCGCGCCACAACCAGATCATGCTGAGCACCGTAATGAGAGGGAGCGCTGAGATCAGCGCGCCGATACCGGGACTTCGCCGTGCAACTTCCGAGACTGCTACGATGATGATCGCAGAAAGGATCGCTTTCAGGATCAGATAACTGATGCCCGGGCGTCCTTCGGCCCCAGCGTTTCAATGATCTTGCAATCCCCCACTGTTCCCCTGCGGCAACTGCCGATCACGCGGTCGAGTTCGGTACGCAGAGCAGCCAGATCGCTGATCTTGCGTTCAATATCTGCGAGATGAACCCGTGCGATACTGTCGACTGCCTCGCAGGACCGCGCCTTATCGTCGGACAGCGTGAGCAATTCTCGGACCGCTTCGAGCGTGAAACCTAGGTCTCGGGCACGGCGAATGAATGAAAGGCGGGCGAGATGCTCCTTGCCATAGGCTCGATAGTTAGCCGAGGTGCGCGCGGGCGGCGCTAGCAGCCCGATTTTCTCATAGTAGCGCACCGTCTCAACTTTGGTCGCGGTTGCGCTCGCCAGCTCGCCGATCTTCATCGCTTGACCCTGTAGTTGCTACAGGGTGTAGATAGATGTCCGACTTGGGATTTGTCGAGGAGGATAATTCGATGGCAGACAGTTGCTGCGCCAGCGCCTGCGGTAGCGAGATGGCCAAGGCCGACCCGCGCTGGCGGCGCGTTCTGTGGGTGGCGCTGATCGTCAATGCGGCAATGTTCCTTGTCGAAATGGTGGCAGGCGCGGCCGCAGACAGCCGCGCGCTTCAGGCCGACGCGCTCGACTTTCTGGGTGACGCCGGCAACTATGCGGTGAGCCTTGCGGTCGTTGGCGCGGCGCTTTCATGGCGGGCGCGGGCGGCGTTGCTGAAATCACTTTTCATGCTGGGCTTTGCCGGCTGGGTCTTCGGCAGCGCGGTCTTTGCATTTATGAACGGTACGTCGCCGGACCCTGCGATGATGGGCGCGGTCGGCGCACTGGCGCTGGCCGCGAATGTTGGCGTTGCCCTGTTGCTTTATCGCTACCGTACGGGCGACGCTAATATGCGTTCGGTCTGGATATGCTCACGCAACGACGCCATTGGCAATGTCGCCGTGATGCTGGCCGCGCTAGGCGTGTTTGGCACAGGTAGCGCCTGGCCCGACCTGATTGTTGCGACTATTATGGCTGCGTTGGCCTTGACGGGCGGCCTGCAGGTGTTCCGACACGCGATGGCTGAGCTGAAAGCTGCTCCCGCCGCGGTAGAACAAGCATGAAAGCCGGTGGCAGCGAGGTAACGGTATGATGCTCGATCTGGCCCGAGACCTCATCGCGGAAGAAATGGCCAGCTTTGGCGCTGCCAGACGTGCCAGTGACAGGCTGGCAGCTTGGCGTGCGCTAGAACGCGCTCATATCGTGGCGCAGCCATATTTTGGACTGCATCTGGCCAGTCATTGGACAATGCTCAGTTACGCGCTTCGTGAAAGGGACTTCAAAGAAGCCGGGGGGCAATGCTTACGGCTCGCACTCGTACCGCTGGGTGCCATTACTGGTCGATTGCCGACCGGTAATACTGGCCGGTCGAATGTTAGCGCCTTTCGGCCGATGCCAATTCCGCAGGATCTTCTGGCTCGAATGGACGATCAATCGTGAGCATTTTCTTGCTGGATTCGAGAGTGGCTGGTAGGCGCGCTAATATGCGGGTCCGCCTCTTCTCGATGCTCCTTATGTTTGCCATTTTGTTTGGCGGCCTTGTCGCGCCCGAAACTGCGCATGCCGACAATCTGCTGGCTGGACATAGCGTCGAAGTTCTCGACAAGCATGATCATGCTGATGACGGCAACCAAGAGGACCCTGGGCAGAAAGGCGGATCGCCATGTCATGCCCTGGTCCATCATCATTGCGGCGTGGCGCTGGCTACAGACTGTGAATCCGCCTCACTAACGATCTGGGACGGCAAGGCGGCGATCACGCCACTTATCGTTCAGCCGATGCGTTCGCTTGCTCTCGCTCCGCCGACGGAGCCGCCCGCAGCCTGAAATCCCAGCTTTAAGCGCGCCGGTTATTCCGACGCCGATACTGGCAATTTCAGGATTCTCAAACCATGCGAAACCTCCTTCTTGGCGCAATTGCGCCTGCGGTGCTCGTCGCCGCAGCCCCTGCTGACGCGCGTTCGACCCGCGTCGATATCCCGGTCCAAATTGACCCGAAAGCGTCGGTCTATATTCTATGGGTTAAGGTTCAGACTGACGGCAGCCATACGCTCGTCAGCGGCTATGTCCGTCAGAAGCGCTGGTTCGCCCGCCACAGGGGCGACCTTCACATAGAATTTCTCAGACAAGGCCAGCGAGTCGCCTGTCAGGAAACAGACTGGAAGAAATACCGGTATCGTTCGCGGGGGCAGTGGCGCTTTGCAACTTCGGCGGACTTATCCCCCACAACGGTCGACACCGTCCGCATTTCGCACGTGATCCACGACCGTGAGCAGGACCGCACGCCCGATCCTGTGAATGCTTGTTCGGGATTGACCGTGCCCTCCGCACTGAATTCCGGCGGTGCGTGACATGAAGTTCCGATTGTTGATTGCATCAGCCATTCTGGCATCCTGCTCCCACGCCTGGGCGGCCGAAGTTTCACTGCCTGATGCACTGGCGCAAGGTGCGCAGAATTCGCCGCGCATCTCCCAAGCACGCGCCCAGGCTCAGGCTGCGGAGGCACGGGCACGGCAGGCCGGCGTCTCGCCTAATCCCGAGATTTCGCTCGAGGTCGAGAACTTCGCCGGGACTGGCCCTTATCGTGACACTCGGAGCGCCGAGACGACTCTGGCACTCAGCCAGCGTATCGAACTGGGCGGCAAGCGTAGCGCGCGGGTGGCAGTGGCGTCGTCCGAACGCGATTTTGCCTTGCTGTCGCTACGCCGCGCCGAAGCCGATCTTGCGCGCGATATTCGCGTCGGCCATGCCGAATTGCGCGCCGCCGAGGACCGTGCAGTGCTGGCGCGGGATAATGTCGGGCAGGCGCGCGAATTGGCTCGAACCGCTCGGTTGCTGGTGGACGTTGGACGCGATCCCCCGTTGCGCCAGCTCCGTGCGGAAGCGCTGCTCGCCGAAGCGCAGGCCGAGGAAGCGCGGGCCTTTGGCGAGTTGCTTGCCGCTCGCCGCATGCTTGCCGATCTGATCGGGAGCAGCGATCCCGAACTGTCAGTGCCAGCGTGGGTCGATGAGGCGGTGCCAGGGGCATTCCCGCCCGAGACACCTTCCCTCGACGAGCAGCTTGCCGCTGCCGAGCGCGATGCTGCTCAGGCACGCATCCGGGTGGCACGTGCCGATGCGGTCCCTGATGTGACAGCAAGCGGCGGTGTGCGGCGTATCAATGACGGGCGTGAGACGGCCTTCGTTGCCGGCTTTTCCATTCCTCTCCCTTTCAGAGACCGCAACCGTGGCGGGATTGAAGCGGCGCAGGCGGATGCACTCGCCGGCGAAGCCGCACTTGCTCAGGCGCGACTCACCGCGCGCCGCGCGCAGCATGATGCGCGCATGCTGCTCGGGGCTGCCGATGCACGGGTCGAGGCGCTGTCCGGGCCATCGCTGGCGCAGGCAGCAGAGGCCGTGCGGCTCGCGCGCATCGGCTACGGCGCAGGCAAATTCAGCCTGCTGGAACTGCTCGATGCGCAAGCCGCGCTCACTACCACCAAGACCGCGCTGATCGAGGCCCGCCTCGACCGCGCTCGAGCGCTGGCCGCACTGATCCGCGCCAATGCGCGCGCAGGGGATTGATCGATGACCGAAGCTAACGACAAGACGAAACTCATTGCTGGGGTCGCCATTGCAGCACTCCTGCTTGGCGGGGGCGGCATAATGCTTGGCCGCTCGGTATTCGCGCCAGAGCCTACAACAGCCGCCTCGACGGAAGGCGAACATGCCGAAGAGAAAGAAGAAGGGCATGTCGAGGGTCAGGTCGAGATTGACGCGGCACGTGCCCAGGCTGCCGGTATCGTCACCGAAACCATACAGTCTGGCGGACTGGGTGCTGAAATTCTGGCACAGGGCGTGGTTGCCGCAACTCCGCAAGGCGAAGCGGTACTGACGGCACGCGCTGACGGTGCGATTGTCCGGATCAACCGGCAACTGGGCGACTATGTCCGAGCCGGAGAGCCAGTGGCAACCATGGAGAGCCGTGACGCAGCCTCCATCGCCGCTGAACGAAGCTCGGCGTCGGCAAAGCTGGCGCTGGCGCGCTCGACATATGCGCGCGAAAAGCGCCTGTTCGATGCGCGCGTGACGGCGCGCCAAGACCTTGAGGGTGCAGCCGCAGTGTTGGCAGAGGCCGACGCTGAGGCACGGCGGTCGCAGTCAGCTGCATCTGCCGCCAGGGTGTCTGGCGATGGCCGAAGCCTCTCTGTCATCAGCCTCATTTCCGGGCGGGTGACCAAGGCCGACGCGAGGCTTGGGGCTTATGTCCTCGCCGGCACCGAATTGTTTCGCGTTTCCGATCCCACCCGCATCCAGATCAACGCATCGGTGCTGGCCGCCGATGCACGGCGCATTCAGCCAGGCGATAGCGCTGTGATCGAACTGCTGGGCGGGGAGACCTTGAATGCAGTGGTGCGCTCAGCAACTCCCACCCTCGATCCCGATAGCAAGACCGCGACGATCATCCTGACACCGCAAGGCATTGGTGGGCTGACACCCGGTCAGGGCCTGCGCGCCCGGATCAAGCCGCGTGGAGGTGGCGATAACGGCCTTATCGCGCTGCCGGAGGAAGCCGTGCAGACCGTCGAAGGGCGCGAGGTCGTATTCGTCAGGACCGCCAAGGGGTTTCTTGCGACCACTGTCGTCACCGGCAAGCGCGGAGGTGGACGGATCGAGATCGTCGATGGGCTGAAACCGGGCGTCACCATCGCGACCAAGGGCGCGTTCCTGCTCAAAGCCGAACTCGGCAAGGGCGAGGCGGAGCACTGAGATGATCGAGAAACTTCTTGATGCGTCGATCCGCTTCCGCTGGGGCGTGGTCATCCTGACGCTGATCATTTCCGCCTACGGCTTGTCGGAGCTGATGAAGCTGCCGATCGATGCCGTTCTGAGAACACCGGGAATAAAAGGGGCCACGGATCGGCCGGTAGCACCGGATTAAAAATGGGCCAGTCCTGCTAGAC
>NZ_JAIEPN010000009.1 GCF_019748365.1 Novosphingobium sp.
AAGCACCAGCGCTTGCACCGGTGCCTTCTCGGCACGTCAGCAAATCAGCGCAAGGCGGCCCTCACCGCAGGGTTACCACCAGTCTCGGTCCAGAACACAGCAGCGCTTTGGACGGCCTTGCCAGCCTTAAACTCAACGGCAGCGATGTAAGCCGCTAGCTGAGGCCAATATGTTGCAAATCGAGCTGTATGGTCTGCAATAGGCCCACTCTTGTGGTCCACGATCATGAAGCCATTCGTGCTCTCAGCGATCAGGTCGACTATGATGCTCTGACGTCCACCGTCTGCCAGTTCGATTTCGATTGGTTGTTCGACATGTAGGCGCGAATAACCAAGCTCCGTGAGGGTCTGCCGAAGAGCTTGCGCCTGTTGCGCGAGCAGCTCGACTTCAGCCTCGCCGATACGGCAATGCTGCCCCACCCTGTGCCGCAGATCTGGCCTGCACAACAAAATCCGCAAGGCTTCGTGGACCGCCGTTCCCTTATCCGTTGCCTGTGCGAGATCCGATCCGGTGAGCCGGACGCCCTCTGAAATCGGCCGGGTCTCAATATGCGAAGGCAGCGGCCGAGTGGTGGCGATTGTTTGGGAAGGACTGATGACCGGGGTAAGTTGGCCGATAGCTCGCCTTTCAATTGCAAATCTGGGTTCGCGATCATTCCTCTCAATGCGAACTCTGGCTTCCCCTTCGAACGACGCTGGGATCTCCTTGCCACAAATCGTCATGCGCGCCGCAAAGTTCGCTGGACCGACAGTGATCTGATTGCCCTGCAATTTCATGCCACAGGCGTCGTCCAAAAGACGACGTGCCGTAATCGGCAAGGGCGGCTCGACCTTATCATCGTCCTGCGGCCACTCGATGATCAGGCGGTCCCGCGCACGGGTCAGAGCGACGTAAAGCAATCGGCGCGCTGTCTCCTCGCACTCAGGATACAGTCCATTTAGAAAACGAGCTGTCGCTTCGGGAGCAGCAAAGTCAGGCGCATAGGCAAGTGTCGCCTGTTCGATCACATGATCGAGATCGTCGAAACCAGGAAACTTTGTGCTGAATGTGCCGGCGCGCGGGTCGAGTTTGTGATCGAGGCCGCAAACGACCACGACCGGCCACTCCCGCCCCTTCGATGCGTGCCAGGTTACAATCTCGATGCCATCGGCCTCCGCGCCAGCGGGATTCGGACGGAGATCCTCACCCTTCAAGCCGACCTTGTTCTCGAGCCACCCAAGGAAAACGTTGGCACTCTGGCCATAGAAACCGGAGGCTTCGCGCATATCCCGGTGTGCATCCATGAATGCCGCCGCTTCAGCCTCGAAGCGAAGAAGGTCCGCTCTCATTTGGGCGGGGTCGTCGAGCCGGTCGCACCAGTCGCGTAGCCCGGCAACCTGGATCACCTGATGCACCAGTCTGTCCACCGGCGTCGCAAGCGAGTCAGGCCAAAGTCCCTGCAATGCCATGAGTTCTGGTGTCTCGATCCGGCCGTCGCGGGCCAGAGCGCCAAGAGCATCGCCGAGCGGCGTTGCGCCCGGGCCGAGCGTTGCGGTGCAGATCGCTGCATGGTTGTCTGCCGGATCGACGGCGAAACGAAGCGCGAAGCATGCTGCCTGAACGATCTTGCTTTGCCACCAGCCTCCTTCTGCAACGCGGACCGGCAAGCCCAGGGCCCGCAGCGCGGCCGCATAGCTCGCGCAGTGGCTATGCGTCGGGCACAGGATGGCAACATCCCGGGGCTCCAGATCGCGCAAGGCCTTGGAATGCCTGTCCACGATGGTCACCCGATCATCCGTCAGCAGGGACAGGAGACGATCAGCGATGAAATGCTGGGGCTTTCCGCCGGAGCGGGCACCGCGCTTGTTGGCCAGCTCGATGACCTCCAGAGCGGTGTCGTGTCCCGAGGAATTCTGCGCGGCAAGCGCCGTATAGTCCTCACCGAAGAGGCACGGCCCCAGTGCGTTCACGAAATCCATGATGCGCGGATCAGATCGCCAGTTCCGGTCGAGCGGGCTGGTTTCAAATTGCTGCGTAAGGGCGACAGTCAGTCGCGGATCCGCGCCCTGGAAGCCCATGATCGCCTGCTTGGTGTCGCCGACGATCAATGCGCGTTTGGCCTTGCGGGCCAGCGCCCACAGAAAGGTGAACTGGATCGGGTTGGTGTCCTGGAACTCGTCGACAATGACGCAGTCGACCTCTTCCATGACGGCACCAAGCACAGCGGGCTTTTCCTCAAGGATCCGTGCGGCGTTGGTCACCATGTCGCTAAAGTCGATCACACCGAGCTCACGCTTGCGAGTCTCGTAGTCCTTCATCGCCGACTGTGCGCCTTCGACGAGAGCGCGCGCATGTGAAACCGCATCCTCGAGTGGTCCGGGGTGAAAAGCCAGGTTGTCAGCCGCCAGCATGACCGCAGATGCAAGATCGTCGTAGCCGTCAGGGGTCGGATTGCCGCGCATCGACAGACGCAGGCCCCGCAGCTTCTGCCACAGCCGCCAGTCTGTACCGCCGGATGCGAGCAGCTGCTGAGCCTGCTTCAGAGCGCGGAAGTTCTCGCGGAATGCTGTCTTGGCGGTGGCACTACCAGCATCGTCAGCGAGCGAGCGAGGAAAGGCCTGAAGCAAGGCATCGACAGTCTTCTGGAGCGCTGCAGCCAAAGTCTCAGATTTGCCGATAGGTGCACCGTATCCGGTCCGGATGGATGCCTCGACAAAGTCGGCCATCGCCGGATCGCTGCCTCGCGGACCGAGCGTTCGCAGCAAGGCGATGACGCCGAGCAACTTCTTGCGGAAGCTGTCCTCTGCGGTTTCGTCCGAGGAGAAGCTTCCTTGATAGCCAAGGGCGGCGAGGTTTCGGGACAGCTCGCTCAATGCAGGATTTTCTTCGATCGAGCGACGGATCAGCAAGTCCTGCTCGTCTTCGGCGATCAGACGCTGCTGCGGAGATGAACCCGATGCGAAGGCGTGCTCGATCAGCAATCGGCGCCCCAGCCCGTGAATGGTGGAGACATAAGCTCTCTCGACAGCCAGCGCTGCCGACAGATTGCTGTCCGCAATCAGAGCGCCCCGGATCCGCTGCCGCAACTCCCCGGCGGCGGCTTCTGTGAAGGTGACCGCGAGGATCTTCTCTGGGCGAACCTTGCCGTCCCTGACCCATAGGGTGAGGGTTTCCTGGATATGGTGCGTTTTGCCAGCCCCGGCGCCTGCGGGCACAATCGAAAGTTCAGTCATCGAGTTCGTCCGGGAGGGTTACAGAAGGAGCGGTATCGTCACGCATGAATGCGGTGATCAACGGACTGTCTTCGAGAGCGTAGGTGCCAAGCGCCGCTGCTTTCTGAAAGAATGTGGCATCCGCTGTGGTGTTTGTATCCAGCCGGCCAGCCTTGAGGGCATCAAATCGCGCCGAAATCAGCGAAATCGCGTTCGCTGCGATGTCGCCGGTGACGAGTTCAACGTCAGTGCTGTCAAACACTTCGATGCCATTGAGAAGGACGTTTCCGTCGTTGAGTGTGTGATAGGCGACGGCCGGCTGCTTGGACCAGCCGTTCAAGGTCTCGCCAATGCGAACGACAGCTTCGTGGCTGCGCTCATCGATCCGAACGGTCATGCGCCGATAGAGATCGACCTGCAGGTCCCAGCCCTTCTGCAAGCGCTGTCTGCGGGTTCCGGAGCTGCTCTTCTTGTAATCGACGACGATCGGCTGCCCATCGGGAAGGCGAAGCAGGCAATCCGCTTTGCCATGTACGGGATGGTCAAACAGGGTCCCGGAGAGCCAGAATTCGTTGCCCACGATCTCGGCGTCGAGGGATTTCAGTACCATCGACCAGTGCTTGGCGGACTTGGTGATTTCCGCCTCCAGCGTGTTGCGTTCGACAGCCCAGGCCGACGTCTGCAGGAACGGCGCAATTGCACGAATGCGTTCCAGAAGAAGCTCGGGCACCTTTTCTTCGATCACTTCGTCGGACGGGTGGTCCTTGCCCGGCGGGAAGAGGCGTTCGAATACCTCGTGGGCGAGAGAGCCGCGCAGCATGACGTCAAGCGCTTCCGGCTGCCAAGAGACGTGCTCGGCGCCGAGTTCAGCCAGGACCCAGGCCAGCGGGCTGATGAGGAGCTTTTCAAGCCGGCTCGGGCTCTGCGCTCTCGGGGTGCCATCATCTTTCTTGCGCAGGCTCAGGAGATCGAGATCGAACTCATAGTGCGTTGGCACTTCGAGGGGCTGCAAGGGCTCGACCACTGGCCGCGGCATCCAGGCCACCAGCCTGTCCCAGATCGTACCTTCACTGTGCGTGAGCGGCACGACCAAAGATTCCGCATCATCCATGCCTTTGATGAGCCGGGAGATGAGTGGCAAGCTTGACGAAGCGGAGAGAAAGCTGCCGCTGCGATCGCGTTCTGACAGGAGGAATATGACCTGGTCACTTGCGGCTCCAATCTGCCGCGCGAAAAGGTCGAGCGATGTATCGAGCTGCTTGGCCTGGGACGGGAGCTGCAAGCCGATCGCGTTCGAGATCGCCTCAACCTCACTGTCGAGGAAGAACGGATTCCCCGAAGGCGGGGGCGGATAGGCACCGTCGTTGAAGCCGAGGACGAGAAGCTTGCGAAACTGCCGCTTGGGCATTTCATGCGCCAACATGACCGAGATACCGCCCAGATAATAAGGTCCGCGTGGGTAAGGCGGTGCCTGGTATGCTGCGGCCAATTGGATGGCCTTTTCCAGTTCCGCTTCGGCGGCATCATTGGCATTGCCGAGAGCGGCCACGAGACGCGAAGCCAGCTGTTTCGCCTCAGCTACATCGGGAGCAAGCAGTTCGTCGTCATGGAGCAGTCTCTGAAAGGAACGGATTTCCTCTTTGAGCTGACCGTTCGTCGCAGGTGATGCTGACCGAATAAGCGAGAACAGCGCAGCCTGCTTTCCGCTCAAGTCATGGACCAACATCGGCTGAAAATCGCCGGCCATGACGGCATTGGCCAAGGCCGTTCCCACGTCCGGGGACCAGCACAGAACGGGGGAACAGTATAGCGAGGCGAGCGCCATGGCGGGCGCGGGCCGCCGCCTGCACTGCAGGAAATGCAGGAGCACTTCACCCCCAACATTTCTGCGATCCAGCGCAGCAGGGAGCGATGATGCCGTAAGGCCCGCATTCGCGAAGGCTTCCGACAGGTAATTCGTGTATTCCGGCCCTGCCGGCAGGATGATGCCGATGTCGCTCGCCGACAAAGCTCGATCCTCGGCAAGCCAGCGCTGGATGATGGCGGCGGCGGCTTCGCATTCCGTGAGTGCATCGCGGACGGAACAAACCGCGAGGCTGTCGTCCATGGGTACCGTTGGCGCCGACGGATCAAGCAGATGCCTTTGGATATGCCCGGCGAGGATCGATTCAGGCGCTCGGCACGTCTTGGGGGCCGAGACCAGGCGGACGTAATCAATATCGTCCTCGTCCAGCTTGCCGTGGTGACTTTCGAGATGCTCGAGCACAGCGCGCTCGAGAGATGTCAGCTGGGTGCTATTCCGATCCCAGATCACCTGAAGCGACTGCAACGCATCGCCTGCCTCACAGGCGAGGAATGCCTTCAATATCGCCAGTTCGGACGGAACGATTGCTGGATTACCAAACCAAAGATCCCGTAGCGCCTCGATATGGGTGCGCGCCCTCCCGCCAGTTGCCAGGGCGGCGGTCGCAATGGATCCAGGCTCGAGGTCCCGCGTGGCCATCATCAGATGGCGCAGCATTGCGGCAACAGCCGTGGCGGTCTGTTCGGGGGCGACAGTAAAACTCTCCGCCCATGGGGCATCCTTACTCTGCGCTTCAAGGACCTCGCGCAGCGGCATCTCGGCACAATGAGGCAAGGCATAGAGGCTCGCCAGGAGCTGCGGACTGAGCGGCATGCAGCTCGCAAATGGCGCGTGGCCGATCCGCAGATGGCAGTTCTCAAACATTCAAACTAATCCCCCGACGACTGTCACGCCACGCCCAACACGCTCTCTTCCCATCAGCTACGACAATTTCGGTCGCAACATTTCCTGAGCCGCCGCGAGCCGCTGCTCCATCGTGTCCTGTAATGCCGCTGGTCCTTCGATCACCAAATCGCCCGCCCATCCGAACAGGTGATTGGCGAGCTCAAAGAGCCCTCCGGATCGAAATCGCACCAGCAGCTCCTCGCCATCACCTTCGAATTGCTGATGCGGGTGGAACCGCCATGCCCGCGCTCGCTCGACCGCATGCGGGCGGACCCGCAGCACAATATCGTGATCTTCCTCTTGCCAGATGCCGAAGCTGCGGGACATCCAGGCGTCGAGATCCCAATCATCCGGTGGGCAGCCGACGATCCCGCTGTCTCGAACGTTGCTCATGCGATCGAGCCGAAATGTGAATGGGGGATCATCCCGGTCAGGCATTTTGCCAAGCAGATAGGTGATGGGGCCATGGATCAGGCCGTATGGGATGACCCGCCGCCATGCTGGCGCAGCAGCCCAATCGGGCTGATAATCGAAATCCACACAATGGGCGGCAAGGATCGCTGACTGGATCGTTGTCAGATCCTCGGGCGAAGCGATGACGGCTGGCCCTGCCGCAACGCGGGATCGCTGCAACCGGGTGAGCAGATCGAGGTCATTGTCCAGCCGGCGCCTCTCAGCGCTGTCAAAGGCGATCTTGATCTTGGAGAGCAGCTTCTCAAGCGCTTCGGTGTTGGCTGTGCCCTCGATCCGCCCGGCTTCGACCACTGCCTGGAGCGCGGCGACTTCGGCAGCGTTTGGCCTAGCATAGGCACGGCCCGGGCTATCCTTGATCCTGAATCGTTTGATCCGCCCATCGACCGTTTCGTCGAGGTCGAAATGAATGAGGATGACGTTGCGCAAACGCTCAACTGTTCGGCGATTCACCCCAAGCAATGCAGCCATATCATCGAGGGACAAGCCTTCGATACTCTCGGTCAATGCATGTACAAGTTTTAGTGTACGATCGAGATTACTGAGCCTGCGCGTCATAATGACTTAGGATTGCCGACGCCTGCCGGGAGAGCAAGCAGATTTTTTGCAAACAGAATAGCACGACCGCTTTTGTCGCATGCCTTAGCGATAACTCAAGCCACATCAAGGGAGATCGACACAAATGGCGCGCCGGAAAAGCGACAATCTCAACACCACTCTCGAAGCTGATGGCGAGGTTGGCCATTTTGCCAACGTCGTCGTGAAAGTCATCCAATCGATGACCGCGCAGCAAGCACGCTATCATGGCGAGGACATCCTCCAGATCGTAAATCGCGAGACGCCGGTAAACGCGTCGTTGGAAGCAGCTGCGGGAGGGGATGTCTCATTGCATCAGCTCAAGCTCGTCGCACAGGAACTCGCCAGCAAAGACATCAAACCGAGTCGAATCGACAAGGTATGCGCATGGGTTGGTGAGATCTTTGGTCTTGATCATGTCGAGATCGCCATTCTTGCGGTTTTTGTCCGTTGGGGCAAAATCGATGCATGGCGGGAGATTGTGAGGGCATCCCCGTTCCGATGCGGTCACCTGACGCCAGGCGTGGTTGCATGTCTTTCAGGTACACCCAAAGGCTTGACAGAACAGAAGCTCATGCCGGGGTCACGCCTTCTGCTTTGCCGACTGGTTAACGATGACAACGATGGCGAATTCAATCTCAGCCCGCTGCTCATTCGGCTTACGCGCATTGAGGCGGAGTCACGCGATGACATGATGCGCTGGCTGATGCCAGATCCTGAATCGAGCAATTTGGCTTGGGAAGAGTTCGCTCATATCGGTCCATTGCGCGACATCGCTCTCGACCTTTTGTCTTCGCCAGAGCCCGTTAGTATCTTGCTTTATGGAGAGCCTGGAGGCGGCAAGACAGAGTTTGCTCGAACCGTGGCGCAACGGACCGGCCGAGGGGCGACATTCGTCGGGTTGAGCGATGACGAAGGTGGAGAGCCAAGCCGAGGCGAGAGACTCGATCACGCGATTATGCTGCGAACCTTGTGCCGTAGCCGAAAAGATCGGCTGCTGGTCATCGATGAAGCTGACGACGTGCTGACAATGAGCGAACGGAGGGGCAGTTCCAAGCAATGGATCAATCGCTTTGTCGAGACCCCAGAAGTCAGCACGATTTGGATCGTCAATGACCGCTTATGCCTAGACCCCTCGGTGCTGCGTCGCATGACGCTGGCGGTCCATCTGGGACGGCCATCGCGTGCCGTGCGAGAGCGTGTTGTAAAGACCGCAGCAGATAGAGCGTCCTTGCCTCTCAGCAGCGCAGATGTCCGAGAGCTTGCATCAATTAAAGCTACCCCTGCAGTCATAACGTCAGGGCTAAGAGCAGCTCGTCTTGTAGATGGCGGCATGCTCGAGGCAAAAATGGCAACTCAAAGCTTAATGCGTGCTATGGGACAGAGTTGCTCGCCAGAAGTTGCGGGGGATACTCACTACGACCCCGAGCTTTCGTCAGCGGAGTTAGCGTCCGCGCTCGTGGTGTAATTTCTGGTGTAGATTGAGGTGATCGCATGGGGTGGGGCATGCCCCACCCC
>NZ_JAIEPN010000130.1 GCF_019748365.1 Novosphingobium sp.
CAGCCAGCAGGTTGAATCAGAAACAGCGACGCTTGGGAATCCCTCGCGATTCAATCAATCTGAAAACGAGTCTAGCCCGCGCGCGGCGGTGCGGTGCTGCGGCGGATGAGGAGTTCGTGGGCGAGGTGGATGTCGCCGCCCTCGGGCTCGCCCTTCAGCACGTGGAGCAGCATGTCCATCGCGCGGTAGGCCATGTCTTCGACCGGCTGGCGGATCGTGGTGAGCGGCGGCCAGACCACGCGGGAGATATCGGAATCGTCGAAGCCGACGACCGAGAGATCCTCCGGCACGCTCAGCCCGCATTCGCGCGCGGCCGTGATGGCGGCCGCGCCCATGTCGTCGTTCTGGGCGAGGATCGCGGTGGGCGGCGGATCAAGCGCGAGCAGGCGGCGCGCGGCGGCGAGGCCCGAATCGAAGGTGAACAAGCCGGATTCGATCAACTCGGGCTTCAGGGTGATGCCTGCCATGGCGAGCGCCTGCATCGTGCCGACCAGCCGCGCATCGGAGGCGGCGTGGCTGGGGTCGCCCTTGATCACGCCGATGCGCTTGTGGCCAAGCGCCACGAGGTGTTCCGCCGCTTCCTGCGCGGCGGCGACATCATCCATCGCGACCGAGGGACCATTGCCGAGCAGCCGGGTGGGCGATATGCGCGCAAAGGGCATGCCCACTTCGCGCAGTTCGGCCATCAGGCCCGCGTGGTCCGAAGCGGGCGGGGCGAGCAGCACGGCATCGAGCGCGGCCGAGCGCAGCAGCGCGATGATCTCTTCCTCGCGATCCGTGACGGATTCGACCGGCAGCACGACAAGGCGGAAGCGTTCGCCGTGTAGCCGCTCGAGCGCGCCTTTCTGCAGTTCGACGACGTAGCTGGGGCTCGGCTTTTCGTAGACGAGACCGATGAGGTAGGAGCGGCTGCGCACCAGCCCCTGCGCCGAAACATTGGGGTGATAGCGCAGCGCCCGCATCGCCTCGCGCACGCGGGTTTTCACCGCTTCGGTGACATGCGGCTCGTTGTTGACGACGCGGCTGACGGTCTTGGCCGAAACTTCAGCCATGCGCGCGACATCGACAATGGTGGCCCGTTTGGGTTTGGTCATGGGTATCGGGCCGCCTCGCCCTGCGATCTGGGAACGTTCTTCCGATCCTACACCGGGGCGGCCCGAAAATGCTAGGCCTTCACGACTTCCTGATCGATCTGGCCAAACGGAGCGCGGCCCGCGGCATCCACCGCCGTCATCCGCACGGTATCGCCGAAGGCCATGAACGGGGTCTGCGGCGCGCCTTGCGCGATGATCTCGATCGCGCGGATTTCCGAGATGCAGCTGGAGCCGACTTCGGCGTAATTGGCGTTCGAAACAGTGCCCGAGCCGATCACCGTTCCGGCGACAAGATCGCGGGTGAGTGCGGCATGGGCGACAAGCTCGTGGAACCCGAAGGCCATCGCGGCGCCATTCGCGCGGCCGACTTCGCGGCCATTCCAGTCGATGATGAGATCGAGTCCGACGCGGCCATCCTGCCACGCCTCGCCCAGTTCATCGGGCGTGACGGCGAACGGTGCCATCGAGCAGGCCGGCTTGGCCTGAACCCAGCCGAAGCCGGTCTTCATTTCGATGGGGGCGATGGCGCGCAGCGACCAATCGTTGATCTGCACGATGAGGCGGATGTGCCCAAGCGCCTCAGCCGCGCTGGTGCCCATCGGCACGCCATCGACCACCACGCCGAACTCGCCTTCGAAATCGATGCCGTGCTCCATGGCGGGGAAGGGGACGGGATCGGCAGGGCCATAGAACCGGTCGGACAGGCCCTGATACATGAGCGGGCGGTCCCCTTCGTGGGGATCGTGCTTGAAGGCGACGGCCATCAGATCGCCGTGGGTGGTGAAGGCCGAACCATCGAGCCACTGCCAGGTGCGGGGCAAGGGCGCAGCGAAATCCACGTCGTCGGTGGATTCGCCTTCGCCGGCCTCGAGGCGGGCCTGTGCGGCCGCGAGCATTGCCTCGGTGGCGGGCCAGTCCGCCATGGCAGTGAGCAGGTTGCCGCCGACGCGCAGCGCGCGGGTGCCATCGGCAGAAACGAGCGCCAGCGCGCCGTCGGGCGTGCCGTCGCGCAGGGTGGCGAGCCTCATGCCTTGAGGTCCGGCGCGAATTCGCCGTCGATCAGCACGAAAACGATGCGGCAGTTCCTGTCAGAGCGGTTGGCCCAGCCATGGTTGGTGCCGCGCTGGATCACGATGTCGCCGGGATAGACCGTGGTTTCGCCCTCATCCATGATCAGCACGAGCTCGCCTTCGATGACGATGCCGTAGTCGATGGTTTCTGTGCGGTGCATCAGCGCGTGGCGGGCGCCTTCCTTGGCAGCGTTGGAGGCGTGGCCGGCGCCGATCTCGGCGAAATGCGCGGCGGCTTCCTCGGGGGTCATGTTGCGGATGTCGTCGCCTTCGGGCGGAATGTCGAGCACGCGGATGCGGGTGCCGTTCTTCGGCGGGGCGAGGATCACTCCGGCCTCGGGGAGTTCGCCGGAGGCGGCGTCGATGAAGGCGGGTGTACCTTGCGTGTTCCAGACTTCATGGAACATCGGTCCGATCGCGCCGCCGACTTGCTGGACGCGGGGTGTGGCCCCGTCTTCCTGAATGATCGCGCGGCCCTGCGCATCGTGGCCGGTGACGATGCGGCGCACAGGTTTGACGTCCATATAATCTCCCGCGATGGTTATCTATCTGATTGGCAGATAGGTTTAATTCTATTCCAATTGATAATGGCGATGAACCGGCTGGAGGTCAATCCGCCGATGGTTTGCGCTCGGTGCCAAACAGCGTGGATGGCAGCCGCGAAACGGCCAGCACGGCGATAGAGAGCAGCGCCGCGATCATCTGCGCGCCGGGGACCAGACCGGCAAGGCGGGCAGCGGCATCGTTGCCAGCCACGGCGAAGTAGGCCGAGCCGACCAGCGCAATGCCGAGCGCGCCGCCGAGCTGCTGCGCGGTGCGCATCGTGGCGCTGGCGGTGCCGGCGTGGGTGCGCGGAACTTCGGAGACGACAATGGGGCCAAGCGGGCCGGACAGCGTGCCGAAGCCGATCCCGGCCAGCGCGAGTGTGGCGACCAGCAGCGGCCCGCCCGCGACCGAGGCGCGGATCAGCGCGAGGGTGCTGACGATGCCGGCCGCCATCAGCACGCCGCCTGCCATCGGCAGCAGGCGTCCGAGCCGGGGCAGCAGGCGCGGGACGATGAGGCCGACCGCGACCATGACGCCGAGGCCGAAGGGGATGTGGATCAGCGCGGTCTTGAGCGGGGTGAGTGCAAGGCCCTGCTGCAGGGCGACGGCAAAGATCATCAGGAAGCCCACCGAGCCGCTGTTGAAGGCCATTGCGGCCAGGATGCCCCAGCGGAAGGTGGGCAGCGCAAAGAGCGAAGGTTCGATCATCGCCGGAAGCCCGGCAGCGCGGCGCGTTCTCGCGCGGTGCCAGCCCAGCCCTACAGCGGCGATCCCGCCGAAGAGGATCGGGCCTGCCTGGGTTAAGGTCATATCCTCATGCGACTGGATGAGCGCGAGGAGGATCATGCCGAAGCCCGCTGCAAACAGCGCGGCGCCCGCGAGATCGATGGCGAGGCCGTGGTGCTCCTCGCCGGTGCGCGGGAGCGTGACGCGGCCCATGGCGAGCGCGAAAAGGCCGACGGGGAGGTTGATCAGGAAGATCAGCCGCCAGCCGAGGCCGAACAGGTCAAGCTCGATCAGGAAGCCGCCGAGGATCGGGCCGATGATCGCGGCAAGGCCGATGATCATGCCGAAGAAGGCGAGGCGCTTCACGCGTTCGAGCGGGGTGTAGAGCAATTGGACGATGGCCATGGTCTGCGGCCCCATCATCGCGCCCGCCGCGCCTTGCAGCACACGGGCGAGGACGAGAATGCCCGGCGTCGGGGCGAGGCCGCAGAGTGCCGAGGCGGCGACGAAGCCCGCGACACCGCCGAGGAACAGGCGGCGGTGGCCGAAGGCATCGCCCAGCCGCCCGCCCAGCAGCAGCAGCGAGCCGAGCGTGAGCAGGTAGCCCGCGACGATCCACTGCATCGCGGCGGGGGATGCGCCAAGGCCATCGCGGATGGTGGGGAGTGCGGTATTGACGATGGTAGTGTCCGCCACCTCGAGCACGACAGCGGTGAGCACGGTGAAAAAGGCGAGCGCGCGCTGGCGATCGTCGAGTTCGTGCGGCAGTTTGCTGCCCGTGGTGGCGGCAGGGGCTGCCGGCTGTGCTGTCATGTCTGTCCCGATGTCTCGCCCGCCCGTTCGAGCGGTCATTCCTGCCGAACGAGAGCGGCCGGTCAAATTAAAATCATGCTTCTATTATGATGACATGTCGCCTATGGTCAAGCGCAGGACGCAGGGTATCACGGGAATGACAGCCCGCCCGGCGCAAAGAAGCTGTTTGGGGAGAATACCTTGGCAAGCACACCCATGGCCGGGCGCAAGGCTGGGCAACAAGCAGGTCTGGCACAGGGGCTGACGGTCATCATCGCGGGTTTCCTGCCGATACTGGCGATTGTCACGATGTTTCCGGCGATCCCCGCGATCATCGGGCACTTCGCACCGAGCGATCCGACCGCGCCCATGAAAGTCCCCTCGATGGTGACGGCGCCGGGCCTGACGATTGCGGTGGTGGCGCTGTTTGCCGGCCTGATGGTCGACCGCTTCGGACGGCGCACCTTGCTGCTGGTTTCGACCTTCTTCTACGGCCTGATCGGCGCAGCGCCGTTCTTCCTCGACAACCTCGACACGATCTATGGCTCGCGCCTGCTGCTGGGCCTGTGCGAGGCGGTGATCCTCACCACCGTCAACACGCTGATCGCCGATTACTGGCCCGACGAGGGCCGCCGCAAGTGGCTGGCGCTGCAGGGGCTGGTGGGGCCCGCGCTTTCCTCGGTGATGATCTTCTTTGCCGGCACGATGACGGCGTGGCGCTGGAACGGCATCTTTCTCCTCTATCTCCTCGCCATCCCGATCTGGGCAGCAATGGTGCGCTGGATGTTCGAGCCTTCGAGCGAACAGGCCGTGCGCATGATGCTCGGCATGGACGAGAAGGACACCGCGGGCTTCCCGTGGCGCGCGATGCTCGGGATCGCGGGGCTGACGCTGTTCTCCTCGGCGATCTACTATGTCTTCATCGTCAATGGCGCGACTGTGTGGCAGGAACTCGGCGTCACCGATCCGCAAAGCATTGGCCAGATCACAGCGTTGCCGACGCTGTTCATTCTGGCCGGGGCGATGCTGTTCTGGCTGCTCGGCGCGCGCGGGGTCGGCTCGCCGGTGCTGATCGCGATTTTCCTTGGCTTCCTTGGTGCGGGGCTCGCGGTGATGGGGCTCGCGCATGACTGGAAGGGCATGATCCTCGGCATGGCGCTGCAGCAGACCGGCGCGGGCATGGCGATCCCGACGCTGATCGCCTGGGCGCAGAGCCAACTGCCGTTTCAGCATCGCGGGCGCGGCATGGGCATCTGGACGGCGACATTCTTCTTTGGTCAGTTCTCCTCGCCGCTGCTGGTTTCGCTGCTGCGCGGGGTAACGGGCACGATGCAGGGCGCGTTCCTCGTCGCAGGGATCGTCAGCGCCGTGGGTGCGGTGCTGCTTCTTGTGCTGCTGTCGCGTTCGGGGAAGAACGCGGCGGCCTGAACGTCAGGTCGTGGCAGCTTCCGCCGCTGCCTCCTCAGCCTTTCGCAACTGCATCAGCGCACGCCGGGCGCGGATGGCGCCGGCGTCGGTCTTGAGGATCGCGGGGCGCGCGTCCCAGAAGTCCTGCGTACCGAGCGCGCGCTGGGCGGCCTCGATCATCGGCTCGTCCTCGTCGACAAAGACCTGCCGCGCCATGGCTGCGGCCTGTTCGTTGTCCTCGTGATCGTAGAAGTAATGCGAGGACGTCGCGGTTTCCGGCGTGATGATGTGCGGGTTGACCATCGGCGGGACGATGAGGTCCGCGCGCTGCGTGCCGGCCTTGGCGAGGCCGACAGTGAGCGCCATCGAAGCCGGGGCGTGCCAGCGCATGTAAAGCCACTGGTCGATCTTCGCGCCGGGCTCCAGCATCGGCTTCGACCACTCAGGGGCCTCGGCGTCCGTCATGTCCCAATTGTTCCAGATCGCGCCATCGTGGTCCTGCCGCACGGTCTGCGTGCCTTGGAAGATCGAACCGTTGACGCCGAAGGTCTCGATATGGAGGAACTCGGCGTGGGTCAGGTCCATCAGGTTGTCGGTGATGAGCTCGTAATTGCCTTCGATGCGCAGGACGCCGCGATGCATGCCGCGCTCCTCGTCGAGGAAGCTGAA
The DNA here is from genome assembly GCF_019748365.1 of Novosphingobium sp. Classification (GTDB taxonomy): domain Bacteria; phylum Pseudomonadota; class Alphaproteobacteria; order Sphingomonadales; family Sphingomonadaceae; genus Novosphingobium. The sequence goes on from NZ_JAIEPN010000130.1 coordinate 6,305, forward strand.
GTCCGGGATCTTCGCCGGGTCCGCCTGTGCCGGATCGCCGGGCCAGAACCACAGGCCGCGGTGTTTTTCCACGATGGGCATGGCAGGCGCGCTGACATGCGCGGGCGGGCCATCGGGGAAGGGCGAGTGGACGCAGGCGCCGCTGCCGTCGAAGCCGAGGCCGTGGTAGCGGCACTGCACCATATCGCGCACGCGCTTGCCCATCGAGAGCGGCACGAAGCGGTGCGGGCAGCGGTCGGCGATCATCGCGTAAGTGCCGCCCGCCTTGCGCCAGATCAGCCACGGCTTGCCGAGCAGAGTGCGGCTCAGCATTGCCTCGCCGACGATCTCGTCGGCCCATGCGGCCATGTACCAGACATTGCGCACGTATTCGGTCATATCGCACTCGACTTGAGCAGGGAGACGGCATGCGCGGCGGCGCGCGCCGTCAGCGCCATGTAGGTGAGCGAGGGGTTCTGGCAGGCGGACGAGGCCATCTGCGCGCCGTCCGTCACGAAGAGATTGGCGACGTCGTGCGCCTGGCTCCATTTGTTGAGCACTGACGTCGCCGGATCATTGCCCATGCGCGCGCCGCCCATTTCGTGGATGGCGGTGCCGCCGGGGCCGGGGCGATCGAAGCCGAACATCACGTGGCCGCCGGCCTTGGTCAGCATTTCGGTCGCGTCCGCCTTGGCCTGCGCAAGCGCGGCGTTTTCCTCCGCGCCGAAGGCGAAATCGATGCGCAGCTGGGGGATGCCATTGCTGTCGGTCTTCGTGCGGTCGAGCGTCAGGCGGTTGGTGGCGCGTGGAATGCAATCGGCAAACGCGACGAGGACCATGCGCCATGGGCCGGGCTTTTGGAGGCTGTTCTTGTAGTTCTTGCCAATGCCCGCAGCGCGCTTGCCTGCGGTCCATGTCGATTGCAGCGCGCCGCCCTGGAATGAGAAGCCGCGCGTGTGGCCGGTGCCGTCCATCATCTCCATGTTGCGATAGCGCGGGATGACGACGCCGGTCGGGCGGTTGCCGAAAGTGGTCCACGCCTCGAAGCCGGGCATGATCGCGGCGGCGGAGAGCGTGTTGGCGTGGTCCATGATGTGGGTGCCGAGGACGCCGCTGCTGTTCGCAAGTCCACCCGGCATGGCCTCGCTGGCGGAATTCAGGAGCAGGTGGACCGAATTGAACGCGCCTGCGTTGAGGAACACCATGCGCGCGGTGGCCGATGCACGGGCCTTGGTCTTGCTGTCGATCCAGCGCACGCCCGTCACGCGGCGGGTCCTGGGATCGTAGTCGATGTGCTCGACTGCGGCGTCGGTGATCAGCGTAAGGTTGCCGGTCGCCTGTGCGGCGGGCAGCGTGCTCGACTGGGTGGAGAAATAGGCGCCATAAGAGCAGCCTCGCGCGCAGATCGAGCGGCTTTGGCACAGGCCGCGACCTTCCTTTTCTGCGGTGAGGTTGGCCGTGCGGCCGATGGTGAGGCGGCGTTCGGGCCATGCGGCCATGATCCGCTCGCGCGCGGCCTGTTCCACCACGTTGAGCGCGAAAGGCGGCTGGAACTTCCCATCGGGGAGCTGGGGCAGGCCTTCCGCCGCGCCGGAGACGCCGATAAACGCCTCCACCTTGTCGTACCACGGGGCGAGATCGGCGTAGCGGATCGGCCAGTCGGTGCCGTGGCCATCGCGCTTGTTGGCGCCGAAATCGTAGTCCGACCAGCGGTAGCACTGCCGCCCCCAGGTGAGCGAGCGGCCGCCGAGCTGATAGCTGCGAAACCACGTGAAATTGGTCTCCGCGCCGGTCTGGTAGGGGTTCTGCGCGTCGTTGACGAAGTGGTTCTGCGTGAACTCGGTGAAGTGGCGATTGAGCCGCTGCACCGCGTATTCGCGCTCGTAGAGATCGGCATCACCTTCGCCCCGGAACGGCATGTCCCACGGGGCCTTCACTTCGGTCTCATAGTCCACCTGATGCTCGATCTTGCGGCCGCGCTCGAGGAGAAGGACCTTGAGGCCCGCTTCGGTGAGTTCCTTGGCTGCCCAGCCGCCGGTGATGCCGGAGCCGACGACGATCGCGTCAAAGTGAAGAGTCTCGTTCATCAGCCGAAGTCCACCGCTGTCCAGTCGCTGGAATAGGCGCGCGTTGCTGGCGTGACGGGCACCTTGGGATCGAACCGGCTGGGGACCAGTTCGTAGTTGAGTTCCTTCGATCCGCCGATCTTGTCAACACCGGGATAAAAACGGGCCAGGCACCGGTTTAAAAAGGGGCCAGTTGGGTTGAATAAAAAGCCCCATG
>NZ_JAIEPN010000063.1 GCF_019748365.1 Novosphingobium sp.
GTAGTGGTCGCAGGCGCGACCGGCAATGTCGGGCGCGAGATGCTCAATATCCTCGCCGAGCGCGAGTTCCCGATCGACGAGATCGCGGCGCTGGCCTCCTCGCGCTCGCAGGGCACCGAGATCGAGTTCGGCGAGACCGGCAAGATGATCAAGGTGCAGAACATCGAGAACTTCGATTTCGCCGGCTGGGACATTGCGCTGTTCGCCATCGGCTCGGCTGCGACCAAGGTCCACGCCCCGCGCGCGGCCGCTGCGGGCTGCGTGGTGATCGACAACTCGTCGCTCTACCGCATGGACCCCGATGTGCCGCTGATCGTGCCCGAGGTGAACCCGGACGCCATCGACGGCTACAAGGCGCGCAATATCATCGCCAATCCCAACTGCTCGACCGCGCAGATGGTCGTGGCCTTGAAGCCGCTCCATGATGTCGCGAAGATCAAGCGCGTCGTCGTTGCGACCTACCAGTCGGTCTCGGGCGCGGGCAAGGAAGGCATGGACGAGCTGTTCGAGCAGAGCCGAGCGATCTTCGTCGGCGATCCGGTCGAGCCGCGCAAGTTCACCAAGCAGATCGCCTTCAACGTGATCCCGCACATCGACAGCTTCCTTGATGATGGCTCGACCAAGGAAGAGTGGAAGATGGTCGCCGAGACCAAGAAGATCCTCGATCCGAAGATCAAGCTGACCGCCACTTGCGTGCGCGTGCCGGTGTTTGTCGGCCATTCCGAGGCGATCAACATCGAGTTCGAGGAGGAAATCTCCGCCAAGCAAGCCCAGGACATCCTGCGCGAGGCGCCCGGCGTGATGCTGATCGACAAGCGCGAGGACGCCGGATACGTGACCCCTATCGAATGCGTCGGCGATTTCGCGACCTTCGTTTCCCGCGTGCGCGAGGACCCGACCGTGGACAGCGGCCTGTCGCTGTGGTGCGTCTCGGACAACCTGCGCAAGGGCGCCGCGCTGAATGCGGTGCAGATCGCCGAACTCCTCGGCCGCCGCCACCTCAAGAAGGGCTGATCCTTCCTGAAAAGCCCCTCCCCGCTCGGGGAGGGGTTGGGGAGGGGTAACCCGCGTCTCGGCAAGGTTCCCCCATTCCGGCGCAAAGCATTTCCAACCTCTGCGATAGACTTTCTTCCATTGCCGCCGCTCCTTTGCGGCCTTAAACCCCGACGCCACGAAAGGGACCCGACCACGGGACCTGCCGGGGGATTGCCATGTTGGCCCATTTCGATCTGCTGCACGGCTTTGCCGGCCTGCTCGTGGGCTTCCTCGTAGGTTTGACAGGCGTTGGCGGCGGTTCGCTGATGACGCCGATCCTCGTGCTGCTGTTCGGCGTCGCGCCGGGCACGGCGGTCGGGACCGATCTCCTCTTCGCTTCCGTCACCAAAGTCGTCGGTTCCGCGGTGCACGGGAAGCGCGAGACGGTGGACTGGCACATCATGCGCCGCCTCGCCTTGGGCAGCGTCCCCGCAGCGGTCATCACGCTCATCCTGATCTCCGATTTCGGCAAGATGAGCAAAAACTCCAGCCACATCGTCCTGCTCTGCCTTGGCGCGATGCTCATCGTCACGTCCATCGCCACGCTGTTCCAGAAGCAGCTGGCGGTCATGGCCAAGCAGCACGAGCGGCTGGACGACCGGCAGGTCCGCATTCCCACGGTGCTGCTCGGCGCACTGCTCGGCGTCGCGGTCACGATGACTTCGGTCGGCGCGGGTGCCATCGGCGTCACCGTCCTCCTGATGCTCTATCCCGCCCTGCGCGTCGCCAGGATCGTCGGCACCGATATCGCGCATGCGGTCCCGCTCACCCTCGTCGCAGGCTTCGGCCACTGGATTATCGGCGATGTCGATTTTGGCCTCCTCGCAAGCCTGCTTGTCGGCTCGCTGCCCGGTGCGGTAGTGGGAAGCATGCTCTCGACCCGCTCGCCCGATCATGTGCTGCGCCCCGCGCTCGCCGCCGTCCTCATGGTCTCCGGCATCAGGCTGCTCAGCCAGTGAGCGAGACCTATCCCGGCTTCGATGGCGCCCCGCTTGCCCTCCACCGCATGGGTGAGGGCCGCCCCGTCATCCTGCTCCACGGCCTGTTTTCTTCGGCCCATGTCAACTGGGTCAAGTTCGGCACCGCCGCGCAGCTCGCCGCTGCCGGGTTCGAATGCCTGATGCCCGATCTGCGCGCCCATGGGGCCAGCGCCGCGCCGCACGATCCGGCGGCCTACCCGCCCGATGTCCTCGTCCGCGATCTCGAAGCGATGATCCGCCACTACGGCCTGACGGATTACGACCTCGTCGGCTTCTCGCTCGGCTCGCGCACCTCGGCCCGCGCCGTCATCGCCGGTGCGCGGCCGCGCCGCCTCGTGCTCGGCGGCATGGGGCTCGAAGGCCTGGCGGGCTGGCTCCGGCGGCAGGCCTTCTTCGGCGAAGTGCTGGACAAGTTCGGCACGATCCGCCCGGGCGAGCGCGGCTATCCGGCGCAGCAGTTCCTCAAGACGATGGGCACCGATCCCGCCGCCGCGCGCCTGCTGCTCGGCACGATGGACGATACCGATCCCGCCGCGCTCGCCGCGATCACCATGCCCACGCTCGTCCTTTGCGGCGATCAGGACAACGACAATGGCAGCGCCGACCGCCTCGCCGAAGTCCTGCCCGATGCACGCCTCGCGGTGATCCCCGGCACCCATATGTCGAGTGTCACCGAACCTGCGATGGGCGCGGAACTGGTTTCATTTCTGACCGCTTGACGCGGGCAGGCGGGGGCTTATCGGTAGCGGCAAGGACTGCCTCGGATGCGGTCCACGTCCACTGACCGGAGAGCCAGTCCCATGAAAAGTCTTGTGTCTTTCGCCGCGCTCGCGGCCTCGCTCGCCGCAGCGCCCGCGTTTGCCCAGCAGGCCGCGCCCGCGCCCGATGCCGCAGCCGCGCAGGCGTGGATCAAGGCCGCCGATCGCGCCTATTTCGATCAGACCGTGCGCACCGGCCGCACCCAATGGGTCTACGAAACCAACATCACCGACGATACCGAGGCGCTGTTCGCCGCCTCCAACGCCGAATACAACACGCTCATGGTCAAGACCGCCGCCGAAGCCGCGCGCATGGCCAAGGTCCCCGGCCTCACCGCCGAAGACCAGCGCAAGCTCGTCATGATGCGCACCCAGATCACCAGCCCGGTGCCCACCACCCCCGGCGCGGCAGAGGATTTCGGCACCCGCCAGGCGCGCATTCAGGGCCTCTATGGCAAGGGCCACGGCACGCTGAACGGCCAGTCCATCAACGGCAGCGATATCGAGGAAGCGATGGGCACCAATCGCAATCCCGATCAGCTCAAGGAAATGTGGCTCTCGTGGCACGACAGCGTCGGCAAGCCGATGAAGGATGACTATGCGAGGATGGTCGCGCTTTCGAATGCCGGTGCGCAGGAGCTCGGCTTTGCCGATACCGGCGCGCTCTGGCGTTCGAACTACGACATGGACCCGGCCGCCTTCGCCGCGCTCACCGAAAAGATCTGGAACGAGGTGCGCCCGCTCTACGTCCAGCTCCACTGCTACACCCGCGCCAAGCTCAACGAGAAGTACGGCGATGGCGTGCAGAAGAAGACCGGCCCGCTCCGCGCCGACCTCCTCGGGAACATGTGGGGTCAGTCATGGAGCAATATCTACGATGTGGTCGCCCCGAAGGGCGCAGGTGATCTCGGTTACGACCTCACCGATCTGCTGGTCGCCAAGGGCTATGATCCGCTCAAGATGGTCAAGGCGGGCGAGGGCTTCTATTCCTCCCTCGGCTTTGCGCCGCTGGCTGAAACCTTCTGGGCCCGCTCGCAGTTCATCAAGCCGCGCGACCGCGAAGTCGTCTGCCATGCCTCGGCGTGGGATATCGACAACAAGGACGACCTGCGGATCAAGATGTGCATCAAGGTCAACGGCGACGATTTCGGGGTGATCCACCACGAACTCGGCCACAACTACTACCAGCGTGCCTACAACCAGCAGCCCTCGCGCTATTACATGGAAGGCGCCAACGACGGCTTCCATGAGGCCATCGGCGATACCATGGCGCTCTCGATCACGCCCGAATATCTCGTCCAGATCGGCCTCCTGGATCGCGACAAGGTGCCCTCGGCGGACAAGGACACCGGCCTCCTTCTGCGTCAGGCGCTCGACAAGGTCGCGGCGATGCCGTGGACCCTGCTGGTCGACCGCTGGCGCTGGGGCGTGTTCGACGGTTCGATCAAACCGGAGGGTTATGAGGCCGCATGGAACCAGATGCGCCTCAAGTATCAGGGCCTCGTCCCGCCGGCGGAGCGCGGCGCCGATGCTTTCGATCCCGGCGCGAAGTTCCACATCCCCGCCGTCGTGCCCTACACGCGCTACTTCCTCGCCCGCGTGCTGCAGTTCCAGTTCTACGAAGCGGCGTGCAAGGAAGCCGGCTGGCAGGGCCCGCTCCACCGCTGCAGCTTCTATGGCAACAAGGCGGTCGGCGCGAAGCTCAATGCCATGCTTGCCATGGGCGCCAGCAAGCCCTGGCCCGATGCCCTCGAAGCCTTCACCGGCAGCCGCGAAATGAGCGGCAAGTCGATGATCCGCTACTTCGCCCCGCTGCAGAAATGGCTCGAAGCGCAGAACAAGGGCCAGAGCTGCGGCTGGTGATGGGCTGACACGCGGGCAGCGCACCTTCTTTCAGGACCGGTACGGCGGCGCGCTGCCCACGCCGCGGCCCCCTCACCGGAACGGCGGCTCGTTGAATGCGCGAAGCTTGCGGCTGTGCAGGCGCGCGCCTTCCGCCCGCAGCAGCGCGCAGGCGGTCGTGCCGATGGCAAGGTGGCTCGAAATCGCCTCCTCATAGAAGCGATTCGCCTGCCCCGGCAGCTTCAGTTCGCCATGCAGCGGCTTGTCTGAAACGCACAGCAGCGTCCCATATGGCACGCGAAAGCGGTAACCCTGTGCCGCGATGGTTGCAGATTCCATGTCGATGCCGACCGCGCGGCTCAGGCTCAGGCGGCGCGCCGAGTGCGAATAGCGCAGTTCCCAGTTGCGGTCGTCGGTCGTGACGACGGTGCCGGTGCGCATCCGCCGCTTGAGGTCCGATCCCCCTGCGCCGCTGACGATCTCCGCTGCCCGCGCCAGCGCGACCTGCACTTCGGCAATGGCCGGGATCGGGATTTCCGGCGGCAGCACCGGATCGAGCACGTGATCGTCGCGCAAGTAGGCGTGGGCCAGCACATAATCGCCGATCTTCTGCGTGGGGCGCAGGCCGCCGCAATGGCCGATCATCAGCCACGCCTCGGGCCGGAGGACCGCGAGGTGGTCGCAGATCGTCTTGGCGTTGGAGGGGCCAACGCCGATGTTGACGAGCGTGATCCCGTTGCCGTCCGGTGCCACCAGGTGATAGGCGGGCATCTGGTGCCGCCGCCACGCCGTGTCCGACATGCGGGCGCGGGCATTCTCGGTCCGCTCGGTCAGGTGGAGCCCGCCGGCGCCCGAAAGCGCGGTGTATTCGCCGGTGCCGAGCTGCTTGCCCGCCCAATCGACGAACTCGTCGACGTAGCGGTGGTAGTTGGTGAAGAGGATATAGCGCTGGAAGTCCTCGGCCGGGGTCCCGGTGTAGTGGACAAGGCGGGCAAGGCTGAAATCGGTGCGCAGGCCGTCGAACAGCGAGAGCGGCAGCGGCCCGTCGCCGACGTTGTATTCACCGTCCGCGATCTCGTCGCCGATGTGCGAAAGCTCGGCGTTGGGGAAGTGCCGCGCCAGTTCCTGCGGCCCGATGCTCCCCATCTGCGCGCCAAGGCTGCCGTCAAGCACATAGGCGAAGGGGATTTCCTGCCGCGAGACGGCGGCTTCCACCGTCACATCGAAGCCCTGCAGGATGATCGCCAGCTGCTCGGCCAGATAGTCGCCAAACAGCGTCGGCCGCGTCACTGTGCAGCTGTAGGTGCCCTTCTGGCTGAGCCGCCCGAACGAGTGCCCGGTCGGCTCGATGCTCGGCTCGCCCCCGAAATGGATGCGCAGTTCCGGGTAGCAATAGCTGCCATCATGTCGCCGCTCGTCGGGCGGCAGCGTGCCCTTGGCGGCAAAGGCGATGACATCGTCGCGCAGCCGCGCAACCGAAGCGTTGTAGATGCGCGAAAGCTCGTCGAGCACGGAGGCGATATGGTCCATGCCCTAGGTGTAACGACGCGGCGTGACCTTTGAAAGTCAGGCGATCAGCGCATTCGTCTGAGCACCTTGGTCGAGACGACGTGGGCCTTCAGGTCCTCGGGGTAGAACCACACCTCGCGCAAGGTGCCGTTGGCATAGCGGTCCACCTGATCGCCGAAGTGGGGCGAGGCGGGATCGGCGCTGGTGCCGCCGATGCTGACCGCGCGGGCGCGCACCTTGGGGCCGAATTCGACCACCGCGACGAAGCTGTTGCCGCTGGTGCCGTACATTCGCTTCGTGCCCGGATAGCGCGCTGCGCCGAACGAGGCGAGGCTACCCCAGTTGCCGCTGGCGAACGGGATCGGCGTGCTGGGCTTCGCATCGTCGAACACTTGCGCGATCGCGCCGTCATTCCTCTGGTAGCGGTTGATCGCGCCCCACTGCACCTGCCACGAACCGAAATCGCTGACGAGCCAGTTCACCGCATCATCCAGCGCGGCCAGCCGCTGCGCATCGGTAATGCGGTGATTCATCCGCTCCCACAGGCTTTCCTCGTCGCTGTCGTCGATCTTGGCCACCCGCGCCCACAGCGCCTCGGCATATCCGACCGCAAGAGTGGTGGCGGTGGAGTTCAGCGCCCACTTGCGGTCCCACCCTTTCAGGAGCGCGATCGGCCCGTCGCGCCTTGCGTCCGGCGCTGCAGCGGCAGCGGCGAAGAGCGGCGGGAGCAGCCGGTCGAAAGCGGGGAGGGCGGGGTCGTAGGCAGCGGCCATCAGCTTCTCGAGCGTGAAGTCGGTGCGGCCCGTCAACACCGCGCGGGCATGAGCCTCGCGCGCGTTCTGGCCCACTTCGTCCATGTAGTGCGGGTAGGCGGCTTCTTTCGGGCTGTCCGCTCCTGCTGCGGTCCACGGCGCATTGTTGACGTTGAAGACCCAGCCATTGGCCGGATTGAGCACGTTGGGCAGGCTGGCAATGGGGTGGAGGCCCTGCCACCGTGCCGCCGGATTGCTGCCATCGACGGGCTTGCGCCAATCAAGGCTGTTGTCGCGGATCGGCATGAACTGTGGGTGCAGATAGGCGATCTCGCCCTTGGCATCGGCGAACAAGGTGTTGTTGCTGGAATTGGCCTGCAGGCCGGCCACTTTGAGGAAGCTCGCAAGGTCGCTGGTCTTGGTGCGCAGGAAGCTCTGTTCCAGCGCCGCGATCGGCCGGTTCATCAGGCCATAGGCAATCCACTTGCCGCCTTCCTCGCGCACCACGGGGCCATGCTCGCTGGCATAGGTGGTGAAGCTGCGCTGCGCGAGCGAGCCGTCCGGCTGGCGAACCTTGAGCGTGACGGAATGCGTGGTGAACGGCTTTACCGCCTCGCCCACCTTGTAGGCCGGTGCGCTGCCGCCCAGCTGCACCACAGTTTCGGCGAACTCGTCTACGCGGTCGGCCCCGGTGGTGGTGTGCATCCATCCGGCGTTCTGGTTGAAGCCCTGGTAGATGAAGAACTGCCCCCAGGTCGCGGCGCCATAGGCGTTGAGGCCCTCGCCGCTGGTCACCTGCTGCTCGGCGCGGAAATAGAAGCTGGTGTGCGGATTGATCAGCAGCAACGCATGGCCGCCCGCGGTGCGCGAGGGGGCGATGGCGATGCCGTTGGAGCCCGCAGGTTCCTTGAGGCGGCGGCCGAGCTCTTCGTCGGTCATCGCCACCTTGCGGGCACCGTAGAACGCCTCGAGCTGCGAGAGCGGCACGCGTTCGATATCGCCGCCGATGCTGCCTTCGGTGAAGCTCAGCGCCATCCACGGTTCGAAATGCGTCAGGACTTTCGGTTTAACCTCCGGATGATCGGCGAGGTAGGCATTGAGGCCCGCGGCCCAGGCATCCATCAGCTTGCGCAGCCACGCGGGGCTCTTCGCATAGTCTGCCTTCAGCACTTCGGGATCGATCCAGAGCCGCTGGCGCAGGTCCTGCCACACCGCGCCCGGCCCTTCGGCTTCGGCCAGACGGCCCAGGCTGACGAGGTAGTTTCGCTCGATTCGGGGGAAGTCATCCTCCGCCTGCGCATAGATCATGCCGTAGATGGCATCGGCGTCGGTCTTGCCGGAGATGTGCGCGATGCCCCATTCGTCCCGTTCGATCTTCGCTTCGCCGATCGTTGCGGGCGATCTTGCGGCAGAAGAGGCGGGAACGACGCCTGCCACAAGCGCTGCGAGCGCGACGGTGTGTCCAAGCTTCATACCAACTCCCGGCAAGATGTTATCAGGATGAGCTTGGCAAGGATTGGGAACCCGCCGCAATGAAAAAGGGGCGCTCCCTTGCGGAAGCGCCCCTTTTCGGTTGCTCTCAGGCCCTACCTCGGACCTCGCCTCAGGCGTCCGCGTCTGCGGCGCGGTCCTCGAGCAGGTCAGCCGGGATTTCACCCGGTTCGGCGTTGGGGTCGTAGGCTTCGGTGAAGCCGCCGACTTCGGTATCAAACATCGCGTCGATGACGTCGACGCCCTGCGACTGCAGCGCGGCTTCGTCGGGCGAACGGGCGACGTTGACCTTGAC
>NZ_JAIEPN010000076.1 GCF_019748365.1 Novosphingobium sp.
TCTCCATGTAGCGTTCTCCGTGAGGTTTGACGGAACAACGGCATAGCCGATCCGGCCTGCATAGGATCTACTACCGCTGGCTGTTCTTCGCAGCAGGACCGCTCGAGCAGGCCGTGATCAGCCGGGCGATGGGCTGGGAAGTGCCCGAGGGCAAATCGGGCATGGCCGGCTTCGGCACCTATGAGCGCACCGTCGCGGCGATGGACGGCCTGCTGTCCGGCCGCGACTGGGTTTGCGGCGCGCGATTCACCATGGCGGACGTCTATGTCGGCAGCCAGATCGACTGGGGCCTCAACTTCGGCTCGATCCCGCCGCTGCCCAGCTTCGCGGCCTATGCCGAACGCATCCGCACCCGCGCGGGTTACCAGGCCGCCAAGGCGATCGACCGCGATCTGATCAAGGCGGCGAAGGGCTGAGCCTCAGCCCTTCTTCCCCGCAATATACCGGTCGATATTCGCCGCCAGCACATCGAGGGGCACGTTGCCGCCCTCGACCACTGTGTTGTCGTAGTCGCGCAGGTCATAGGCCTTGCCGAGCGCCGCCATCGCCCGCGCGCGCTGGCGCAGGATTTCGCTGCGGCCGATGAAATAGCCGCAGGCCTGCCCCGGCCAGCTGCAATAGCGCTCGACCTCGCTGGTCACCTCCTCGCGGCCCGAACCGTTGGTATTGGCAAACCAGTCGATCGCCTGCTCGCGCGTCCATTCGCGCGCGTGGAGGCCGGTATCGACGACCAGACGGCAGGCGCGGAAGGCGATGGACTGGAGATAGCCCAGCTTGCCCACCGGATCGTCGTCATAGGCGCCAAGCTCGTCGCCCAGCGTTTCCGCATAGAGCGCCCAGCCTTCCGAATAGGCATTGAACGCCAGCATCGCGCGGATTGTCGGCAGCTGGTTCGAATATTCGCCCTGCCACACGTGCCCGGGAATGGCCTCGTGATGGACCAGCGTCGGCAGACTGTAGGTGTTGTGCAGCCGCGTCGTGCCGAGATTGATCCACATCTTGCCGGGGATCGAGCCATCGATGGAGCCGGGTCCGCCATAGGCGCCGGGCGCGCCCGGTTCCTCCGCCGGGGGCAGGCGCCGCACTTCCAGATTGCCGCGGACCAGCTTCGAAAACGCGCGCGGCATCTGTCCGCGGATATAGGTCAGCCGTTTCTGGATGAAGGCGATGATCTGCGCCCGGCCCTCGTCGTTGTCGGGGAACTGGAAGCGCGGATCCTCGCCCAGCGCGGTCATCCGCTCGCCCACCGTGCCGCTGGTATAGCCCAGTTTCCTGAGGATCGGGTCCATCCGCCCCTGCAACTCGGCAAGCGCTTCGAGGCCGAGCTTGTGGATCTCGTCCGGCGTCATCCGCGTCGTCGTGCTGGCGCGCAGGGCCCAGGCGTAGAACGCATCGCCGCCGGGGCGCTGGTGCATCCCCGCCGCCGGCACCGCCAGCTTGCGCTGCGCGATCAGCTCGGCAAGCTGGTGTTCCAGCGTCGGGGCAACCTGTCTGGTCACGATCTCGCGCGCGCGGCCTGCCCAGTCGCCGGGAATGCCCTTCTCGCGGGTGCGGCGCTCGATCGATTCGACAAGGCCGCCACCCGACCCCATCGCTGAAAGACTTGCACCCATCTGCAGGATCGCCTTGTCGATGAGGAACGACGGCGCGATCACGCCTTGTGCTGCGGTTGCCTTCAGCCGCGCGGTCTCCCCCTCCAGCACCGCCGGAAACTGCGCCAGCCGCGCCAGATAGGCTTCGGCATCCGCTGCCGTATTGATCGGATGGTCCGAATCAAGGAAGCGCGGCACGTCGATGTAGGCGCCCACGTTCTGGATCACGACGTATGGGGTGTTGCGCCAGCTGCCGACGGTGATGTCGCCATAAGGCAGCGCGAAGCCGTCGAGCGCAGTGCGATAGGCGCTCTTCACGACCGCAAGGCTGGTGCGGGTGACGGGATCGAGCCCTGCGTCGGCAATTGCCTCGACCTTGGCGAGATCGCTGCGCACCAGCGCGGCGACGGTGGCCTGCCCTGCGGCCGAGCGGTTCTCCAGCGCGCCCCGCAAGGCAGCATGGGCCCCGGTATCGAGCCCCAGCGAAGTCGCGCTCTCCGGCTTCAGCGCCAGCATGCGCCACGCGGCATCATCAAGCAGGACCGCCGCAGCGGATGACGTTGCAGCCGCCCGTGCCAGTTCGGGAAGGGCCAGCACGGCAGCGCCGGCGGCAAGGCCCGCGATGGCCTCACGGCGGGTGAGGGCGGGAGAGCCGGAGTGTTGCGGTATCATGCGGGGTACAGTGTCGCACCGGCCCTTCGCTGTCAAAGCCGCGTCATGCCCTGTCGCGCAGCGGGGATTGGTTCGAAAATGGAGCAACCGGGCGTGGACTTGCCGCCCCCTTCTCCCGCCATTCAGCACGAACAGAGGAGATCCCGGCCCATGGCAGGCCATGAACGCTATCGGCTGCTGGATGAACTGCGCGGTGTCGCCGCGCTGGCGGTGCTGGTCTTCCACATCGGCACGCGGGGCGGTGGCCCGCTGATCCTGCCCAACGGCTTTCTCGCGGTCGATTTCTTCTTCATGCTCAGCGGCTTCGTGATTGCGGAGGCATACGAGGCGCGTCTTGCATGCGGCATGGCGTTCACCGCGTTCGCCACGCGCCGCCTTGTCCGCATGGCACCGGTGGCCATGCTCGGGGCGCTGGCGGGCGGGGCCTATCTCGTCGCGCGTGCCTTTGCCGCGCCCGCCCGTTCCGATCCGCTGGCCGAAGTGCTCGGCGCGAACCTGCTCAACCTGCTGATCCTGCCCAAGCTGTGGCATGGCCGCGCGACGGGGTGGGAAATGTTTCCTGCCAATGGCCCGCTGTGGTCGCTGTTCTTCGAAATCGCTATCAATCTCGTCTGGGCCGCCGTGTTTGCGGGGCGCAGCACGCGCGTTCTTTGCGGCCTCGTCGCTGCGAGCGCCGGGCTGCTCGTGGCGCTGGGGTTGCATTTCGGCACGCTCGATATCGGCTGGGAAGCGGTGTCGCTGGCGGGCGGAGTGGCGCGGGTCGGCTTCGGATTCGGCATCGGCCTGCTGCTGCACCGTGCGCGCCATCTGTTGCCGCGCATGGGGCGCTCCAGCGCGATCATGGTGCTGGCGGCGCTGGTCTATTTCCTCACGCTGCCCTTGCCGGTGCTCGGCTGGCAGCTGCTCGTCGTCCTCGTGTGCATGCCCGCGGTGCTGCTGGTCGCGGTCGCGGCAGGTCAGGAACGCGTGCTGCCCGGTGGCGCCCTGCTCGGCCGGCTGTCCTACCCGGTCTATGGCACGCACGTGCCCCTGCTCGCGCTGGCCGCCGGTGTGCTGAAGTATGCCGGGGGCGGAGCTGGCGAAAACTGGGCCGCACTGCTGCTCGCGCCGGTGCTGCTCGCGGCGGCCTGGGCGGTGCTGGTGTGGTTCGATGAGCCGGCCCGCGCGTGGCTGGCGCGGCATGTTCTGGCCGGCGCTGATTCGCCCGCAGGCCCGGCACGGCCGCGCAGCACCGGTCTGCTGCGCCGCTTTCGCGCAGTGACCTAGCAGGAACGCCGCCAACTGCTTCGGAACTGAACCTGTTTCCGCGCTGCAATACCAAAGGGCACCGCTAAGCCGCCAGACATCCGGGCGCACCATCCCGCGCTGCGGCTGCCTTTCCTGCGATCAATACCGACTCGGTTACCACGTATAGATAAGTAATCGTGAAAAATGATACACTTAAAACGGAATTAATAAGTTAAAATATCGGGCGTTAATTCCGGTTTGGAGCGTCAAAAACGCAGTCATGGCAGTATTGGGGATTGAGATGGCGACGATCAACGGAACAAGAAGTAACGAAGTTCTCACGGGTACTTCCGGGGATGACGCGATAACGGGTGGAGGCGGCAGTGATGTGATCTCCGGCGGCGCTGGAAACGATGTGCTTTACGGCGGTGCCGGCAAGGACTGGCTCTATGGCGGCGACGGTAACGACATCCTCAAGGGCGGCGGCGGCCAGGATTCGCTCACAGGCGGTGCCGGCGCCGATCAGTTTCTGTTCCGCTCGGCCGAAGGCGTTGCGCCTTTCAGGTTCAGCGGCGGCAACGGCGTTGCCCAGGTTTCGCAATGGGTCATGGTCACCGACCTGACTTTCGCGGATGGCGACAATGTGCGCATCACCGGCTTTGACGACATCTTCGGCACGCTCGGCATGTCGCGCAGGGGCACCGGTTCCTACTTCATCGACGGCCAGGAAGACATCAATGCGATGGCCCGGTTCCTTGCCGCGAACCCGTCCAAGGGCAGCTTCTACGAAATCAACGGCGGGCCGTTCGATGGCACCACGTTCCTGCTCAACGATGCCTTCGGCAACACACAGGCGCTGACGCTCAGCAACATTCATCCGGACCCCATCGTGATCTGAACCCGGAGGCCGCGACACGGCGCGCGTTCCAGCGCGCCGTGTCGCGGCGGGGCGCGATGACCGGGTGTTCCCGAGGAGACTCCATGATGCGGTTCCACACTCTCGATGGCATGCGCGGCGTCGCGGCCTTCGTTGTGCTGGTGTTCCACATCGTGCAGCAGCGCACCTTGGCCGCACTCCCTTTCGCGGGGTTGGCGGTGGATTTCTTCTATGTGCTGAGCGGCTTCGTCGTCGCGCATTCCTACGAGGCGCGGCTGGCCGGCGGGACGCTTTCGCTGCGCGCCTTCGCCCGGTTGCGCTTCGTCCGGCTCTATCCGCTGGCGTTCTTCGGCATCCTGCTGGGCACAGTGCTGGCGGCGCTGGCGGCGGCGGTAAAGGGCTCCGTCAGCGCCGGCGATGTCGCAGCTGCAGCGGTGTTCGCCTTCCTGCTCCTGCCCTCTTTCGTTTTTCCGCAGTGGCCAACGGCCTATCCGTTCAATCCGGCGGCCTGGTCGCTGACGTTCGAGGCGCTCGCCAATCTGGTCTTTGCCTGCATTGCGCGCTGGCTCAGCCATGCGGTGCTCATCGCGATCGTGCTTGGCGGCGGCGCGGCGCTGGTGTGGCTGGCCTATGCCAATGGCGGGATAAGCGGCGGGCATGAGCAGGCGGATGTCCTCCTCGGTGTGCCCCGCGTGATCTTTCCGTTTTTCGCCGGCGTCCTCCTCCGGCGCCTGCCTTCAGCGCCGGACAGTGGTCTGCTGGCGGGCGGTGCGCTGATGCTCGTGCTGCTCGCCGTCCTGCTCGCGCCCACCGGCTGGGGTGCCGCAACCTCGCTGGCCTGCGTCCTCGTGCTGTTTCCGCTGCTGGTGTGGCTGGGCATTGCCAACCGTCCGGGTCCTGCGTTCGAGCGTGCTTTCGCCGCGATCGGGGCCTTGTCCTATCCGCTCTATATCACGCAAGCGGCCGTGCTGCGGCTCGGGCTTGAAGTGGTGCGCCGTTACCCTCTGTCGCCCGCCCAGTTCGCGCTGTTCGCGTTTGCCGAGGCGGCCTCTGCGATCGCGCTTGCGTGGTTCGCGATGCGCTGGTTCGATGTGCCGATGCAGCGCCTGCTCCGCCGGCGTGACCGGCCGGGCGCGGCCTCCACAAGCCCCCGCGGCGCCTTCGCCTGATCGTCCTGCGCCATATTGATGATGGCTTCCGGCTCATCATCGGCTAGTCTGCCCGTTCCACCCTCAAGGGAGTTCGGCGCATGAGCATTTTCGACCAGATCCTCGGCCAGATCAGCAGCAACGTCGATGTGAAGAACCTCGCCGCGAAAGTCGGCATCGATCCTTCGATGGTGGAAAGCGCGATTGCCGGGCTTGCTGCGGGCCATGCCGCGCCGACCGACACGGTGGAAACCGCCGCTGAAAACACCGGTATCGATGCCGGCATTCTCCAGCAGATCGTCGGCCACATCGGCGGCGAGGGCTCGCTCGCCAGCTTCGCGACGATGCTGACCCAGCACCCCGATGCGGCGGGCATGCTGGGCGGCCTGCTCGGCGGGAAGGAAGGCGAAAGCCCGCTCGGCAATCTCGGCGGGCTCGCCTCGGGCCTGTTCAAGTCCTGACGGCCAGCGCAATCAAACCGCGATGACGGACGCTGCGCTATCGCTTGCCATGCTCACCGCGCTTGCCCTGATGGCAGGCGCGGTGTTCCTCTGGCGCAAGGGTGAGCGCCAGCGCCCGGCGCTCATGGCGATCCTTGCGGCGGTGATGATCACCAATGTCGTGATCTGGTCGCTGCCGACACCCGGCGGGCAAACCCTGACGTCCGCCGCAACCCGGCCCTGAGGCTCTGGCCGCCGCATCGGAATAGGGTGGATTCCGGCCGCCGCCGCCGTAAACATCTCCGCGCAACCGGATGCCCCTTCGCACCCAGACTACCGGAGAGACCATGACCAACCACATCGCCGGCAAATCCATCGTCATCACCGGCGCAGGCGGCGGCTTTGGCCGGCTTGTCGCCCAGAAAGCCGCCGCGCTTGGCGCCAAGGTGACCTGCGGCGACATCGATCTTGCCGCGGCGCAGGCGACCGCAGACGCCGTCATCGCCGCTGGCGGCACCGCGCTGGCTGTCGAGACGGATGTGCGCGATCTTGGCGCGGTCAAGGCGCTGGTCGCCGCCGCCGCTCAGGCGCACGGCGGGATCGATGTGATGATCAACAATGCAGGCATCATGCCGCTCGCATTCTTTTCCGACCACGAAGCGGCCTACCCGGCGTGGGAGCGCTGCATCGATATCAACATCAAGGGCGTGCTGAATGGCATGGTCGCGGCCTATGATCCGATGATGGCGGCGGGGCGCGGGCAGATCGTCAACCTTTCCTCGATCTACGGCAATTTTCCGGTCATCGGCGCGGCGGTCTATGGCGCGTCCAAGTCTGCGGTGAACTTCCTTTCGGAATCGCTGCGCGTCGAAAGCCGGGGCAAGATCAAGGTCACCACGATCAAGCCGACGGGCGTGCCCACCACCGGCCTTTCCGGCACGGTGATCAATCCCGCTGCGGGCGTGGGCATTGTCGCGCACAACATGCCCGAATTCATGGACATGGTGCAGCAAATGGGCGCAGGCACTTTCCCGGCCGAGCGCCTCAGCCCCGATTCCATCGATTATGCCAGCCTTGCGCCCGAGCATATCGCCGATGCGGTGATCCACGCGATCAACCAGCCCTGGGGCGTCTCGATTTCCGAGGTGACCGTGCGCGCGGCGGGCGATCACTTCGTGCTTTGAGCCCTACTCAAATCCCTAGTGGCCGAACGGCCCGAAGCGGTTCAGCCTCTCCCCACGGGCTTTCTTGGCCTTGCGCCGGATCGACCCGATAAAAAACACTTGGGGAGAGGCAGCATGAAGCAATTGGCACGCGCCAGGAGGGCGCGCTTTTTCAGGCTCATGATGATTGGCGGTGCGCTGATGCCTGCAGCCGCCATGGCGCAGGCCCAGCCTGCGGATGCGGACAAAGCCGGCGAAGACCAGACCTCGACAAGCGGTGTCGACAACATCGTCGTCACCGCCCGTTTTCGCAACGAAAAGCTGCAGGATACGCCGCTCTCGGTCAGCGCGCTCAATTCGAACATCATCCAGAACTCGGTCCTGCTCGATGTGCAGAACATCCAGAAGTTCCTGCCCAACGTGCAACTCGCCCGCATTTCCTTCGCGGGCAACGCGCTCTCCGCCTCCATCCGCGGCGTGAGCTTTGCCGATCTTGAAAAGACCTTCGATCCTGCCATCGGCATCTCGATCGACGGCGTGTTCCTTGGCACCAACACCGGCGCCAACGTCGATTTCTTCGATCTCGAATCCGTCGAAGTGCTGCGCGGTCCGCAGGGCACGCTTTATGGCCGCAACACCATCGGCGGCACGATCTCGATGCGCCGCACTCGGCCCACCGGCGAACTCGGCGCGACGCTGCATGGCCGCTACGGCAGCTACAACACCTATGATCTCGATGCGGTGGTCAACCTGCCCAAGATCGGCGACATTGCCTCGGTCAAGCTGTTCGGCCTGCTGCGCAAAAGCGATAGCTTCACGCGCAACCGCTATACCGGCCAGCGGGAGAAAGGCCGCGATTTCTGGAATCTGGGCGGCTCGGTGCTGTTCGATCTCGGCGCGGATTCGACCGCACTCCTCTCGGTCGATTACCAGAAGGACCGTTCGGGCTATCCTTCCACGATCAATCTCACCCAGCCAAGCGGCCTCGTTTTCGGCGCGGGCGGCAATATCTGCGATTTCACGCAGGCCATTTTCGCTGGCGTGCCACCGCTCAGGAACCTCGGCTGCGCGTCCGAGGGCTATCTGAAGCAGGCCAAGGAAAACTATACCCTCGCGAACTCGACGATCCCCTTCCAGAGCTTCATCGATGGCTGGAACGGCGCGTTCGAAGTGAACACCAAGCTCGGCGGTTTCAAGCTCACCGCGATTACCGGCTACCGCTCGACCCGCGATGCGCTGCTCGAGGAAAACACGGGCGCCCCGCCGATCCCGGTCGCGCCCGGCGTGGCGCTGCCGCTGTTTGTCGCCGCGCGCGATCAGACCTACAAGCAGTTCAGCCAGGAAGTGCGCATCGCCGGCAATCTCACCGATCACATCGACCTTGTTGCGGGCGGCTACTACCTCCACACCGACTATTTCATCAAACCCTATCCCTACAACGGCGTCGCCGCGGCGCAGGCCTATATCCTCAACGGGCCGGTGCAGAACTTCACCGCCGGGCAGAAGCTCGATTCCTTCGCGATCTTTGCGGAATCAATCTTCAAGTTCGGCAGCAATGTGCGCCTCACCGTGGGCGGGCGCTACACGTGGGAAACCAAGGACTTCAACATCGCCTTCACTGTGCCCGCGGCGTTCAAGGCCACCGCGAAGCAGACCTTCAGCGATCCCACCGGCCGCGTCATCCTCGACTGGAAGCCTAATCCGGACACGATGGTCTACGCCAGCTGGTCGCGCGGCTTCCGCTCGGGCGGCTTCAACGGCCGCGCCACCTCGCCCACCTCGATCGGGCCC
>NZ_JAIEPN010000127.1 GCF_019748365.1 Novosphingobium sp.
CAAGAGGGAGAGACGTACATGGCATTTGCCGGAGAGGTGGCGTGGATCACCGGGGCATCATCGGGGATCGGCGCGGCGATGGCCCGCGCGCTGGCGGCCGATGGCGCGCATGTGATCCTGTCGGGCCGCAACGCCGATGCGCTCAACGAAGTCGCGGCGGACTGCGCCAAGGGCAATGCTACCGCGCTGGTGCTGCCGTTCGAGGTGACGGACCACCCGGCGGGCCTTGCCGCGGCGGAGCAGGCCTGGGCATGGGCGGCGGAGCGCAGCGGCGGGATCGATATCCTGTTCAACAACGCCGGCATTTCGCAGCGCAGCCTCGCGGTCGATACCGATTACGCCGTCTATGAGCAGATCATCGCGGTCGATCTCCTCGCCCCCATCGCGCTGACGCAGGCGCTGCTGGGCCGCATGGTCGCGCGGGGCAAGGGCCGCATCGCCATGGTTTCCAGCGTTGCGGGCAAAGTCGGCGTGCCGCTGCGCACGGCCTATAGCGCGGCCAAGTTCGGCCTGATCGGTTATGCCAACGCGCTGCGCAGTGAAGTGACCGGGGCGGGCCTCGAGGTCCACGTCATCGCGCCGGGATCGGTGCGTACCAATGTCTCGCGCAATGCGCTGAACGCCGATGGCAGCCGCCGCGGGGTGAGCGACAAGGGCATCGACGGCGGCATGGACCCCGAGGTCGCCGTGGCGCAGATGCTGGCGGAAATGGCCGAAGGCAAGCGCGAGATCATCGTCGCGACCGGGTTCGAGCAGATGATCGGCGAGGCCTGCCGCACGCCCGACGCAATCTTCGACCGCATGGCGAAGATGGTCGCCGACGGCTATGCCACGAAGATGGAAAGCCCCAAGGCGGAGACCACCGAATGAGCATGGACATGACCCGCGTGAAGCTCGCCAATGGCATCGAGCTCGATGTGGTGGATGTGGGCCCGCGCGATGCGCCGGCGCTGCTATTCCTCCACGGATTTCCCGAATCGCACCGCACCTGGCGCCACCAGATCGCGCACCTTTCCGGCCGCTTCCGCTGCATCGCGCCCGACCAGCGCGGCTATCGCGGTTCCTCCAAGCCCGAGGGCGCGGAGAACTACACGCCCGACAAGCTGATCGGCGACATCTTCCTCCTCGCCGATGCGCTCGGCGTCGGGCAGTTCACCGTGCTCGGCCACGATTGGGGCGGCGCGATTGCCTGGGGCGTCGCGCTGATGGGGCAAGGGACGCGCGTCACCCGCGCCGTCGTTGCCAATGCGCCGCATCCGGGGATCTTCCAGAAGCTGCTCTATCTCGATCCCGTCCAGCGCGGCGCGAGCCAGTACATGCGCGCGTTCCGCGATACCGCGCACGATCCGCTGGTGCGCGAACACGGCCTTGGCGCGCTGCTGATGCAGGCGCTTGACTGGGGCGACAAGGCGCCGGTCATGGAAGAGGCAGAGCGCGCGGCGCTGCTCAAGGACTGGTCGAACCCAGACAGCGCGATCGCCATGCTCAACTGGTACCGCGCAAGCCCGATGGACGTGCCGACCATGGACGCGCCCTTTGCGCTGCCCGAAGGCTACGCCCCGCCACCGCTGCCGCCGCTGATGATCCCGACGCTGGTGATCTGGGCAATGGAGGACATGGCCCTGCCCCCCGCCAACCTTGAAGGGCTGGACGCACTGATCCCGAACCTGACCGTGGTGCAGGTGCCCGATTGCGGCCACTTCGTGCCGTGGGAAGCGCCGGAGAAGGTCAACGCCGCGCTGGATGCGTTTCTGGGCTGAAGCACCTTGTCACCCGCGAGCGTAGCGAAGCATTCGAGGGCGGTGCGCACTACCGCTCTGGATCCCCGCCTTCGCGGGGATGACGAATGAAAGAACGGGTCGTCATCCCCGCGAAGGCGGGGATCCAGAGCTTCAAGGCGTCATGGTCGCGGGTGACGAGGTTTGGCGTCAGCCAAGCTCCAGCCGGTAGAAATGCGTGTCGACCGGCATGCGCGGGAAGCCTTCCGGCAAATTGCCCGGCGCGACAGCCACGAAACCGTTCTTCTCGTAGAACCGGATCGCGGCGTGGAGCTTCGCCACGGTGCCGAGCGTGATCCCGGTGATACCCTTGGCGCGGGAATGCTCGATCAGGATGTCCAGCAGCCGCGCTGCCACCCCCAGTTCGCGCCCGCGTGCTTTGGCGGCGACGAACATCTTGCGCAGCGCGCCTTCGCCCGTGCCGAAGCCGATCAGGCCGATCGTGCCAACGATGCGCCCCGCCATCTCCGCCACCCAGAACCCGCCGGTGCTGGACTGGTAGACCTCGGCCACCGCGCGCAGATCGGGCTGCTCCTCGGCGGTGACGGGCACGGCAAATTCGCCCTGCTGGATGGCAAGGATATGCGCGATGACCGCGTCCTCGTCGGCCTTGGCGTAGGGCCGATAGGTGATCGCTGACATCAGAGCGTCTTGAACCCGTCGGTCTCCGCCGCGAGCGTCTCCATCCACTTGGCAAGGAGATCGCGCTTGGCCGGCATCAGCGCCTTGCCGGCGGGCGAAAGCACGCGCGCGGGCACATCGCGCAGGTTTTCCTTCAGCATCGGCAGGACAGCGGGTCCATCGGGCTGGCCGCCATTCGGGTCCGCCAGCGCCATGATCCGCGCCGCGCCGATTGCGCCGAGCCAATCAAGCGCATCGGCATCGTGGAGATAGAGCGATTCGGGGACCGTCGGCGTGCGGTAGTACATGTGCTCGCGGATCGCGGCCTGCACCTTCGGCAGCTTCGCCATCGGGAAACCGGTGGGCGCGAGGACCTCACCCACTAGCTCGGCGGCGACGTCCGAATGGTCGAGTTCAACCTTCTCGTACGGCTTGAACGCCGCGATATCGTGCAGATAGGCCGCCGCGAAGAGCACATCATCATCAAGCGCGACCTTGTCCGTCGCCGCCATCGCCTTGGCGAGCGCATAGTCACGGTCCGAATGCGATGTGCCCCAGGCCGGGTGCTTGCAGTGCTCGATATTGAACGCGCGCACTTTGGTGCGCCAATCGAGCGGCGGGGAATCGGCCAGGGCATCCGCCGGGGCAGCGGCGAGCGCGAGGGCGGCAAGAAGCAGTTTCATCGGGCGCATGGGGGGACTTCTCCGAAGATTTCTTGCGAGGCTAGCATGCGCGGTGGCAGGCACAATTGGTCAATGCGGCCAATCACGCCGCCCCGTGCCAGGCCACCCACGCACCATGCGCATGCGCCTCGCCCAGCAGCACCGGCTCGCCACCGCCCGGCCAATAGCGGACGGTCAGTTCATGCCGGAACGTCTCGCGATTGGTCTCGAGCATGATCCACGCGAGCCGCTGGCCCGCTTCACCCGCCCGCGTGATCGCGCTGGTGATCCGCGCGCGGGTTTCCGGCGGCAGATATTGCCACACGATCGAGTGGTAGAACACGCGCGTGGTTCCCGCTTCCAGCGGCGCGGCGAGGCGCTGGTCCACCCAGTCGCCAGCGTCCATCTGCACCAGATCCGGCGCCCGCTCGCTCGCCAGCCGGATCGCCGCATCGATGCGCGCCATGCGCTCGGTCACTTCGGCCCAGACGTAGCTTTTCAGCCGCAGCGCCGAGGCGGGATCGGCAAGGTTCACCGGCGCGCGGTCGCAGCCTTGAATCGCGGTGATCTCGACCGGAGCGGCGATCGGCGCAGGTCCACGCCACTCTGGCTTGATCCGCATCGGCGAGTCCGCAGGGCCGACCTCGGTCCCGCCGAGATCGTAGTGATACCGCTCCATCATCGTGTTGACGCCCGCGCTGGCGCCGAGCTCGTTCATCTCGAAGCGCGGCCCGGTGCGCGGGGAGAGCCACAGCAGCGCGGCCATGATCGAGGCCGAGCGGCCCGCCTCGTTGGTCTGCGGCGGGCCATCGAGCCAGGGCAGCAGCGCCGCATCATGCCGGCGCGCGAGGTCCACGATCAGCGCATCGACCTCGGCCTGATCGGTAACCTCGCCGCGATAGACCGCTGAAAGGCGCGTATCGGCGCCTGACAGCACGAGATGATGGAAGCCGCCCGCCAACCGCAGCGGCAGCGCATCCTCGAGCGGAATGCCCGGCCAGTTCGCCAGCCGCCGCCCGGTCTCGGTCTCGCCGGAAAGCAGAGTCAGCTGCGCCCGAACCACCAGCGCGGTGCACGGCGCGCCGTTGTTCGCCGCATGGTCCGCCTGCCAGGCAATCGCCGCGGCAACATCGTGCGCATCCATCACCATGGCATCACCCGTTCCATACAGTTGCCCTTTCCGGCCCTTTGCCATAGGGGCTGCGGGCCATGACCGCGCCCGCCCCTATCGTTTTCGCCCTGCCCAAGGGCCGCATCCTCGACGAAGCGCTGCCCTTGCTGGCGGACGCAGGTGTCGTGCCCGAGGCGGACTTCTTCGACAAGGCCTCGCGCAAGCTGAGCTTCGCGACAAGCCGTGCCGACATGACCATCATCCGCGTGCGCGCCTTTGATGTGGCGACTTTCGTGGCCCACGGCGCTGCACAGGCCGGGATCGTCGGTTCGGACGTGATCGACGAGTTCGACTATGCCGATCTCTACGCGCCGGTCGATCTCGATATCGGGCACTGCCGCCTCTCGGTGGCCGAACCCGCCGCCGCGGTCGAAAGCGGCGCGACAGCGCGCGAGAGCCACGCCCGCGTCGCCACCAAGTATCCCAGCCTCACGCGCCGCCACTTCGAGAAGCTCGGCGTCGCCGCCGAAGTGGTGAAGCTGAACGGCGCGATGGAGCTTGCGCCTTCGCTGGGCCTCGCCAGCCGGATCGTCGATCTTGTCTCCTCCGGCCGTACCTTGAAGGACAACGGCCTTGTCGAGACCAGCCGGATCATGCCCGTCTCGGCGCGCCTCATCGTCAACCGCGCCGCGCTCAAGACCGATCCGGCCCGGATGGGCGCGCTGATCGATGCTTTCCGCGATCTGGTCGCGCGCCGGAAAGCCGCCTGATGCAGCGCCTCCACACCCGTGACGCCGGCTTTGCCGCAGCATTTGCCGCCGTCGTCAGCGACCGGCGCGAAAGCGACGCCGATGTGGCGCGCGATGTGTCAGCCATCCTCGCCGATGTGCGGGCACGGGGTGACGAAGCGCTCGCGGACTACACCGCGAAGTTCGACGGCCACGATCTGGGGGAAGATTGGCGCATCCCGGCCGAGACCTGCCGCGAAGCCTTCGACGCGCTTGATCCTGCCCTGCGCGCCGCGCTTGAACTCGCGGCAGAACGCATCCGTGCCTACCATCAGGCGCAGTTGCCCGAAGACAGGGACTACACGGATGCCGCCGGCGTCCGCCTCGGCGCGAAGTGGCAACCGGTCGATGGCGCGGGGCTCTACGTTCCCGGCGGGCGCGCGGCCTATCCCTCCTCGCTGCTGATGAACGCCATTCCGGCCAAGGTCGCCGGCGTTGGCCGTCTCGTTGTCACCACGCCCACCCCCAAGGGCCAGATCAATCCGCTCGTGCTCGCCGCCGCGCACCTAGCCGGTGTCGATGAAGTCTGGCGCGTCGGCGGGGCGCAGGCGATTGCTGCGCTGGCCTATGGCACGCAGCGCATCGCCCCGGTCGACGTGATCACTGGCCCCGGCAATGCCTGGGTCGCCGAAGCCAAGCGCCAGCTTTACGGCGTCGTCGGCATCGACATGGTGGCGGGGCCTTCCGAGATCCTTGTCATCGCCGATGGCCGGAACGATCCGCAGTGGATCGCCGCCGATCTCCTCAGCCAGGCCGAACACGATCCTGCCGCGCAAGCGATCCTGATCACCGATGATGCAGCCTTTGCCGATGCCGTTGCCGCTGCGGTCGAGGCCGAGATCGCGCTGCTGCCGACCGCTGCCGTCGCCCGCGCCAGCTGGGATGCGCATGGCGTGATCATCGTGGCGGGTTCGCTCGATGAAGCCCCCGCGCTCGCCAATGCGCTGGCCGCAGAGCATGTCGAGATCGCAACGGACGATCCCGAGGCGCTGTTTGCCGGCATCCGCCATGCCGGCTCGGTCTTCCTTGGCCGCTACACCCCCGAGGCCATCGGCGATTATGTTGCCGGGCCGAACCACGTGCTGCCCACCGGCCGCCGCGCGCGCTTTGCCTCCGGGCTCTCGGTGCTCGATTTCATGAAACGCACCAGCTTCCTCAGCGTCGGCGAAGGCTCGCTCGGCGCCGTCGGCCCGGCTGCGGTGGCGCTGGCCGAGGCGGAAGGGCTTGCCGCACATGCCCGCTCGATCGAATTGAGGCTTGGAATATGACTCGCTCGAAGGCCCCCAATCGATCTGCCGCGCGGCTCGCCGCCGTGCAGGCGCTCTATCAGCTCGAGATGGAAAAGCCCCAGCTCCACCTGCTGCTGGACGAGTTCCACATGCACCGCCTCGGCGCGGAGATCGAGGACGACCAGTACCTCGAGGCCGATATCGCCTTCTTCGACGATGTGGTGCGCGGTGTCGCCGCACGGCGCGATGAAATCGATGCCGCGCTGACCCGCCGCCTCGCCGATGGCTGGTCGATCGCGCGGCTCGACCGCACGATGCTGCAGATCCTGCGCGCCGGCGCCTACGAGCTGATGGCGCGCGCCGATATCAGCGTCGGCACGGTGATCGGCGAGTACCTCGATGTCGCCCACGCCTTCTTCGACGCGCGCGAGACGAAGTTCGTCAACGGCCTGCTCGATGCGGTGGCAAAGGACGTGCGGGCGAAGTAACCGCCCCCTCGGCAGAGCCCCTATCTCGTCATTCCCGCGCAGGCGGGAATCCAGAGCCCCCACCCAGCGCCAACCGCTCTGGATTCCCGCCTGCGCGGGAATGACGAAGTATTTGGGTGGAGCTCGGCTTTCAGCCGACCATTAGTCTCGTCCTTGCGAGGGCTGCGAGACTACAGCCGCGTCGCGTGCCAGCGGATGTGATCGTCCATGAAGGTCGAGATGAAGTTGTAGCTGTGGTCGTAGCCGTCCTGCAGACGCAGCGTCAGGTTTACACCCGCCGCCTTGCACGCCGCCTCGAACAGTTCGGGCCGCAGCTGTTCGGCAAGGAAGCCATCCGCCGCGCCCTGATCGACGAGGATGTCGCCAGCGGGACGCTTGCCGTCTTCCACCAGCGCTGTCGCATCGTGCGCGCGCCAAGTGGCGCGGTCCTGGCCGAGATAGCCGCCGAGCGCCTTGTGGCCCCACGGCACCTGTCCGGGCGCGACGATCGGCGCGAAGGCGGAGAGCGACTTGAACTTCTCCGGGTAGGTCAGCCCGATGGTCAGCGCGCCATGGCCGCCCATCGAATGGCCGGTGATGCCCATGCGCGCCGGATCGATCGGGAAGTGATCCTCGATCAGCGCGGGGAGTTCATGCGCGATGTAGTCCCACATGCGGTAGTGCGCCGCGAAGGGTTCCTCGGTGGCGTTCACATAGAAGCCTGCGCCAAGGCCGAAATCGTAGGCGCCCTCCGGATCATCCGCCACACCATCGCCGCGCGGGCTGGTGTCGGGGGCGACGAAGATCAGGCCAAGCTCGGCGCAGAGGCGGCGGTACTCGCCCTTGTCGGTCACGTTGGCGTGGGTGCAGGTGAGCCCCGAGAGATAGAAAAGAACCGGAAGCTTGGCCCCGCTTTCCGCCTGCGGGGGCAGGAAGACCGAAAAGGTCATTCCTGTCCCCGTCGCGGTGGACTGGTGCCGATAGACGCCGAGCGTGCCGCCATGGGCCTTGCTGGTCGAAACGGTCTCGAACGTGGAATCAGGCGCCATTGTCCGTGTGCCTCAGCTGCCGATCACGTGCAGGGCGCACAGCTTGTTGCCATCCGGATCGCGGAGGTAGGCAAGGTAATAGGGCGAACCTTCGCGCGGCCCCGGCGGGTCTTCGCACGAGGTGCCGCCATTGGCGCAGCCCGCCGCGTGCCAGGCATCGGCCTGCTCGGGCGTCATGGCAAAGCCGATGGTGCCGCCGTTGGCGCCGCAAGCTGCCTCGCCGTTGATCGGCTTGGTCAGGATGAAGATGCCGCCGTTATGCATGTAGACGAGTCGGCCGGCCGGATCGATGATCCCGGCAGGGCCGCCGAAGGCCGCGAACGTGGCATCGTAGAACTTCTTCGAGCGCTCGATATCATTGCTGCCGAGCATGACGTGCGAAAACATGGCCTCTCCTCTTTTAGTCAGCCTTGTGCCCGTTCTCCGGTCGAGGACAGTGCGGGTGCGGTTTGCCCGCGCGGAGGGGATGCGGTCAAGGGGCGAGCAGGCCCTTGCGCGAGAAATCAGGCGGGCCGGTCACGCCGCGAAATGCCTCGCACGAAGATGCCCACGGCATGCCGCACCTGCCGTTCGATCTCGGCTTCGTCGGGCGGGGGAATCAGCCCGCTGGAGACCCGCAGGTGGATATCCCCGCGCACCATGCCGAGGAAGTGCTCGGCAGCAAGGCGAGGATCGGGACAATCGATCAGTCCCTCGGCATGGAACCGGGCGAGAGCCGGCGTCAGCACCGAATAGGCCGCCTCGGGCCCATAGGCGAAGAAGGTGCGAGCGACTTCGGGAAAGCGCTCGGCCTCGGCCAGGACGGTGCGGTGAATCACGATGGCATCGGGCTGGCACAGGCGGCTGAGGAAGACCTTGCCGAAGGCGGTGAGCAGCGTCGCGGGATCTGTCGAACTGTCGGCAAGCTCCTCCAGCGGCCCGATCACCGCCTCGCACTTGCGCTGCATGACCGCCTGGAAGAGCTCCTCCTTGGACGTGAAATACTTGTAGAGGGTAGCCTTGGAACCGCCCAGCTTCGCGGCGATCGTCGACATCGACGTGATGCCATAGCCCTCAAGGGCAAAGGCCTGCGCTGCCACGGCGAGGATGTTTTCTCGCCGTTCATCAGGGCTTTGACGCCCCAGCCTCCCCTTGGCCAATGTCTCGCTAGTGACCATTCCGTACACTTATTCACTTGACACCGGCAAAGCAAGCGATCATCTCGTTAGTGACCGAACCGTACTGTCATGAGAACACCGGGAATAAAAGGGGCCACGGATCGGCCGGTAGCACCGGATTAAAAATGGGCCAGTCCTGCTAGAC
>NZ_JAIEPN010000070.1 GCF_019748365.1 Novosphingobium sp.
CGCTGGAACGCGTTAACCCGCTTCCTCAACGATGGCAGGGTCTGCCTCTCGAACAACGCTGCCGAAAGGTCGCTGCGCTGCGTGCCCCTCGGGCGTAAGTCGTGGCTATTTTGCGGTTCTGACCGCAGCGGCCAGCGCGCGGCGATCGCCTCCTGCATTGGAATTGGTGCACCAATCTGCACGAAATCGCAGCCTGTTCGAACCGCGTCACGGCCTTCGGCGTATGCTTACTGTAGTTCTACTGAGAAGTAAATTGAAGCGTAATTAACATTGATCCTTCATGCTTCTGCTATGACAAAAGAGAGAGCTGAGCGCACTATGCAGATTAAATTCGGAAGAACCGCGCTGCGTCGGTCATGATTGCTACCGCTTCAGGTTGCTTGGCACTTTTGTGCATCATCGGCTGGCCATTTTTCAGTAATTATCGAACTGTGGTCAAAATCCAGAGCGTGGGTGCTGCCGCATTCACGCTCTATTTTCTTACGCTAGGTTCTCCCACAGCTGCGATGGCGTGCCTCATTTCATGCTCACAACTCCTCATCTCTGCATCGGTGCGAGATCGCTACGTGGTTACAAGGCTCTATGGAGCGAGTTTCATTTTGTTGGTCTTTCTTTCTGTTGTGACGTGGCATGGCATCCCGTCCGCTCTGGCGCTTACCGGCAGCTCGTTGGGCAGCCTTGCGCGATTGCAAACCTCGACTTCGCGAATGAAGGGTCTGTTTCTCGTTGGCGCACCGTTCTGGCTCGCCCATAATCTAATGGTCGGAGCCGTCTTTGCATTGGGTACGGATCTGGTCTCATTGGCTTCGAACTTGGCGAGCTTAGCGAAATTTCTTGTGCGGCGGGGC
This sequence comes from Novosphingobium sp., assembly GCF_019748365.1. Taxonomy (GTDB): domain Bacteria; phylum Pseudomonadota; class Alphaproteobacteria; order Sphingomonadales; family Sphingomonadaceae; genus Novosphingobium. The sequence continues at coordinate 849 of NZ_JAIEPN010000070.1, forward strand.
GCTTCAGCGCGTGCGTCAAACCTAATCCCGTCGATAACCGAACCTGTCTCGATCTTAGCTTGATTCGGATACCCACGGCCTGGTCGTCGTGAACTTGCCAGGGTGAATGTGTTCGACGCGCGCTCAAGCGGCTCGTCCCGTTGCGTCTCATGGATTGTCTGATCGCAGTTCATTGCGCAATCTTGGCGAACGGGCTCAAAGTACGCTGCGCGCCGGTGGTGTAAAAACCGATCATTGCTTGGGCCACAGAGTCACGAAGCGCCAAATTATCTTTGCGAAATGATCGCTCAATGCACCTTGACCATACCGACGCCCTTGATGTTGTTGAACGAGTCGGTCTGGTGACAGCTGAAGCACTGATCAACGCGCGCCCGTTTTTCGCCGCTGATCATCTTGTCCATCATCTCGAAGTGCATCATGTAATGGCTCGGCGGTGCCTTGTGACATTGTGAGCATTCGGTCGATTTCGGACTTGGATGCAAGAAGCCGCTGATTTTCCAGCTTGCCGTAGTGTGGCAGCTTGCGCACTCAGGTCCAAAGAATCCCTTATGGATATCCCGAGGCGTGTGGCAGGATTGGCAGTCGAGTTTTGCAACTTGCCCTGTAGCGCGCTTCGCAATCTTCTCGAGGACCAGGTGATCCATCCTGACCGGACGAAGAGTGCGGCCCTGATGCTCGATGTGGCAACCCCCGCACTCCTTTAGGTTGGCGTGGAAGGCGGTCGCGGGTTTCATCAGGAGTTCAGGCGCAGAGGCGTGACATGCGATACAGGTTTCGGCCTTGATGCCCTGGTTGGGAGTATGGCAGCTCTCGCATTTGCCTTCGAGCAATGCGTGGGCGCTCGACAAGGGCCCGGGACGGACTGCCGATGACCATTGGGGTAGCGCAGTGCTTCCCGAACGGTAGACTGTGAAGGAGACCACGATGGCTGCGAGCAGCGCGATCGTCGCAAGCACCAGGTAAAGGATTGTGGTTCGCTTCACGGCAGCCACCGAAGGCCGTAATAGTAGCCGCCCCAAATGTGCAATGCCATCAGGCCATACATCACAATCGCAACCGCGACATGGAACACCGTCCACCGCGCGAGGGTGCGCTTGATCGCATCCCGTGCCATTATTGTAAATTCGAGATCCGAAATGGCACCGAGCAGATGATCGAGACTAAGTCCTGACGGGTCGATGACGCTTTCGCGATTCCAGACTACGGAAACTGTGGCCAACCCATCGTAGCGGTCGCGAAGCAGCTTGAGCTCTTTTTGCTGAAGCCGGAGATCCTGGCTGACCTGCGCAAGATAATATCGCCCGATGAATCCGCTCGCGACGACCGCGAGCATCGATATCACAAGGCTCACACCGAGCGGACTCTGAAACTTGTGGCCGGAGTGAATGATGCCGAGCAATGCCCCGATTGCGCCGGCGTAGACGTGAAACCCCATTAGCGCCCCAAGCGAGATGGAGCCTTTGGTCCGCTCCTTGATCCAGGCCTGCCGCTTCACCGCCGTGTAGGACAGCAGGAGCAGGAACAGAAGCGCGGCGGCGATCCCGAACATGCTCCCGGCAAGGCTGCCCGGGAAGCGGGGCGCGGAATGGATAAGAAATCCGGGGACGATCAGCGTTAGCACACTGACCAGGCCTCCGACCGTGATTTTTTCGGTTTCGGTCATCAGGCCTCCACCACCAGGTCACCGGTCGATTTTGCCTGACAGGCGAGGATGATTCCCGCTGCCTTCTCATCCGCGGCGAGCGCGTCCTCGACCTCCATGGTTGCCTGACCCTGGCGGAGTGGCACTTTGCACCGACCGCAGGTGCCAGCTCGGCAATCATAATCAATCGCTACGCCAATCGCCTCGGCGGCTTCGAGCACCGACTGGTCCGGCGCGAGGGGGCCTGCCTTGCCGGACTTTGAGAATGTGATGGTGGCGTGTGCAGACGGGATCGGCACGGCCTGATCAGCGGTGAATGCCGGTGTCGCAACAGGTTCCGAGGGTTCGGCTTCCATGACTGGGCCACCCTTGAGCGGAGCGAACTCTTCGGTTTTAACCTGGTCTGATGGGACTTTGAGCTGCGCGAGCGCTTCTTTCACTGCAGCCATCATGGGGGGTGGGCCGCACAAGTGGACTCGTCGTTTCGCAATGTCGGGTACCGAGGCCGCTATGAAATCTGCCGTCATGTAGCCCACCTGGCCTTGCCAATCGGTGCCTTCGGCTTTGGCGACGGTATACGCGACGTGAAGCTTGGGATGGCGACGTGCCAGATGATCGCACTCATCGCGGAAAATGAGATCTTCTGGTGTATTCACGCCGTAAAGTAGAAAAATGTCGTGCTCGTAGGACCGGTCTGTGAGACTTCGCAGAACGCTCATCATTGGCGTGATGCCAACGCCGCCGGCGATCAGAACGATGCCGGCGGCTTCCTTCCCCGTGAAGAAGAACCTGCCGGCGGGGGCAGATATTTCAAGGAGATCGCCGGTATCGGCATGATCGTGAAGATGACGCGACTCCAGGCCATATTGTTCACGCTTGATCGTGAGTTCGATATAGTCGCGCTGGGTGGGGGATGATGAGATCGTGTAGGATCGACGGACTTTCTGTCCGTCGATTTCCGAAGTGATTGTTGCGTATTGCCCCGGCAGGAAAGTGAACGGGATGGGACCGCCGTTCGCCTCCATTAAGCGGAACGTTTTCACGTTCGGCGTTTCGTCGAAGATCGCCTTGATGCGCAGCACCCCCTTCCAAGGGCGTTGAGCGGGCGGCGGAGCATTAGTCTCGGCAGACAACTGTGGCATGCCTGCGAGAACAGCGGGCTGTGCCATCGCTGTGGGTGCAGCCGGAGCGCCAATTGCAGTTTGTGCTGTGGGCGACCCTGGCATCAGTCGCTCGACAAGGCTCGCGATGCGACGAAGCCGAGCCTGCCGCAAGAGCAGGGCGGCAAGGAGTGCCGCCGCGAGCAGTACCATTCCAATGATGTGCCACCAGGAAAGGCCGCTATCCGTCGCCATTTGTTCAGCTCCGCCTATTCCATTTTGGTTCTTGAACCATGTGAGAGCGATCTCGCGGGGTGCCTTGCCTTCCTCCAGTCCCTTGAGGGCGCTCACGCCGCTGTCGGCTTGGGCAAGGCCTTCGCGAGCCCCCTTGATGGCGTCACCGGCAGCTACGAAGTCGTTGGACGCAAGCGCGTAATGGAGTCGGGATTGCTCGGCAGTCAACACTTCGGTCCCCGAGCCGAGGCGCTTTAGCGCTTCGGCTCGAACGGCCCGCCGCGCTTCGTCGGTCAGCGCTGGCCATTGCATCAGCGAGGGGTAGAAGGGTTTGGCACCCATTGGCCCGCAACAGCCGGAGGGCGCGGCTGTGCCACCCATACCTCCCGGCCCGGCAGATCCGGCCGACGGTGACATCATCTGCTTCATCATGGCGGCCATTGGGTCAGTGCCCGAGCCTCCCATGGGTTGTGTTGCAGGCATGTCGGTGCCGCTGGCTGCGGCAGGCATGGCTGGAGCTGCCCCGCCTCCGCCTGGATGATGCGAAGCGTGCTCGTCAGCGGTTTGCGCCACGACCGACGGTGATGTGAACATCACCGTCAGTGCGATCAGAACCCGGTAGCCAATCCGACTCCAGAGAGTTCGGTGAGTAGTGATTTGATGGAGCGGACGCTTCATGCTGATACTCTTACATATCGTCCTGCATGGGCATTGGCTTGTCGGCGGGCATCGGTGCAGGCTTTGCGGCGGCCGGCTTGGCGTGCCTGCGATGTCTGGGGCTGTGCTTCGACCTTCCCATAGTTTTCATCTTCTTGGCGCAGCATCCTGACTTGTCCTGTGCCATAACGGGTTTAGGCATTTGCATGCCGCCTTGCATGCCGCCTTGCATGCCGGGCATCGCGTCATGACCTTCCATCATCCCACCGGACGGCATTGCACTGCCGTTGGGAGACATGGGGGGCTGGGTTGAGGCCTGTCCTGTTCCTTGGCTCTGGGCCGCAGCAAGGCTGGGAGACAGAAGAACGCCGCCTATCAATGCCAGCGAATAAAGATAGGAAGTGCGACTTTTCATCATGATCTTTCCTCCGTTGAAAAACGACCGGCGATAATTTGGCGAGCCGCGATGTCCCTGATGGACGACTCCTCAAACTGGCTGATATACGTAGTGTCCGTGAAACCCAAAAAGTGGGGCACGGAGCGGCCGATGGATACGCTGGCGGTAGAGCGACGGCTGTGTGATTGGGTGCATGTGCTAAAACCGAACTGCTATTCAGTCATCGCGCTGGACTCCTGTTGCCCTTTGCCAAGGCCAACGGCCCTTAATCTCAACTTCAAGAGAGAAGCTCAGAAATGTCCTTATAAGCACAATGCCCGCAAGAACGGCCAAACTGTTCAGCGTTGGCTGAATAGCTATGGTATTGATTATGTCCGCTGCAACCAGGAACTCGAGACCCAAGAGGATGGCTTCTCCCAGATTTGAGCGGAAACTTCCAACAGAACCTTCATCGATCAAGCCTTTTGCCGCTCTCAGTAGGAAGCTGAGAAGCGAGTAACCCGCACCGACGACAATGATCGCCGTACCCGTGATTTCTATCGCACGCGTGATCCAGTGGATAGCCTCGATGAGAATGCTGTCCATCAAACTCCCCCGTTATCACCGGCATTGCCGGGCCATTTAGGTTATAACTTTCCGTCTAGGAACGAGTTTTTCTTCTGAAATCGAGATATAATGCTCATGCAGGGATCAAGGGCATCGGTGCATTACATGCCGGACCCTTCGTCCGGTAATGGCAACAATCCGTTTGGGACTATGTTCAATTATATCCATGCGCTTCGTTAACGGCCCTGCAATTGATCCCTTCGGCAATGCCAATGAGTAGAATAACGTGTTCCCTCGCAGGGCCCATTTGCCATTACCCTGCGCTGTGAAATCGGGCAGCATAATCTCACTGTAGCTTCCGTCGGACATGAATATCCATGCGTTGCCAACCTTGCACTCAGAGCGTCCATTGAATGCCCAGACACCTTCCATGTCGATTTTGGCATTTTCTGGCGTTTCGTTCCTGATTTTTGCCATCAGGGGACTGATTGAGCTTCCGGCCAGGAGAAAGACCACTAGAGTTTGCCGCATTAGGAGAGGCGTGGGTGTTGACAAATTTGTGTGGCTACGCACATTCCAGATGGCTAGGCGACGCCCGAGAATACTGAAATGCACAAGCTTTTGGGCCCACATGACGCAAGTGCGCCGCCCAAATGCTTCAAAAAGCGGCAGAAGCAGAAACGAGCGAAGTCTGTTCATCATAATAGTGTGCCCATCGTTCACCAAAGGATCAGATCCTGGCTGGTTCTTGCTGAAATTCCACTCGCGCATGATTGAAATTGTTACAATTTCCAATATTATAACGTGACTTGAGTTTGATCCGCCAAGGCCTTTTATCTCCATGGGTCTAACCGCAGATTGCGCGGATGCATTCTCGAACTCTACGGCTTTGTGAAAGCAATGAGTGCGAGAAGAGCAGTGTTGGTCTCGGCAGGATCGCGTACAGCAATTGTGTCGATTCCCGCTTCGCGGACAGGATCATCGTTGCCGCCTGGATAGATTGCATCGCCGAAGAACAGCATGGCTGAAAAGGGAATGCCTGTATGTTCGGCAAGCTTGCGCATGCCGTAGGCCTTGTCGATGCCCTGGCGCGTGATGTCGATTGAGGTCGACCCGCCGATGTTCACGGACAGATCCGGCAGCATGCGGCGAAGTGACAACTGGAGCAGCTTGCGTTTGGCGAAGTCTGGATCCCAAGCCGTCTTGGCCGCAAGTGGCGCGAGCTGACCGAGCCCGGAAAAGGTGATCTGGCTGCCGCGGTCTTCCACCCGATCGCCCCAAATCTGCTTCTCGTGGAGTTGGTTTCCGTCAATAGCGGCATCAATCGCTTCGCCGATACGGCGGCGCTCATGGGGCGTGAAAATGTCAGCGTAAATCGCCTGCCAGCCATTGTCGAAACGATAGAGCTTGGTCCCAGTGGTCGGCAGGATGAACAGGTTCTGGAGAGCCGCGCTGCGGGGCATGCGAGAGACGACCTGAGTCTCAAATTGCGGCCAGTCGCCTCCCGAGATCACCGCAACGGTTGCGACACCGAGCAATGCACTGAGTAACTCGGCAGTCGCCTGGCTGATCGGCTGTTTGCTCTCGGCAAGCGTGCCGTCGAGGTCGAAAGCGATGAGGCGCTTCATCTGAGAAATCCTATCGGAAGCCTGCCCGACGCGGGCAGTGGTGGTCGCTTGGGCGTTTTCCTCGTCATCGGGAATAGCCCATTCGGTGCGGGCCAAACGAATTCCGTGTTCCATGGTCCGCGGAACGGCCGAGCTCAGCTCCCTCCGGTCGCGTGAAATGTGCCCAGCACGACGATTGAACCAGAGGCGGCCGGTGGCTCACCTTACGACCTTGGCCAAGATGAACGAGTCGATGGCATGGGCAACGCCATCCTTTTCGTTCGAAAGGGTCACTAGGCTTGCGGCCGTGCGGACGGCAGCCGGTGCTTGCCCCATCGCGATCGACAGGCCGGCACGCGCAAACATCGGCATATCGTTGCGTTGGTCACCGATTACAGCGACGTCGTCGAGCGGCACTCCAGCTGCACCAGCCAATGCAGAAAGGCCATCGCCCTTGTTGGCACCGGGCGCCGTGATGTCGAGATAGTAGGGTTGGGAACGGCCGACCGTTGCCGCCGCGCCAAGTGCGGATGAAATTTCTTTGTCGAGGCGGGCCAGAAGCTCGCGGTCGCCGCTGACTCCAACGATCTTGTCAACCCGTGCCAGCAATCTGTTAAAATGGCTCCGGAGCACTGGTTCAATGTTGGCGGCATGCCGTTCAAGAGGGACGTAGACCTCGTCGATCGTTTGGGCAAACCAATGGCCGTCGGCGAACAACCACAGGGTGACCGCTGGGTGGTCCAATAAGGCAATCGCCCGCGCCGCACAGTTTGGCTCGATATGCTCAGCCAATACTATCTTTCCGTCGGGGCGCATGACTGTTCCTCCGTTGAATGCGCCCATGACATCGGAGATTTGCAGCCTTTTCGCGATCCACAACATGCCGCTTGGGGGACGGGCGCTGATCAGGCTCATTGCAAGACCAGCGTTCCGGACCCGTTCGACTGCGGCGATCACGCCGTCCGACAGGCTTTTGTCATCGCGGACCAGCGTACCGTCGATGTCACACACAAGGAGGCGTATGCGCCCGCTCATCCCAGACGGTGCCAGCGCCGGTGCGCGCGATGCATCAGCGCGTCGGCGCTTTCGGGGCCGGCGCTGCCTGCAGGATATTCCTCGGGCGAACCCTGCTGCCACATTTCGAGCAGCGGTTGCACCGCGCGCCATCCGGCTTCGATCTGGTCGGCCCGCTGGAAAAGCGTCTGGTCGCCAGTCAGCACATCATAGAGCAGTGTCTCGTAGCCAGTCTGATGTTGGAGCTCAAAATGGTCTGCATAGCTGAAATCCATGCTGACCGGCGCCGTGTTCACTGCGGGGCCTGGCTGTTTGACCACGAATTCGAGGCTGATTGCCTCGTCAGGCTGGATTTGGATGACGAGCCGGTTAGGCGGGAGCCGGTCGACCACCGTCTCCCTGAAAAGAGAGAGCGGTACATCCCGAAACTGGATCACGATCTCGGTATCGCGCGCCGCCAGCGCCTTGCCCGTGCGCAGGTAGAAAGGGACCCCCGTCCAACGCCAGGTTTCGACGTGTACCTTCATTGCGACGAATGTCTCGGTTCGACTGAGTGGATCGACAGCGGGCTCCGTGAGGTAGGCAGAAACTGGTTCGCCCGCGACCGCGCCGGTGCCATATCGGCCGCGAATGGCCTCCTGGGGGTCGATCGGGCAAATAGCACAGATGACCTTCGCTTTCTCGGTGCGGATCGCCGCAGCATCGAAACTTACCGGCGGCTCCATGCCGATCATGGCGAGAAGCTGAAACAGATGGTTGGGCACCATGTCACGCAGCGCGCCGGTGGCATCGTAGAACTTGCCACGGCTGCCGATGGTTACGGCTTCTGCGGCCGTGATCTGGACGTGATCGATGTAACGGTTGTTCCAGACAGATTCGAGCAAGGTGTTGCCGAAGCGCGCTACCATGATGTTCTGGACCGTTTCCTTGCCGAGGAAATGGTCGATCCGGTAGATCTGGTCCTCGCGGGCGCGAGCCA
>NZ_JAIEPN010000165.1 GCF_019748365.1 Novosphingobium sp.
TGGTGGGGCATGCCCCACCACCAGCAGCACCTAAATCTCCACCGAAAATTACACCACGAGCGCGGACGCTAACCACACGCTGGGACACAGGGCATGTGCTTGCAGCCTATGAGTTTCAGCGTCGCGAGGCTCTGAACGCAGCATCGCGCGCCTATACACGGTCGGCGGACCTGCGGTCTCTAGGTGGCAATGACTATCGGCTGTTCTTCGCCTCGCCTGGCACCATTGTAGCGCTGGACCCAGTCCGGCGAACATTTGTCCCAGCCTTTGCCATTCCAGCCGGTCAGAACGGCATAGGGCTGTCGCCAGCAAGCCTGACCCCAGGCCAGAACCTCTCGAGTCCCCGCGAACAGGTCGATCTGCTTCCTCAGCAAACCCGTCACAGCGTCTACATTACAGGCGAGCAGGAGCTGACCAATGGGGTGACAGCCTATGCCGAGGGTCGATACACCCACCGCGCTTTTCGTCACCTCGCCCAACCATCACTGACAGTCATGTCCGTCACACGGGCAAACCCTTTCTTCGTCTCGCCCAACGGAACGTCGGTCACGAACATTGCCTATCTGTTCGACAAGGATCTTGGCCCCCTTGAGACGCGCGGCAATGTCGAAGCTTGGTCGATGACCGGCGGTATCCGCGCCGAACTCGGCGGCGACTGGCAGCTTGACGGGTTTGTGTCACTGGCGCGGCAGAGCGACTATCGCCGCAATGACAATATCCTCAACGCGACCGCATTGAACGAGGCGCTCGGTACCACTCCCGACGATCCGCTGACATCATTCAGCACCGCGCGTGATGGCTTCTTCAATCCTTTCGGACAGGGACGCAGCAACACGGCTGCCGTACTCGACTTCATTGGGAGCGGCTTTATCGAGGAGCGCTTTAAAAACGGCCTGCTCAATGGCAGCATCACGGCTGACGGGACCCTCTGTGATGGTCCGGGCGGTGCCATCAAGATTGCGCTGGGCGTTCAGGCGCGGCGCGAAGACTTCTCTCGCGACACGCTCAGCTTTATTTCCGGGAGATCGCCGGCTCCGGGCACACCCGTCGATGCTGATCGTTGGGTTGCATCGGCATTTGCCGAGATTGCCGCGCCCATTGTTGGGCCCGACAATGCCGCACCGGGTATCGAGCGGCTCAACCTGTCGGCAGCTGTCCGGGCCGAGCACTATTCGGATTTTGGGACGACGATCAATCCAAAGCTTGGCCTCTCGTGGCAGCCAGTCGCAGGTCTTCTCCTCCGGGCAAGCGCTGGCACCTCATTTCGTGCCCCCGCTCTGCTGGAGGTGCGCGATGCCTTCCGCATATCCAATACCCAGCTGCCAGCCATAGGTGGTGGGAACCGACAGGTCATCTCGCTTGGGGGAGGCAATGCCGATCTTGAACCTGAATCCGCACGATCGCTGACCATCAGCGCCACGGTGGCGCCACCACGCATGCCAGGCCTGTCGCTCGAGGCCAGCTATTTTCAGACGCAGTTTCGAGACCGCATCGGTCAGCCTGCAAACGAAAACATCCTCCAGGCACTTACCAATCCCATTTTTGCTCCCTTCGTGACCTTTATCGATCCGGTCGCCAATTCCGAAGACAGAGGAAGGGTGATCGCCCTGATAGGCAACCCGAACTCGACCATCCAGCCGACGATAAATCCTACGGTTTTCAGCGCCATCGTCGACGGACGGTTCGTGAATTCGGCGCGTGTGGACATCCGCGGGTTCGACCTCGCTGCCCGCTACCGGGTCAGCATTGGCGAGCACCGACTGGCTTTCAGTGCCAGTGCAGCAATTCTGGTCGATTTCAAGGACCAGATCACGCCAGTATCCCCGCTGATCGAGAGGGTTGGCACCCTCGGCAATCCGGTTGATTTCCGGCTTCGGGCGACAGCGGACTGGTCTTGGCACGAGCTTGGGGTCAACCTGGCCCTGAACCATGTCGGTCCCTATACGGACAATATCAGCCTTCCTTCGCGTCCGATCAGCGCATGGACAAGCATCGACCTTCAGCTGAGACTGTCCTCGGCAGACAAAACAGGCCTGGCAAGGGGTCTCAGCGCAGCTCTGACGATACAAAACGTCTTTGACCGCGACCCGCCTTTTGTCGATCGGTCGCTGGGTTTCGGCTACGATCCAGCAAATGCCGATGTGCTTGGCAGGTTCATCGCCCTCCAGATCAAGAAGCAGTGGTAGTCGCGCGCCGAACCTAGCCATCTTCCCATTTCGATGAAGGACAAGCCATGCGTGTTTCATGGATTGCTGCGCTGTGCCTGCTGGCGGCAGGTCCAGCAGCGACTAAGCCCTATCAGATCGAAGATATGCTCAAGCTGCAAAGCTATGGCAAAGCCCAGCTCTCGCCTGACGGCCAATGGGCGGTAATCGAGCGCTTCAGGCCTTACGACAGCGCTGCGGCCTATGGCTTCGATGTCTTCAACAAGCGGATGCTGGGCCAGATATGGAAAGTGGATTTGAAAGACGGAAGGCCACCAGAGCTTCTGTTCGAACAAGATCCTGATGCTGGCTACTGGGCGGGCAGCCTGTCTCCCGACGGGCAGCACCTGACCGTGTTCCGGCTGGAAACAGACAAACTGTCTCTTGGCATCGTACGCACCGCCGATCGATCGGTCCGATGGCTCGATATCAATCCAGTCCCTGCCCTGCTCAATCCGGTGCCCATCTGGCGCGGAAACAGCCGGCTGATCGTCCTGGCCAGCGAGGCAGACGAAATTGCCTATCCTCTCGATTCGGGCAACAGATTGCAGCGCAGGCTTCCCGTCCTATGGCAGCGCACAGCGTCCGGTCAGATCCCGGGCATGAGCTTGACTACCAGCAAATCCATAAACCCGTCTGGCCAGCGCTCCCATCGCCACGTAATGGAGCTAGACCTTGCGAGCCATGGCCAACGCCTTCTCGCCAGGGGCCAGATCGTCGATCTGGCGGTTTCAGCCGACGGAAACTGGCTCGCCTTGCTCGAGGAAACGTCAGATGCTGCGCCGGCCCCAGCAGAACCGGTTTCCCCCAGCGCGCGTCCAAGGCACCATCGCGTCCGGCTGATATCGCTGGCCGACGGCCAAGTGATACAACCCTGCCCAACATGCGATATCCTACCCGGGCTCTTGGCATGGTCGGACCGGAGTTCCGCGCTGGTCGTCTCGGTCGGTTCCGCGCAGTCGCCCCAAGGCCAGTTCATACGCATCGATCCGGACAAAGGCTCGGTCGTCGCGCTCACCGATAAGACGAGTGAGCCTTGGGTTGCAGACAATGACAGCGGGGCAAGGATGGTCCGCGCCGGGTGGCACCAGGGAATACCTCGGATGCTGCTCAGAGCAAAGGACGGCCAACCGATATGGTCCAAACCGGGCGATGCCGGGGCACCGAAGGAAACGCTACCATGTTCCGCTCTGCAAATCGCGAGCAATGGACGCGCGCTTCTGGTGCCCTGTTCTTCCGGGCTGTGGCGAATATCCCCTGGCGGCAAGCCCGAACAACTGATCGGTGGTGCAGCGCACCTCGACCAGCCTTTTGAAGAGACGTTCGATACAGGCATAACCGAGCGCTACCGAGCCATTGTACCAGCCAGCGATCGCAGCTTCTGGGTGCAAAGGACACAGGAAGCAGCAGCCATCACGCCAAATGGCAGAAGGGTGTTAACGGCAAAGCTGCCATTGCGCGCAAGCCGCCTGCTCCTTTTCTCTGCCAAAAGCGGCAAGGGACTGGCGGTTTCCAGAACCGGTAGCGGTGCCAGCCAATTATGGCGCATAGGCACGAACAGGGCACCGGAGCTGCTCGACACGATCAATGGCCATCTGGAAAACGTCGAACCCCCGGAGGCCATAGCATTGCCATCGCAGGTGCCGGATCGCGTCGACTGGCTGCTGTTGCCTGTACATGCAAGGCCTGGCGAGCGTGTTCCGATGGTGATCATACCCTATCCGGGCGCACAATATGCCAGGGTCAGCGGACCGCCGATCACACCCGACTCCGTAGTCAGTGTCGCAAATCCCCTGCTGGCACTGCAGTTGGGTTATGCCGTGCTTCTGCCCAGCCTGCGCCATGACCGATTTTCTGGCGAGCCAGCCGAGGGATTGGTTGACCAGATCGAGGCAGCAACCGATCGCGCAGTTGCGTCCGGTCGCATCGACAGGGACCGGATTGCAGTCTTCGGTCACAGCTTCGGAGGCTATACCGCCTTACTTACTGCCAGCCGAAGCAAGCGCTTCCGGGCCTTCATCGCTGCCGCTGCGGTGCCTGATCTCTTTCTACAACATGGGTCGTTGCTGCCTTATGACACTGTGGGCCTTGAACAGGGCTATCCGCTTGGCAGCGCTTATGGATGGGCGGAGCTTGGTCAGGCGGGCCTGCGAGCAGCGCCGTGGCACCAGCCCGACCGGTACATCCGTAACAGCCCCTATTTCTCGCTGCACCATATCGCCTCGCCAGTCCTTCTGATCCACGGTGATCTTGACCCTGTATCGCTGCAAGGTGCTGAAAGGATGTTTTCAGGGCTCTACCGCGAGGGAAAGGACGTCTCGCTCCTTCGCTTCTGGGGTGAAGGGCATGTCGTCCGGAGCCCCGCCAACATTCGGGCCATGTGGCAGCATATCGACCAATGGCTTGCCGATAAGCTCATGAACAAGAGGCATGCCTCCCCACATAGCATGGAAAAGCAGCGAGCAGATCCGTTCAGCGTGGAAACGGACAAAGAACCTGGGGCAATTGAGCCCGCACCATCGGGCAATCTTTGACGCGCGCATGAAATCGGCAAACACAACTTGTGGGCGTCGGATTCAGATACTCTGTCAACGATAAACACAAGACGATGATGCTTTCTCGGGCATTGGCGAGCAAATCACCAACAATGGATTCAAGGGCTATGGCTCCCGCTTTTTTGGTCAAACGGCGATCCGTGCATGGGATGATGGTTCGAGCTCAGTGATGTCACCGCGGTCAGGAGGTCACGAAGGGCCACAGGTGGCTTCTTCTTGACCGTTTCACGGAAAGACAGTCTGGAACGGCGAGGACGTTTCCACAGTTTTTCGATCAATTGCTAAAAAAGGCGTCGTCTATCGCATCATGATAGCTTAGACCGACTCCAATTGGAACAAAAGTCGAAGGCATGCACATGAACGATCAGCCCGAAGAACACTTGATCACCCTCACGGCGGATATCGTTGCCGCACATGTCGCAAATAACAGCGTTGCCTTGGCTGATATCCCTAATCTTATTGGAAGCGTCCATGCTGCGCTGGCGGGATTGTCGACGACAGAGGCGCCGGCACCAGTCGCGGAACGACCGCATCCTGCTGTGTCGATCCGCTCATCTGTCAAGAACGACTATCTCGTATGCCTCGAGGATGGCAAGAAAATGAAGATGCTCAAGCGATACCTCGCCGTGCAGTACAACATGACACCGGACGAGTACCGTGAGCGTTGGGGTCTGCCTAAAGATTATCCCATGGTCGCCCCGGCCTATGCGGCAAAACGCCGTGAACTTGCCAAGACGATTGGTCTCGGCCGCAGCCCAAATGCGGGGCGGGGTCGAAAGAAAGCCTGAGGGCACCTTAGCAAGGGGCGACGCCCGCCATGTGTTCCGGTAAGAGCGCGTTCAGGAAGCCTTTGGCTTGAAATTCGATCGAACAGGCTGTGCGGCTTGCCGGACCATCTTCGGAGCTTTCGCCTCCAACCAGTTTTCTGCGAAAGTATCTCGCTTCCGGACATGCTCCGCCAAATCACGGCAAAGCCGTGTAATGCCGCCGATGATGGTGCGTGACTGCAGATAAACGATATCCGGACCCAGATCTTCGTTGAGATCGCGCAGAGCAAGCAGGACAATATGCATCAGCTTGTTGTCCGCACAGCGTTCGGCAAATTCGACAGAGCCCATCGGCACGACAGCCAGCAATGCCACTGGGTCGCAGTTCGCCACTTCGGCAAACCGCTTCAGACGATCATATGTGATTTTACCCTGGCCCGCCTCGAGATGTTCATACGATCGCAACGGCATGCCCATCGCGCGAGCGACTTCGGATGTGCGAAGGCGTCGGGCCTTGCGTATCTTGCGCAGTGCCTCGGCTACCAGAGCATTCTCGGGCAAGCTGTCTTCCGATTTTTCTTCCATCCGTCCACCTGCCTTGTCTGACCCGAAGGATATTAGGACCACGATGTAAAGCGCTGATGATAGCCGAGAGCGTGCTATTTTCAAAGTTTGAAATAGTCCGCCATAATTTTGGTTCTGAAATCGCAACTTATCTCGAAAAAACGTAAATTCGAGGGTAAATATCGGCAGGACAAGGAATATTCCATACCGCAATTTTGGATGATGTGCCTACTACGGCTGCTTGCCTGATCAAGACAGAGACTTGTGATTCGCTCATGCCACAATGGACATTCCAGTCCAAGCAAGGGAGATCACTATGGCCCTGTCCAAGCCGCCTGCGTTTGAGCAGGCTTACGCGTTTCTACATTATCGCCTACGAAACGGGGACTACATGCCTGGATCCAGGGTCCAGGCAGGAGATGTTGTCTCTGTGTTGGGCATTAGCGCTACTCCAGTCCGCGAAGCGCTGTCGAGACTGGCAGGTCAAGGCCTGCTGATTGATCGCCGCGCCATGGGGTATTTTGTACCGCCCGTTGATCCAGTCGACCTTCGTGATCTGTACTCACTAGCGTCCATGCTGGCGGTGTCTGCAATGCGATCGATCAATCTGCCATCGCTCGACAGGCAACGCTACGGTACGGGTGCAGAGCTTCCGTGCGGATGCGCCGGCGAACTCCTGGTGACGATCGCATCGCTGACCGCGAACTCTGCGCTCTGCTTGGTTGCAGCCAATGTCGATGATCGGCTGGCTCCGTTTGCAGCAGTGGAAAAAGCCATGTTCGGCGAGGTAGATCGCGCGCAAGGCGAGTTTGTGCATTGGCTGGCCAGCTGTGACCAGCGACAGTGCGTCTTGAATGTTGCGCGCTTCTATCGCCGCCGAATGCGATCGACGATGGATATCGCGGCGTCGGCAAGCGCATCGATGTCAGCGCGCGAGAATATATTCTGAATATGATTTGAGTAGATCAAGCATGCAGCCTTCAATGACATTGTCGCAAACGCGGCATTTCAACAAAGGAGGCTGAAATGATGAATGTCACTCAACCCAAGCTGATCCGTCTCGGAAGCATCCGGCGCGATACCAAGGCCATCGTCACGGCTGGCCAGCAGGAAGAATTCCTGCCGATCCTCTCCTACAATTGACCTTGGAACGGGGTGGCGGCCTCGCCGCCCCGCTTCTCGATCATGCCCATCAGACCATCTGACCATGTCCGAATTGCCGATGTCGCGGGGGACCTCGTCCTGCTCGACCTGCGGCAGGATGATTATCTGGCACTATCCAGCTGCCATGCGGGACCCGTTTTTGCCGCATTGGAGGGCAAGGACCATGACCCTGCCGATCCGATCTTGCAGGAGCTGCTGGAAAACCGGTTGGTTCAGATGGCAGCTGAACCTTGGGAACAGGCCGACTCGATCCACGTTCTGCCATTGCCCGAGCCAGCACGCTCCAACAGCCTCTACAAGGGGTGGATGCTGCTGGCGTTTGCACTGGCGGTGCTCTTGACCCTCGCTTCCTACTATCGCTCGACCAAAGCCCTGGCTAGCCAAGCATTCAGCTGTGGCAACCGATCCGAATTTTCGCCCGAGCGCATGGCAGGTATTGTCCGATGGTTCGAGAGTTTGCGGATTTTCATACCTCGAACCGGCAGATGCCTCGTCCAATCGCTGCTTCTACTTCACTTCCTGCGTCTGCTACGTATTCCTTCTGAGCTGGTATTCGGCGTTCGAACGCATCCTTTCGAAGCCCATTGCTGGGTGGAATGGAACTCGCGCGTGCTCAACGACAGTGTCGATCATGTCTGCTGGTACACTGTCATTGCCCGCTTCTGAGCAGGCCTCGTTCTGTGCGATCGTCGCAATGAACGCAGGCTGCCAAGCGCTTGAAGAAAAAAGAGCTGCAACCCTTCGTCTACAAGGCAAATGTGCGGACATGCGTCCCGTGATGCACAGCCCGCAAGCTACATTGCTTGCCGAGAAAGCGTTGCCCCTCCTCATATCTCCAGATCAAGGCGTCGCATTGCTTGGCGAAGCGTTTCCCAGGAAGCATAAAACCTTGGAGGAGACCGTGCAGTCGCTCGAGGGTGATCGACCCAAAGCTGCGGCTGTAACGGTCAGCGAAAGCCTCTGGGGTAGATACACTCTCTTTTGCATCGACCGTCATTCTGGGGGCTGCGCCTGGTACCGCGAGCCCTCTGGTGGCCAAAGGCTTTACACCTGGCGTGTTGGCGCCATCAGCATCGTGACGGATTGCCTATCATCCGAGATCATCGCAGCGATCGGCCGTCGCCCCAGCATCAACTGGGAACGGGTGGCCCAGTTGATACGCCAAACAGAAATGTCGGCATCGTTCTGCGCGCTGAACGAGATTGAGATTGTTCAGCCGGGCATGTTGGGGACATGCTCGGACAGCCGGATCGCATCAACAACAATCTGGTCTCCCGAACGCTTCTGCGCCGCCGGCAGGATAGAGGAAGCAGAACAACTTCCCAAACTTGCCGCGGAGTGTGTCTCGCGTTGGCTGGATGGTCACTCCCGGGTGACTATTGAACTCTCGGGCGGCCTCGACTCTTCGATTGTGGCTGGCCTCCTGGCGAACGATCCGAAATCGCCATTCATCCAGGGACTCACAATCATTCCCGAGTCTCCGGGCGGTGACGAACGTGCCTATGCTCGAAGCGTCGCTAGGAAGTGGAACTTTGGCCTTGTGGAAACCCGCGTAACACCCGAGCAGCTCAACTACCTCGAGTTGCCAGCTGCAACCCCCACCGTGGAGCCGGCCGTCTACGGGTTGGACGTGCTGGCCGACCGCCTATCGTCAGATTTAGCCGACACATTCGGGGCGACGCGCATATTCAGCGGACAGGGGGGAGATGCCATTTTCTTCCAGCCGCATGTCGCCGCCATTGCAGCTGATTATTTCCAGTCCCAGGTTAGCGTCCGCGCTCGTGGTGTAATTTTCGGTGGAGATTTAGGTGCTGCTGGTGGTGGGGCATGCCCCACCACC
>NZ_JAIEPN010000195.1 GCF_019748365.1 Novosphingobium sp.
CTCCAGCTCTTCGCCAGCTTCGCCATGCTGATGAACTTCCCGCGCTTCAACAAGATGAAGGGCATGGGCCAGATCGTCTCGTGGTCGGTGCGCGACGAATCGCTCCACTGCGAAGGCATCACCAAGCTGTTCCACGCCTTCGTGGCCGAACGCGGCTGCCTCACCAAGGCGGTGAAGGAAGACATCATCGATTGCTGCCAGAAGACCGTCCGCCTCGAGGACGCCTTCATCGATCTCGCCTTCGAGCAGGGCCCGGTCCCGGGCATGAGCCCGAAGGAAATCAAGAAGTACATCCGCTACATCGCCGATTGGCGCCTCGGCCAGCTGGGCTTCCAGCCGATCTACATGATCGAGGAACACCCCCTCCCCTGGCTCACCCCGCTGCTCAACGGCGTCGAACACGCCAACTTCTTCGAAACCCGCGCCACCGAATACTCCAAGGCCGCCACCCGCGGCGATTGGAACACCGTGTGGTCCAGCTTCGACTCGCGCCGCAAGGCGAAGGCTGCCGAACCGGCGAATGAGCTGGTCGAGGAAGCCGAAGCGGATATGTTCAAGGCGGCGGGGATCGCGGCGGAGTGAGGCCCACCCCCAACCCCTCCCGCCTGCGGGAGGGGCGTTGAAGCGCAGCATTTGCATCCCCCTCCCGCAAGCGGGAGGGGTCAGGGGTGGGCCAGCGACCTCGCTGTCTGCACCGCTTCGCGAATGGCCATTGCAACCCCTGCAGTATTCCCCAGCACTTCCGCGTTGGTGAACCTGATCACACTGTAGCCATGCGCCTCGATAACGAGGGTCCGCGCAGCATCTGCCTCATGTCGCATTTCGTGGCTGAACCCGTCGATCTCGACGATCAACATCAGCTCGCGGCAAAGGAAATCCGCAAAATATGGCCCGACCGGCATCTGCCGGCTGAACTTCGCGCCCAGCTGCGACCTCGCGAGATAAACCCAAAGGCGGCGTTCCGCAGGTGTCGCCTCTCGCCGCAACTCTCGGGCGCGCTGTGTGTTGCGGGGCTTGAAGGCAGGCATGGCGCCAGATTGCCCACCCCTAACCCCTCCCGCAAGCGGGAGGGGTCAGGGGTGGGCCAACAACGCAGCATCCAACCTCCATACTTGACAAAACAAACCAAATAGGTTAAACGCCCCACCCAGATCGGGAGCAGGAAAGGCCAGCCTCGCCCTCGCTCTTCTGGCCCGAGGCGTCACGCCGAGGGCCAGCGCGGCCGGTGTGGGCTGCGGGGTTCAAGGCGGGACATGCGCCCGAACACCTTGGCCAGGCATTCACCACGCCCGCCCCGTTCAGTGCCCAGAGGCGCCCCCGCGCCTGCAGGAGCCCGGCTGGTCTGCGAGCCGCCCCCGGGTCCGGGCACTGACGGCACCAGGTCGAGCCGGGTCAGGTCCTGCCCCATCCGGCCATTCGCAGATGATGCAGTTCATGGCGTGCCGCCCCGCAGTCCCCTCCCGAGGGGTTTTGCAGGCGCCGCACCGGCCGCGCGATCTCCCTTTTGCCCGGATGCCGCATTGCCGCGCCGCCAAATCCAACAGGCCCCCTTCGTCATCCCCGCGAAGGCGGGGATCCAGGGCGCCACAGCGCTGCGCCGCTCTGGATTCCCGCCTTCGCGGGAATGACGAGGTTGAGAGGCCCTACCCCCCGATCCACCCCATCATCTTCGCCAGCAGCATGGCTTCCATGAAGACCAGCAGCCCATAGACCGCCAGCCACATCAGCGGCCGTGGCACGTGCGCCAGATCGGGCCGCCCGGCGGGATGGCTGAGCGCGACCACGGTCCCCAGATCCGGCTTCTGCGCGCCGCTGTAGACCGCCTCCACCACTTCATGCTCGCCGCCCTCGCTGGTGAAGCGGTAGACCGGCGCGTAGCTGCGGCTGCCTTCGTTCCAGGTCGAGCGGTAGCCCGTCACCACCGCTTCCACACGCACGGCGGGCCGCGTCAGCCGCACCCAGTCGCGGCGCGCCAGCACCCAGAGGCTGAAAAGGCACAAGGTCTGCCCGGCAAGGAGGAAGAACATTTCCATCGCGGGCAGGATGGCACGGGCGGATTAAGGTTTCGCCCATGCCCACACGAAGAATGACAAAAGTACCATCGTCGGCCCGTGCTTGACACGGGCCTTGGCTTTCTTGTCTGGCGCAGCAGTGGAACAAAAACCTAACCCCGTGTCACGCACGGGGTGACGAAGAAGAGGTCGTCGGCGGCTAATGCGCCGTCTCGCTGCCCTCATCCGCCAACCGCGCCGCCAGCACCGCGATTTCCGCCGGCTCCAGCAGCCACGTCCGCGTCGCACGGCCTTCGCGGTGCACCGGCACGGTCAGCAGCAGCCGCGCATTCTCCCGCGCGTGCGGCTTGTAGAGCGTGAAGTGCAGCGCGCACTCGCGGATCGTGCCGATGATCGGCACGCGCCCTTCCAGATCGATCATCGTCGCCGCCTGATCCCAGGGGATTTCGGCCAGGGTCGCGCCGGCCATCAGACGTCCAGGTTCGCCACGTTGAGCGCGTTTTCCTGAATGAAGTCGCGCCGCGGCTCGACCACATCGCCCATCAGGCGGGTGAAGATCTCGTCGGTCACGTCGGCGTCTTCCATCTTCACCTGAAGGAGCGAACGCTGGGTCGGATCGAGCGTCGTCTCCCACAGCTGATCGGCGTTCATTTCGCCCAGCCCCTTGTAGCGCGAGATGGAGAGCCCCTTGCGCCCCGCCGCCAGCACTTGCGCCAGCAGTTCGGAAGGCCGCGTGATCCCGCCGCTCTCCTTCGTGGCAGGGCGCACCGGCGCGGGCGCTTCGGCCTCGCCTTCCTGCTCTTCCAGCACCGCCTCGGGCTCGGGCTCGGCCACCGCGGCGCTGGTACGCACCAGCCGCGCCGGCATGGCATAGACTTCGGCCTGTTCGCCGGCGAGCCGGGCCAGCTTGCGTGCCTCGGCGCTTGAGAGGAAGCCGGGCTCGATCGTGTGCTGGTCGGTCACCCCGCGCCACACGCGCTGGATGCGATAGCCGCCATCGGGCGCCACTTCGGCGATCCAGCGCGCGTCGTGCTCGCCGCGGTCCATCCAGCGCACGCTGGCGGCCAGCGCCGCCTCGCGCTCGGCTGCGGTCATTTCCGGCTCCAGCGCGCCTGCCAGCGCCAGCGCCTCGATGATCGTGGGATCATAGCGCTTGGGCGCGAAGGCCATCAGGTTGCGGAAGCGCAGCGCGTGATCGACCAGCCCTGCCAAGTCCGCCCCGCTGCGCGCGCCGCCCGCGGTTTCCAGCAAGCGCCCGGCCAGCCCCGCCTCGACCAGATAGCGGTCCAGCGCCGGGCCGTCCTTGAGGTAGACCTCGCTGCGCCCCTTCGCCACCTTGTAGAGCGGCGGCTGCGCGATGAAGAGGTGCCCTTCGCGGATGATCTCGGGCATCTGGCGGTGGAAGAACGTGAGCAGCAGCGTGCGGATATGCGCGCCGTCGACGTCGGCGTCGGTCATGATCACGATCTTGTGATAGCGCAGCTTGGCGAGGTTGAACTCGTCGCGGATGCCGGTGCCCATCGCCTGAATGAGGGTGCCGACTTCCTTCGAACCGATGATCCGGTCGAACCGCGCGCGCTCCACATTCAGGATCTTGCCCTTCAGCGGCAGGATCGCCTGGAAATGCCGGTCACGCCCCTGCTTGGCCGAACCGCCTGCGGAATCGCCCTCGACCAGAAACAGCTCGCACTTGGCGGGATCGCGCTCCTGGCAATCGGCCAGCTTGCCCGGCAGGCTGGCGATATCCATCGCGCCCTTGCGCCGGGTCAGCTCGCGCGCCTTCTTCGCGGCCTCGCGCGCAGCGGCAGCGTCGATTACCTTCTGGATCACGGCGCGGGCGTGGGCGGGGTTTTCCTCCAGCCATTCGCTCATCTTGTCGGCCATCAGAGCCTCCAAGGGTTGCCGCACTTCGGAGGAGACGAGCTTGTCCTTCGTCTGGCTGGAGAACTTGGGGTCCGGCAGCTTCACCGAAACGATCGCGGTCAGCCCCTCGCGCATGTCGTCGCCGGTGAGCGAAACCTTTTCCTTCTTCAGCATGCCCGAACGATCCGCATAGCCGTTCAGCGTCCGCGTCAGCGCCGCGCGGAAGGCGGCGAGGTGCGTGCCGCCATCGCGCTGGGGGATGTTGTTGGTGAAGGTGAGGACGTTCTCGTAATAGCTGTCGTTCCACTGCAGCGCGACGTCGATGCCGATGCCGTCCCGCTCCGCGCCGATCGCGATGGGTTCGGGCATCAGCGGCTGCTTGTTGCGATCAAGGTACTTCACGAAGGCCGCGATGCCGCCGACGTAGTAGAGATCGTGCTCCTTGACCTCTTCATGCCGCTTGTCGCGCAGCAGGATGCGCACGCCCGAATTGAGGAAGGCGAGCTCGCGGTAGCGGTGCTCCAGCTTGTCGAAATCGAACTCGGTCACGTTCTTGAAGGTGTCGTGGCTGGCGAAGAACGTTACGCGGGTGCCCTTCTTGACGCCGCCCTTGCCATCCGCCGGCGCGGGGCCGAGCACCTTCAATGGCGCGACCGCATCGCCATGCTCGAAGCGCATCCAGTGCTCCTCGCCGTCGCGCCAGATCGTCAGCTCCAGCCATTCGGAGAGCGCATTGACGACCGAGACGCCGACGCCATGGAGGCCTCCCGAAACCTTGTAGGCATTGTCGTCGCTGGTGTTCTCGAACTTCCCGCCTGCGTGGAGCTGAGTCATGATCACTTCGGCGGCGGAAACGCCTTCCTCGGCATGGATGCCGGTGGGGATGCCGCGGCCGTTGTCTTCCACCGAAACCGAACCATCGGGGTTCAATTCGATCAGCACCAGATCGCAGTGCCCGGCCAGCGCCTCGTCGATCGCGTTGTCCGAAACCTCGAACACCATGTGGTGCAGGCCCGAGCCGTCGTCGGTATCGCCGATATACATGCCGGGGCGCTTGCGCACCGCATCGAGCCCGCGCAGGACCTTGATGGAATCGGCGCCATATTCGTTGGCGTTGGGGATGTTTTCGTTCGTACTGGCCATGGATCGGACATAGGCATTAAAGGCCGATTTCCCAAGCGAATCCGGCCTGTTTTGCACAAGGGAGAGCCCCTTTTCCCGCACCGAACCGCAAGGGACTGGTGGAGGGGCGTCAATCGTGCTGAAACACGCACAACCACCTTCAATACAAAGGACTTGTCGCCCCATGCGCAAGCTGCTGACCGGCGCGATTTCAGCCGCCCTGCTCTCCTCTCCGGCGCTGGCCGCCCCTGCGGCGAAAGCCGATCCCTATGGCGGCGAGGAAGCCTTCCGCAGCCTCTACAAGGAGCTCGTCGAAACCAACACGACACTTTCGTCGGGCAGCTGCACCCTGGCGGCAGAGCGCATGGCGGCGCGGCTCAAGGCGGCCGGCTTCACCGATGATCAGCTGACCCTGTTCGCCACGCCGGAGAAGCCGAAGGAAGGCGGCCTCGTCGCGGTCATGCCCGGCACTTCAAAGACCGAGAAGCCGATCCTCCTCCTCGCCCACCTCGATGTGGTGGAAGCCAAGCGCGAGGACTGGGTGCGCGATCCCTTCACGCTGATCGAGGAGAACGGCTATTTCTACGCGCGCGGCACGGTTGACGACAAGGCGATGGCAGCGGCTTGGACCGACACCCTGATCCGCTTCAAGCAGGAGGGCTTCAAGCCAAAGCGCACAGTGAAGCTCGCGCTGACCTGCGGTGAGGAGACGACTTACGCCTTCAACGGCGCCGAATGGCTGGCAAACAACAAGCGCGATCTGATTGACGCTGCCTATGCGCTCAACGAAGGCGGCGGCGGGCGCACCAATGGCAAGGGCGTTTCCGAAGGCGGCAAGCTCGTCGTGGAATCGATCCAGGTCGGCGAGAAGGGCGTGCAGAACTACCGTTTCGAAACGCGCAATCCGGGTGGCCACAGCTCGATCCCGGTGCGCGACAACGCGATCTACCAGCTCGCCGCCGCGCTGGTGAAGCTGCAGAACTACGATTTCAAGCTCGAGCTTTCCGACACCACGCGCGCCTTCTTCGCCAAGGCGGGCGCCGCACGGAACGACGATCTCGGCAAGGCCATGCAGGCGATTGCCGCCAACCCGGCCGACACCGCGGCGGAGGCAATGCTCAACACCGACCGCACGTTCCACTCGATGCTGCGCACCACCTGCGTCGCCACGCTGATCGATGGCGGCCATGCCAACAACGCGCTGCCGCAGCGCGCCGGGGCCAATGTCAATTGCCGCATCTTCCCCGGCCACTCGGTCGAGGAAGTGCAAAAGGAACTGCAGGCCGTCGTCGCCGATGCCGGGGTGGCGGTGACCCTCGCGCCGCCGCTGCGGCCCATCGCCAAGACCCCGCCGATGGATCCCGCGATTATCGGCCCGATGGAAAAACTTGCCGCCAAATACTTCCCCGGCGTGCCGGTGGTGCCGACGATGTCGACCGGCGCGACCGACGCGGTGTTCCTCGGCGCGGTCGGCATCCCGACTTACGGCGTGCCCGGCGCCTGGGGCAATCCGGACGGCAACGGCGTCCACGGCCTCAACGAACGGATCGAGATCAAGTCGCTGATGACCGGCCGCGCCTATCTCTACGAGCTGGTGAAGGCGTACACGAAGTAACACCGCGCTGTAATCACTCGCTTTAGCCGGAATTGTCCCCATCCTGTCCACAGACCCATGCACCTGTGGACAGGATTGCGCGCGTCCCCTTGACGCATGAGTCGCGCCTGTGGTCTTTTCCGGCCATGCGTCACGAAGCGGTCATCCGCATCCCTCACATCGCACCCCGAAGGCGCCTTGCTTCGCCTCCGGGCGGGGCTGCTGGCGCGCAACTGCGAAAGGGCCGAACGGGAGCATGCTTCACAGGGCGCTGATCGAGCGGGCGGCTGAGGCCAGACCCCACAGCGGAGACTCCGGGTTTCTCGGGGCTGACCGTCATCTCTCGAACTGCCCGGCGCTCGTGCTCAACGCCGACTATACCCCGCTCAGCTACTATCCCTTGAGCCTCTGGCCCTGGCAGACGGCGATCAAGGCCGTGTTCCTCGAACGCGTCGATATCGTTGCGACTTATGACCGCGAGGTCCACAGCGCCTCGCTCGACATGAAGATCCCCTCGGTCATCGCGCTCCGGCAATATGTGCGGCCGAGCGAATTCCCGGCCTTCACGCGCTTCAACCTGTTCCTGCGCGACAAGTTCCAGTGCCAGTATTGCGGCTGCCCGGATCACCTGACCTTCGACCACGTGGTGCCGCGCCGCCTTGGCGGGCGCACCACGTGGGAAAACGTCGTCGCCGCCTGCGCACCGTGCAACATGCGCAAGGGCGGCCGCACACCGGCGCAGGCCGCGATGCGCCTGATCACCGAACCGATCCGCCCGACCTCGTGGCACTTGCAGGAACGCGGCCGGCTGTTTCCGCCGGGCCACCTCCACGAAAGCTGGCGCGACTGGCTTTACTGGGACGTCGAGCTGGAAGGTTGATCAGCCGCGCGTAAGCGCCGCCTCGCACTCCGTCATCAGCTCCGCCATGATCGCGCTGACCGGCTCTTCCTTCGTCACCATGCCGACCGACTGGCCGGCCATCAGCGAGCCGCTCTCGACATCGCCGTCGATCACCGCGCGGCGCAGCGCACCGGCCCAGAAATGCTCGATCTCGAGCTGCGCAGCGGCCATGTCTACCGCACCCTGATCGAGCAGGTTCGCCACTTCGCGCTGCTTGGCGATGAATTCGTCGCTGCCCTTGTTGCGCAGCGCGCGCACCGGGATCACCGGCAGGCGCGGATCGATCTGCACGCTCGCCACCGCATCGCGGGCATTGGCACGGAAGAACGCCGCCTTGAACGCGGGATGCGCGATGGATTCGCTTGCGCACGCAAACCGCGTGCCCAGCTGCACCCCGCTCGCGCCCATTTCGAGGTAGCTCGCGATCATCTCGCCGCGGCCGATCCCGCCGGCCACGAACACGATATGATCCTCGGCAAGCGAAGGCAGGAATTCCTGCGCCAGCACCGAAGTCGAAACCGGGCCGATATGCCCGCCCGCTTCGGAGCCCTCGATCACCAGCGCATCGGCGCCCTGTCGGAACAGCTTCTTGGCCAGCGCCAGGGTCGGCGCGAAGACCAGCACCTTGGCGCCAAACGCCTTGATCGCCTCGACGCTGCCCTTGGGCGGAATGCCGCCCGCCAGCACGACATGGCCAACCTTGTGCCGCGCGCAGACCTCGATCAGATCGAACAGGCGCGGGTGCATGGTGATGAGGTTCACGCCGAAGGGCTTCGCTGTCAGCGCCGCCGTCGCGATGATTTCGGCATCGAGCAGTTCGGGCGTCATCGCCCCGCAGGCGATGACGCCGAAACCCCCGGCATTGCTGATCGCGGCCACGAGATTGCGCTCGGAAACCCAGCTCATCGCGCCGCACAGCACGGCATGTTCACTGCCAAGGAATTCTGCACCGCGTGCCATCAGCGCGGCGGTCTTCGGGTATGCGGTCATCAGAAACGTCTCGTCTAGCGCAGCCTGCAAGGGAGCGCCCTTAGGGCCGCTTCGTGGCGGCAACAAGGCGGGAAGTTCGCGCGCTGATCGTCAATCTCGATTTCTGTGCGCAAGTATTGTCGTTTCCCCGATCACCGTACGCGGCGTAGAAGCAACCCATCAGGTAGTCTCCCCTTGCCTGCATGAGCCGAGAGCCGGTCCATCAAGGCCCGGCCCCGGGTCGCACCCCGCCTTCCGGTAACCGCCAAGGGCGCCGGGAGGCGGGACTTTACGCGGCGTCCAGCCCGTAGGCGGTGTGCAGCACGCGCACGGCGAGTTCGACTTCGTCCGAATCGATCAGCACCGAAACCTTGATCTCGCTGGTCGAGATCGCCTGGATATTGATGCCCCGGTCTGCCAGCGCCTTGAACATGGTCGAGGCAACGCCCGCATGGCTGCGCATGCCCACGCCCACGACCGAGACCTTGGCCACCTTGCTGTCCGCGATCATGCGGTAGTAGCCGATCTTGTCCTTGCGCTCTTCCAGCAGCGCCTGCGTGCGCGCGAGGTCCGCCTGCGGGCAAGTGAAGGTCACGTCGGTCTCGCCTTTGTCCTTGGCGATGTTCTGGATGATCATGTCGACGTTGATGTTCGCCTCGGCGAGCGGGCCGAAGATCGCCGCCAC
>NZ_JAIEPN010000150.1 GCF_019748365.1 Novosphingobium sp.
AGATTACACCCAAGGCCGCCTGAAAATGCCGCCCGCTGGCCACAACCGAATTTACACCACATTGACGGACACGACCCAGGTTCAAAGCCAGATCAGTTAAATGAACATCGCGCTGAGTGTCGGCTGCCGACCCAGAGCCGGTCGTTCCGATGTGGCCGCAGGAGTGTCGGCTTATGCCGTAACCAGTCACTCGAACGTTTGACAGGTGCCGGGCGGTTAAACTTGGTCGATACTCTCGCCATCTTTATAGTTCACCGGATGTCCAATAAGGGTGTGGTGGAGGCGCTGTCCCAACCTTATGCGCGGATACGGACTTTGGGAGCCGATGCCATTCCGATCGGCAATTCGAACCATTCTGAACTCAAATCGGCCGCTTCAGCATTGGCTTGGGTCACTTCACCCACCAGCAACAATGCAGGATCCTTGTCTCCGACTGTCGCCATCAGCGCCGCCAGTCTATCCAGACGACCACGGATAAGGCGCTCGCCGGGAGAAGAGACGTTGACCGCGATCAGGATGGGCGTGCTCGGCAGCAACCCGTTGGCTATCAGCTGCTCTGCAATATGCGGTGCAGCGGCGCGGCCCATGTAGATCGCAAGTGTCGTTTGCGCACCGGCGATCGCTGACCAGTCGATGTCGCTTTGCCCGTTCCCGCAGCCTTGCGCCGTGATGAACGTGAGCGCCCTCGTGCTGCCGCGTCTGGTCAGCGAGAACACTCCGGAAGCTGCCGCTGCACTGGCGGCGGTGATTCCCGGGCATACCTGAACGCGTATGCCCTTGGCTTGCAGTGCATCGACCTCCTCGGTCATCCGTCCGAACACTGCAGGATCGCCGCCCTTTAGCCGAACGACGCGGTGTCCGTTATGCGAGGATTTCACCAGAAGGCCGTTGATTGCGGGCTGGGACATCGAGTGCCGCCCTGACCGTTTGCCAACCGGCACCTGCATCACCTGTCTGGGGATCAGATCGAGTATCGCCTGACTGACCAGTGCATCGTGAAACACGATCGAGGCCATCGCCAGCAAACGTTCGGCTTTGCGGGTCAGCAGATCAGGATCGCCTGGGCCAGCACCCACCAGCCAGACATCGCCAGAGCCAAAACTGATGTCAGCCATGGGCTGCCTCCTTGTGTTGCATGATCAGCCGCTGGATTGCGGGTTTGCATGAGCCGCAGTTTGTGCCGGCAGACAACGCAGCCCCAACCGCCTCGGTCGTCATCAGCCGCTGGTTCGTAATGGCCTTGGTCAACGTGATGGTGCCGATGTCGAAGCAGCTGCAGACAATCGCGCCGCGATCGGGCGCGGGTGTGGCTGAGCGCCCAGCCAGCAGCTCGGTCGCGCTGGCTTCAGAAATCCCGAGCTGAGCAATCAACCACTCGCGCCTGGGAAGCCGCTTCTGCGGGCCGATATACAGAGCCGCCACGACCACGCCGTCGCGCAGGATGGCAAACCGGTGCTGACCGTGCGCGCCGTCATGGCTTTCGATGCGCCCGCCGCGCGGCAGAACCCGCTTGGCGAACGCCAGCGGATCGCCATCACCTGCCATCTCGACCAGCCATCCGGCCTTGGTTCGCACCTTAGTGGCATAGCTGGATGGCAAAGGATCAGGCAGTACCGAAGCGATGAGAAAGCCGTGCCATTCGGCGACGAACGGAGAGATCCGCGCCGGTGCGTTCTTGAACCCAGGCTGCCCCGAATGCGGATCGGTCAGTGCGCGGGCGAGCACGCCGGTGCGGCCACCGGTTGATTGCTGGTCGGTCCAGTGGATCGGCACGAACAGTTCGCCGCGCCGTTGCCCATCGCTGATGCACACCCGATAGACGCTGCTGCCCTGCGGTGTTGCCACCAGAGCCAGTCCGCCATCAGACAGGCCGTGCGCCAGAGCATCTTCAGCATGGATTTCAACCAGCGGTTCCTGCCTGTGCTGGCCAAGCCGTGCGCTCAGGCCTGTGCGGGTCATGGTATGCCACTGGTCACGATAGCGCCCAGTGTTGAGCGTCAACGGCCAGGCCCTGAGCGGCTCGCCAAGCTCCATCTGGTTGACAGGCACCAGCCGTGCCTTGCCATCCGGCGTTGAAAATCGACCATCGGCAAAGGCATCACCGCCCCAGCGCCAGGGTTGCATGGTGTCATAGCCAGGGTTGGAGATCGCGGCATGGCCGCCGATGTCGAACACCCTTTTACCGGCATTCTGGTAAGTAGAAAGCCGCGCATGCTCACGGTAGATGTCGGCAGGACTGTCAAAGCTGAACGCTTCGCGCCAGCCCATCGCGCGCGCGACCTCCTTGATGATCCACCAGTCTGGCCTTGCCTCGCCCGCAGCCGGCAGGAATGCGCGCTGGCGACTGATCATCCGTTCGGAGTTTGTGACCGTGCCATCCTTTTCGCCCCATCCGGTGGCGGGCAGCATCACATGCGCATAGGCGCTGGTGTCGGTATTCGCGATGCAATCGGAGACGACCACGAACGGGCATGCGGCCAATGCTTCGCGCACTGTGCCTGCATCGGGGAGTGATACCGCCGGGTTGGTGGCCATGATCCAGACTGCCTTGACCCGCCCCTCACCGATCGAGCGAAACAGGTCGACCGCTTTCAAACCTGGTTTTGCCGCCATCGTTGGCGATGCCCAAAAGCGGCGGACGAGATCACGGTTTTCAGGCGCGAAATCCATGTGCGCGGCCAGCGTCGTGGCCAGCCCGCCGACCTCGCGCCCGCCCATTGCATTGGGCTGGCCGGTGATCGAGAACGGAGCCGCTCCGGGCTTGCCGATGCGGCCTGTTGCCAGATGCAAGTTTAGGATAGCATTCACCTGATCGGTGCCGCGGATCGACTGGTTGATACCCTGGCTGAACATCGTGACGGTGCGCGGGTGCGCGGCGAACAGATCGAAGAACGCCTGGACATCGGCAGGCGGCAGGTCGCAGGCGCGGGCAACAGACCAGAGGTCGTGACCTTCCGAGAGCGAGTCCCAAAAGCCATCCGGCACATTGACGCTGCGTTCGACGTAATCGAGGTCAATGTGTCCTTCGCGCATCGCAAAGGCCAGCAGGCCGTTCATCAGCGCAACATCGCTGCCGGGGCGCAACGCAAGGTGCAGATCGGCATCGGCGCAGGTTTCGGTGCGTCGCGGATCGATCACCACCAGCTTTTTGCCGCGCGCCGCCCGCGCAGCCATCATCCGCTGATAGATCACCGGATGACACCAGGCGGTGTTCGATCCGACCAGTACGATCAGGTCCGCAGCGTCCAGATCGTCATAGCTGGCGGGCACGACATCCTCACCAAAGGCGCGCATGTGCCCGGCGACCGCGCTCGACATGCACAGCCGCGAATTGGTGTCGATATTGGCCGATCCGATAAAGCCCTTCATCAGCTTGTTGGCGACGTAATAGTCCTCGGTCAGCAGCTGGCCTGATACATAGAATGCGACGCTATCCGGGCCGTATTGCTCGATCGTGCGGCGGAACTGGCGTGCGACATGCGCAATGGCTTTTTCCCAGCTTGCGCGCTTCCCGCCGATCTCCGGGTGCAGCAGACGGCCCTCATGGCTCAGCGTCTCACCCAGATGCGTGCCCTTGGAGCACAAACGCCCGGCGTTTGCGGGATGTTCTGGATCACCCACAATCGCTGCGCTCTGGCCATCGGCAGCAGGCGTGGCGAGGACGCCGCAACCGACGCCGCAATAGGCACAGGTTGTGCGCGTTGCGTTCACGCCGCCAACCGCAGTGCAGCGGCCCGCTCGATCATGATACGCCCGCTGTGAACCTCCACCGGGATCGTTGGCGTGCAGCCTTTGTCTGTTCCCTGCGCCTCACCAGTGACCAGACTGATCACCCAGCTGTGCAGCGGACACGTCACGCTGTCGCCATGGACAATGCCTTGGCTCAGCGGGCCGTTTTTGTGCGGACAGCGGTTGATCAGCGCGTAGATCTGGCCAGAGCCGGTGCGGAAGACCGCAATTTCCTCGCCGCCCGCCACCTTGATGGCGCGCGAACCGCGCAATGGCACCTCTTCTACTGCGCCAACATCAATCCATTGCGGCATCATGGTGCAACCCCTTCCAGTTGTGTGATGGGTCGGAACTCGGCCATCGGACGGTGCAGGTTGCGGTCCTGACCGGCGGCACGCTCTGCCCAGGGGTCGTCCTGGCTGAACGATTGCGCGATCCAGAAGCGCGCGGCCAGCGCATCACGCCCTTTAACATCGTCGATCAGCAGCGCGCGTAGCCACTCCATCCCCATCCGCTCGATCCACGGTGCGGTGCGTTCCAGATAGCGGGCATATTCGCGGTAGAGCTGGACGAAAGCGGCGGCCATGTGGATCGCCTCTTCCTCGGTCGCCACCTTGCACAGCAGGTCGGTGCCGCGCAGATGGATACCGCCATTGCCGCCGACATGCAGTTCATAGCCGCTGTCGACGCAGATCACGCCGAAGTCCTTGATCGTCGCCTCGGCGCAATTGCGCGGGCAGCCACTGACTGCCATCTTGAACTTGTGCGGCATCCAGCTGCCCCAGAACTTGCGCTCCAGCTTGACGCCCAGCCCAGTCGAGTCCTGCGTGCCGAAGCGGCACCATTCGCTGCCGACGCAGGTCTTCACCGTTCGCAGCGCTTTGCCATAGGCATGGCCGGAGACCATCCCGGCAGCATTGAGATCGGCCCAAACGGCGGGCAGATCCTCTTTCTTGATGCCGAAAATGTCGAGTCGTTGGCCGCCAGTGACCTTGACCATCGGCGCGTCGTATTTCTCGACGACATCGGCAATGGCGCGCAGCTCCTTCGGGTTGGTGAGGCCACCCCACATGCGCGGAACCACCGAATAGGTGCCGTCCTTCTGGATATTGGCGTGCATCCGCTCGTTGACGAACCGGCTTTGCTGGTCATCGACATATTCGCCGGGCCAGGCGCACAGCAGGTAATAATTGAGCGCGGGGCGGCAGGACGCACAGCCATCGGGCGTGGACCAATGCAGTTCCTGCATCACCTGCGGCATGTGGCGAAAGCCGCGCTCGACAATCAGCGCGCGCACTTCGTCATGGGTGAAGCTGGTGCATTTGCACATCGGCTTGGCGGTACGTTCGCCCGCGTATTCATCGCCCAGGCTGATCGTGAGCAGTGTCTCGACCAGACCGGTGCACGACCCGCAACTGGCCGATGCCTTGCAGGTGGCGCGCACGGCATCAAGCGTGCCTGCACCGTCTGCTATGCATGCTGCGACCTGACCCTTGCTGACGCCGTTGCAGCCGCACACTTCCGCATCATCGGGAAGCGCCGCAACGGCGGCCTTAGGGTCCGCTTGCCCCCCTCCAGAGGCAAAAGCTTGGCCAAAAATCAGCGCATCGCGGATCTCGGTCACGTCTTCGGATCGCTTGAGCAGATCGAAATACCAGTTGCCGTCGGCGGTATCGCCATAGAGCACCGCACCTACCACGCGGTCGTCTTTCACCACGACACGCTTGTAGACCCCACGTGAAGCGTCGCGCAGCACGATGTCTTCCGCGCCATCGCCGCCGACAAAATCGCCCGCCGAAAACACGTCGATGCCGGAGACTTTGAGCTTGGTCGCGGTGACCGATCCTTCGTAGCTGTTCGGCTTGCCGATCAGTCCATCGGCAAGCGCGCGGCACATTTCCCAGATCGGCGCGACCAGGCCGTAAACCTGCCCGCGATGTTCGACGCATTCGCCGACCGCCAGGATCGCAGGGTCGCTGGTCACCATCTGGTCGTCGACCAGTATCGCGCGATGGACGGCGAGCCCTGCCTCTTTTGCAAGCCTCACATTCGGACGGATACCCGCCGCCATCACCACCAGGCTGGCCGGAATGGTGCGCCCGTCGGTCAGACGTACGCCCTCGACCTTGCCCTCTCCAAAGATCTCCGCTGTGTTCGCGCCTGTCAGGATGGTCTGACCGCGACCCTCCAGCGCGGCCTTAAGCAGCCAGCCCGCCGCTTCATCAAGCTGGCGCTCCATCAGCGTATCCATCAGGTGAACAACGGTGACCTGCATACCCCGCAAGGCGAGCCCATGGGCCGCCTCCAGGCCAAGCAGGCCACCGCCGATCACCACGGCATCCCCCCCCAGGGCGGCCGTGTGAACCATCATGTCGACATCCGCCATATCGCGGAACGAGACGACGCCAGGCAGATCCTTGCCCGGCACGGGAATGATGAACGGGTCCGATCCGGTCGCGATCAATAGTCGGTCATATTGCGCGACCCGGCCCGATTGCGCGGTGACCGTCTGCGTGTCGCGGTCAATCGCGATGACGGCGTCGCTGACCACCAGATCGATGCCATGGTCGGCATACCAGCTGCGGTCGTTGATCACGATCTCGTCGAAGGTTTTCTCGCCTGCCAGCAGCGGCGAGAGCATGATGCGGTTGTAGTTCACATGCGGCTCGGCACCGAAAATGGTGATGCGGAAACGGTGCGGATCGCGCGCCAGCACCTCTTCCACCGCGCGGCAACCGGCCATGCCGTTGCCGATAACGACCAGATGTTCGCGGTCCATGCGTGTCTCTCCTGTCACAGCAGATAATCCATTTGCAGCCACAGCCTGCGGGTGTCGGTGCCAAACTGTTTGGCGCGGTAGTCGGCATATTTGACCAGCAGACCGATGTTTTTGGACAGCTTGAAGGTCGCTTGCGCATTCCATTCATCGCCATAATCCTGGCTCAGCCGGTCGCTGTCGAAACGGTGATAGATGACCGACAGGTTCACCGGTCCGCGCGATGTCGGCAGCGCATAGCCAAGCCCGGCATAGGCATCGCGCAGGCCGTTGGCGGGTGTGGTCAGGAACAGGTCGGCCCAGCCGTTGAACTTGTGCGCGGTGGCCAATGGCGTCTGGAAGCTGGTGAACGGCAGGCCCGACGATGCGCCGAGAACCTCGTACCCCCCTGTCAGCGTAAAGCCATGCGCGGCCAGTTGCGCCTCACCCAGCCAGTAATCGGCCGAATAGGAGTTGGCGTTCCCCTTGTAGTCGCTCTGCCGGGCGTAGCTGGCGATGATGCCGAGCTTCAGCTTGGGCGACAGCGCGAACGACGCGTTGGCGCGCGCGCCATAGGTCTGGCTGGAAAACTGCCGTCGTTCCGCCTGGTCCTGATCGACCAGATAGGCAAAGCCCTTGATCGCGACCGGTCCCGCCTTGCCGCCCAATTGGGCCAGCAGGTTGTCACCGCCGATGGATTGCAACGGGCTGTCGATGCCAAAGATGCTGCGCACCGACCAGCTGTAGGTGACATCGGCGGTGAGCGGGCCGAGTGCCGAACTTTCCAGCCGCACCGCATCATAGGTCTGCTCGTTCTGTCGCCACAGCACCGTTCCGACAAAGCGCTGGTCGTCGAGGTTGATGCGCTGGCGGCCCAGCGTCACCACCGTTTTGGGCAGACCGCGATACTGGACCTGCAGACGATTCAGCTCGATCGTTTCCGGATCCGCCACCACCGGAAACGCGGTGCGGCCATTGACCGTGCTGTTAAAATCGCCGTTGATCGCCAGCGTTGCCTCAGCCTCGGCGAGCACTGACCACGGCCCGCTCTTCGCCTCAATGCCGCTGCGCATCCTGAACGTCAGTGCATCGGCCTGTTCGGCCTTGCCCTGCTGATCCACACCCTCATAGCGCAGCCGGGCATCGATCAACGGCGTGAGCTTGAGCGGTTCAGCCAGCGCCGGACTGGCGGCCGAGGCGGCGACAACCGCCCCGGCGAGGATCCCAAGTAGCCGCGCGGTCATATGCGTGCGCCTTCAAGCGCGGTCGGCCAAGTGGCGCGCCAGCGGGTCTTGACGCTGACCAGGCTGGCAAAGGCAACCAGTGCAAGCCCGGCGAAGATCAGGAAGCCCCATTGCGGGCTGCCGGTCAGCTGCTTGGCCAGACCCAGCGACGAGGCGAGGTAGAAGCCGCCAACGCCCCCTGCAAAGCCGACCAGTCCGGTCATCACGCCGATCTCGTCCTTGAACCGCTGCGGCACCAGCTGGAACACCGCGCCATTGCCTGCCCCCAACGCCAGCATCGCGCAGACAAACAAGGCGAGCGCCAGTTCGACCGTCGAGGGGCCGAAGCTGATCGCGATCAGCACCGCGGCAGCAATCAGATACACTGCCATCAGCGTCTTGGTCCCGCCGATCCGGTCAGCGAGCGCGCCACCCATCGGACGGACGAGCGATCCGGCAAACACGCACGCTGCCGTGCAATAGCCCGCCACCACCGGGGTCAGCGCGAACTGGTCGACGAAGTAGATCGAAAGCGACGCGGCAAGGCCCACGAAACCGCCGAAGGTGACGCCGTAGAACAGCATGAACCACCATGCATCGGCTTTCTTCAACGGCTCAAGATAGGCGAAGATCGACTTGGGCGCGGGCGGGTTTGGCGCATCCTTGGCCAGCACCATGTAGATGACGAAGGTGATCGCCAGCGGGATGCAGGCAAGGCCCAGCACCGCGTTCCAGCCGAACGCCTTGGCCAGCAGCGGCGCAAACAATGCGGCGAGCACCGTGCCGGAATTGCCCATGCCCGCAATTCCCAGCGCGGTCCCCTGATGCTCGGCAGGATACCAGCGGCTCGCCAGCGGCAACGCGACGGCAAAGCTGGCACCGGCAAAGCCCAGGATCACGCCCAATGCCACGGCACCGCCAAAGCTGTTGACCCCCAGCATCCACGCCGTCGCCAGCCCGCCGATCACGATCAACTGGCCGATCGCGCCGGTAGACTTGGGGCCGATCTTGTCGACCAGCACGCCGTTGACCAGCCGCAGCACCGCGCCCGCCAGCGTGGGTATTGCGACCATCAGGCCCTTCTGGGCGTCGTTCAATCCCAGATCGGTGGCGATCATCGGGGCGAGCGGGCCGAGCAGCACCCATACCATAAACGCCAGATCGAAATATAAGAATGCCGCAAACAGCGTCGGGCGGTGTCCCGCCGACCAGAAACCCTTGTTCATGATAAACCCCTGTTATGGTGCGGCGCGGAAGACCCGTCCGGCTGGTGGGACCGAGCGCATACGCCGGGGCTTGTTGGCCGGAGCGCAGGGGGGAGCACGCGGTGATGATGGAGAAGCAGCGAGACAATGCTCGCGAAGGCAGCGACAGGGCAGCTAACGATGGCCGCGCCCGAGAGCTGGACAATCCCGTCTGTCAATCTGGCGGAATGAACCGTCAAAGCCATGCTCCTTTCAGACACGAAAA
>NZ_JAIEPN010000090.1 GCF_019748365.1 Novosphingobium sp.
CTTGAAAGGCCCTCTAGCTGCCGCATTGATCGTGGCTAGCGCATTGCTTGTCGATCAATCCTGGCTTCTGGCTGGCGTCGCGCTTGTGATTGCTGGGGTGGTGCTCATCCGAAAAACATAATGAAGGAGCAACTTAATTCGTGCACGGTCACGTTAGGGCAGCCGAACTTAACGAGAATTTCATGCGCCTCACTTCAGCGACCAAAACGCACCGCGAGGAAAATTTTTCGACCTATTGCGATTGAAGGCTTATTTTCCTCAATCAGACGAAACTTTGGAACGGCAGCTTTCAGGTTTGTCCTCGCCTGACTTTATGGCTGCTATTAGGGCGCAAAGCGGCCCAGCCCTTCCCCGCTACCGTGCCAGTTTGACCTTGACCCCGGCGGCCTCGGCAACGTCCATCCATGCGCGGTCGCAGGTCAGCGCCGGCAAGCCGAGATGATGAGCCAGCGCCAGACAACACCGGTCGCCCAGCGACAGTCCGTGTGCCGCCGTCACCGCGCGCAGGGCGCTGGCACGGTAGGCCAGCGCGGCATTGAGGGGGACTATCGTGAGCGGCAGGTCGCGCAGGCCCGTTTCGACCTCGTCCGGCGGCATGCCGGCATGAACGAAGGTGCTCGCCACCTCGGCAAGATTGACCGACGACATATGGGCGCCCACCAATTGGCGTTTGACCATGGTTCCGCCGGCCTCACCCTTGAGGAACGCCAGCAACGCCGAGGCATCAAGCACCACTCCGCTCACTCGCCGCTGTCCTCGCGCCGGTTCGCCAAGAAATCGTCAACCGAGGTTCCCGGCAGATCGGCATATGCGGCAAAGGCCGTACGCACCTTGTCGAGGGTCTGATCGAGTGTCCGCAGGGTCACTTCCGTGTCACCCCCCTCGACGATGAGCGTGCCACCTTTCTCGAGTCCCAGCTGACGCCGGATGGCGATCGGAAGTACCATCCGCCCGTTTTCCATCACCTTCACTGCCATACCCATCGATGCCACTCCTACCCACTGCGTTTATGCGACGTGGACGGTAACAGCGCTGTAAAAAGATGTCACCTGATTGTGTTCCTGTCATTTCGATCGTGCAGGGGCCCCGCCCTCAAACCGTAGGTGTCCTGTCCGCAAGGGGATCGCTCACCGGACACATTCCAGGTGCCAGAGGTCAGACCCCCCTGCCCTCCGCAAATCCGTCTTGCCGGATCTCTCATTAAGATGGTACGCTTTATTTTCTCACACAGGGGCCTCATCCGTTACAAATGACCAACACTCTCATCGGATATGCTCGCTGCTCGACCGACAAGCAGGACCTCACCGCCCAGCGCCGCGCGCTCATCGAGCTTGGGGTGCCCGAGGACCGCATCTACACCGACCACGGACTGACCGGCCGCAACCGCGATCGCCCCGGCCTCGCCCAGGCACTGGCCGCGGTCCGCGCCGGCGAAACTCTGGTGGTGCCCAAGCTGGATCGCCTAGCCCGATCCGTGCCCGACGCCCGCGCGATCGCCGATGAGCTGGAGAAGCGCGGCGTGAGCCTCGCACTGGGCAAGCAGGTCTACGACCCAAACGACCCCATGGGCCGGATGTTCTTCAACATCCTCGCCACCTTCGCCGAATTCGAGAGCGACCTCATCCGCCTGCGCACCCGCGAGGGCATGAAGATCGCCCGAGACAAGGGCAAGCTCCGCGGCAAGCCGCCGAAGCTGTCCGACCTCCAGCAGCGCGAGCTCCTCAAGATGCACGCCACCGGCGAATACTCGATCAGCGACCTCGGCAAGCTGTTTAAGGTCTCGCGGCCGACAGTGTATCGGACGATCCGGCGGGGCGGCGCATGAACTATGCGCCCGCTCGACAACCAGTAAGCCGTTGGCCAGCTCAACCGTCCCAGAGACTTTGATTGGCAACCAGGCGTTCGATGCATGACCTTTCCGACATCTTCGCAACTCAAACTGACGGGCTTGGCTTCGACAGACGCGTCTGCACCGGACGCGTCAACAGCTCTATCGCCCCGCGCATGTCCTATGGTAAGGGCGTTCGAGAAAACGCTTTTCTGACAAATTAAGTTGCTGTAAAGCTTAGAAAGGAGGGGCAATGGCTGCGGCAAATCAGGTTATCGCTCTTCTGAATGGGCATGTGGATGGAGACAATGAGCGCGTTTACGCGGTAGCTCTTCAGATCGCAGCTTCTGAAGCGCGTCAGGGACACGTTAAGACCGCCGAGGCGCTCCGCAAGCTCGTTGATGCGGCCCGAGCCCGCGCAGTGGCTGGCCCTGCGGCCAAAGGAAAACTGGCAAGTGCAACGCCTCTTGCGAAACCGCGTGGCGAACTAGAGGATCTGATGCTGGTGTCGCACAGCGACACCAAGCTATCTGACATGACGTTGACCGATGTCATTCGCTCACGGCTCCACCGCCTCGTAGTCCAACAACAGCAACGCGAACGGCTCCGCGAGTATGGCCAACGCCCAAGCTCAAAGCTGCTGCTTGTCGGTCCGCCGGGATCTGGAAAGACCCTGACTGCCAGCGCTTTAGCTGGCGAACTGCACCTCCCACTTTTCACGGTCAGACTAGAGAGTGTTATCACGCGTTTCCTTGGGGAAAGCGCTGCGAAGCTTCGTCTCGTTTTCAATCAGATTGCGCAGATGCGAGGCGTCTACCTTTTCGACGAATTCGACGCGATCGGTGGAAAGCGTGGGGCGACGAACGATGTAGGTGAGATGCGGCGTGTGCTCAATTCTTTCCTGCAGTTCCTTGAGGAAGGCAACGCTACCGATAGCTTAGTCGTTGCTGCAACCAACCATCCTGAGCTTCTCGACCGCGCGGTCATCCGCAGGTTTGATGAGATCATTGAGTACGGGTTACCCGATGGCGACGGCGTAAGGGCAATGCTGAAGCATCGTCTTGGCCGCATGGCCGGGCGATCACTCGCCTGGAATAGGATCGTCCCGTTGACGGAAGGATTGAGCCAGGCTGAGCTAGCTCGTGTCGCGGACGAAGCAACGAAGGAGGCAATTCTGGCGGGTCGCAAGTGTGTGAATACAGAGGAAGTCTTGGCTGCCTTAAATGCGCGCCGTGCCATGCGTGAAGCGGTCGCCGACATATTCAACGATTGATGATCCCGGTCGGGTGGATCGAAGAACGGTAGACGACGGGGGATTATGCCGAGCGGGTACAAGCGTAAGCATTTGCGCGTCGATCAATTCGTCGAGCTCAAGCCGTACCGACGGCCGAGACGGAAGATCACTGCTGTAGATCTCGGCCGAGAAACTGAGCGACACGCTGAAAGCCTGAAGCGCGAACTGGCTGAAGCTTGGGCTGATGCCGAGAGCCTGTTTGCAGCCCGCGATGCAGAAGTGATCGGGACTTCAGGCCGCTACGTCGATTTCGAGACGTTACCAAATCAGCCTCTCCCCGACCTAACCTGGAAGAGCAAGGGAATCCGTCTCGCAGCCGCTGGCCGTTCTGTGGACGGCGCGACAACAGGAACGATCTTCGTCCCCGATGGTCAAAAGGACTTTATCGACGGGAAGCTCGATGAGTATCGCGAAAAGCGAAGTGCCAAAGGCAAAGCTGCTCACGAAAAGCGCTTCGCATCCATTGAGCATTTCCGCGCGGCCCGCCTCGAATCATTATGGGTAGACAGCCGCGCCATGCCGGAAGCGGGTATACTCACTTGGTGGGAGTGCTGGTGCTGGCCTGATAGGGTCGCGAATCTCGAAGCGAAGTCTGCGGCTGCAGAGGTACTCGTAGGCACCAACCGTCTCACGTTTGTCGAACGTGAAGTTGTGTTCATCTACACTAACCGAGCGACACTCGCGCGGATTGTTGCCAGTACCGACGCTGTCGCTGAGATCAGGCTGGGCCGGGATGACGCCAGCTTTTTCACGAGTGACGCGGGCCGCGAAGACCAAGGTGGCTGGGTGGATGCTGCCGCTGATCGGATTTCCCAGACTGAAGACGCCGATGGTGTGGCGGTCTGTCTCTTGGATACCGGCGTCAACCGAGCACACCCTTTGCTCGCGCCAATCTTCTCTGCTGACGATCTGCACAGCGTGGACCCTGCATGGGAGGTCGACGATCATCATGGCCACGGCACCGAAATGTCAGGTCTCGCAGTCTACGGTGACCTCACGACCATTCTGCCGTCGGCCCGGCCACTTACGATAGAATTTGTTGGCGAGTCAGTGAAATTGCTTCCGCCAGATGGTTTCCCGCCAACCGAGCCGCAAAGCTATGGGCTACTGACCCAACAGGCGATCTTTCGTCCCGAGATTGAGCGACCTGATCGAAAGCGGGTGTTTTGCCTCGCTGTAACCCAAGAGAATGTTCATGGGCCGAAGGCAACGAGCTGGAGCGCAACTCTGGATGCAATGGCTTTCGGCGGAACCGACCTGAACGATTTGCAGCAACGTCTGATTTGCGTCTCTGCGGGCAATCTGCCGGATGGCCTTTCGCAAGCGGCACTGGAGGACTGGGACAGCTACGAGATAGAAGATCCAGCGCATGCATGGAACGTCCTCTCGGTTGGCGGCTTCACAGAGAAGGGCCCAATTACCGACCTTGGGTTCGAGCATTGGGCTTGCGCAGTCGAGCCAGGCACGCTCAGTCCATACAGCCGAGTGTCGGCAAGCTGGTACCGCGGTGTCTCTCCCATCAAGCCCGAGCTAGTTCTAGAAGCTGGCAACAAAGGCATCGACGCCATTGATGCATCGATGGTGAGCGGGATCGACTCTCTTTCGCTTCTTACAACAAGCCGGGATCCGATCGTACGTCCTCTCTCCCTTTCTTGGGCTACGAGCGCCGCAACAGCGCAACTAACTGGTATGGCGGCCAGAATTTTGGCCGATGACCCTTCCCTCTGGTCAGAAACCGTTCGGGCGCTTCTCACACACAGCGCTCGCTGGACCCCACCGATGGAACTCGCGCTGCTGGGAACGGCTCAGAAATCGGAACGCCTCCTCATGCTCCGGCGCTTTGGCTATGGAGTACCTTCGATCGAACGCGCTCTTCGCTCAGCATCAAACGCTCTAGCCCTTGTCGCGCAGCAAGAGATACAGCCCTTCAAACGTGAGAAGGGAAGCACGCGGCTAAATCACGCCCATTTCTATGCCCTGCCATGGCCTATCGAAACTCTGCTCGCGCTTGGCGAGCATCAAGTTCGTCTACGGGTTTCTTTGTCGTATTTCGTCGAACCAAATCCGAGCGCAGATGCACCCCTCTCGCCGGCGCGCTACCGATCAGCCGGACTTCGTTTCGACCTTCGGCGCAGAAACGAGCCACAGGATGTATTTGAGGCGCGAGTAAACGCTCTGGCAGCCATCGAACAAGATAACGTGGATTTGCCCGCCGGCTTCCGCGACGATGGCAGATTGTTGGGTGAAAAGTCGATCTCAGCGGGTTCTCTCCACGTCGACGAGTGGCGATGCAATGCCGCCGACCTCGCAAACCGAAATGCGCTCGCCGTTTTCCCGGTCGGAGGATGGTGGAAGAGCGTCGCGGATAAGGCCCGAAACAATGCCTCGATGCGCTATGCCCTTGTCGTAACCATCGACGCAGGCGACGTCGAACAAGACCTATGGGCAGAAGCCGCAATAGCCGCTGGTGTCGAAATCGAGGAAGCAGTCAGCGTCTGAGTATCAAGTTGTTCGGCCTTATGCACAAGCCTCTTGAGCGGTGTTCTCATGCTGCGCCGGGTGGTGAACGCACGAGCTGGCCAACCGTCGGCGAATAACTACAGGCCGTGATCGACCTATCGCGAATCCGTTCGACAGCTTCGTTGATCACCGGCAGTGGGACCACAAACCACTCGCGCGGCTTGACCATATGCCCAAACCGGTCAGGGATTGTGAGGTCCAGCTGCGCGGCGGCGAACACCTTGTGCAGGAGGCTTTCCAGCTTCTGGCAATTGACGCCGTAGATCTTGCAGGTCGCCACAACATCGACGCCGGCAAGAAGATAGGTAGAGCTCTTCTCGGCACCGGAGATCCGGGTGTCGACCGATCCACTGGTGACGCCGATCTTGTGCACCACCTCGCGGTGCTCGGCCACGAAAGGATGCTCAGACTTGCTGCGCAGCACGTAGATGGTGCCAGTCTCGGCTTCGCCATCCTCCGGTCGATCAGCAAACAAGGGACCTGGCGAAGGGTCAGTAATCCGGCGCCCGGCATCGTCCTCATGGAGCTGGCGCTGAAGCGAGCGCATCAGCATCCCGCTTTCGGTGCCGTTGTCGAAGACCACTCGCAGCCGTGCGTCGGTGCGCCCCTGCGCATTGGTGAAGATGTCGTCCATCTCGGCGACGTAGCTGATGAGCCCGCCAACGATGAAGAAGGC
Source organism: Novosphingobium sp. (assembly GCF_019748365.1). Classification (GTDB taxonomy): domain Bacteria; phylum Pseudomonadota; class Alphaproteobacteria; order Sphingomonadales; family Sphingomonadaceae; genus Novosphingobium. Next base: position 6,319 of record NZ_JAIEPN010000090.1, read on the forward strand.
CCCGGGCCGGATTTCAGCCTTCAGCTCAAAGGGACGGGTCACCCGCGTGCCCGAGGCGAGGTCCTGTTTCACCTGCTCGAACAGTGGTTTGAACTTCTCGAAGTCATGACACTTATCGCGGCGGGCAATCTCTTCCGCAGCCCGCTTTTCCTCAGCCGACCGAACATGCCGGAGCTGGGTGATATCCGTGCCGTCAGCAAGGTCCGCCAGCTCGGAGGCCAGATCGTCCACGTCGAGTTCCACCTCGTCAACTGCAATCGCGGTCGCCTCATCCAGCAGGCCATGCTGATCGAAGGTTGCCAAAAGGTCCCGGCTGTCCTGCTGTGCACGCAGGCGATCGAGGCGGACGGCATACAGCCGCTCGAAGATGTCGCGCCCCTCACCATGCTGCGGCACGCGGCCGTGCTCCTCATAGAAGCGCACGATATCCTCGAAGCCCGCGATGATCCGTTCTTGCTGGGGCGTGTAGGTTGCCTGCTTCTTCGCTGCCGGAGCGAAATCGGCAAGTTCGCCTGCCAGTTCGTCGAGATCATATTCACTCATAGCGGCCTTCCTCGCGGAAGCGCATAAAGGCAGCCGCACCTTCTGCAAGGCGCTGTTCCCAGGCATCGCTCGAAGTGATCGACGGAACGCGGCCACGCTCCTTCTTGAACTTGACGGCGGCGACGGCGAGCTCCTTGGCCTCGTCCGGCAGGATCTTTGTGCGCTTGGCCGAAATCGCAGCTTGGACCTGCTTGAGGGTGCTCTCGGTCATGGCCTTGGCTAGAACCGCGTAGGCGGCATGCCACGGGTTGATGCTGTCGATGAGATCGATGTCGAGCTCGCGCACGTCCATCGCATATTGCCGGACCCCTTCCAGCAATGCCGTGTTGGCGCGCTGCTCGCCGTCGTTCACGTCAGCCGCACCCATCGCCAGTGACTTTGCCTTCTGGGTCAGGTTCAGCGCCGCAATCGCATGCTGGCGGACCGCCTCCTGATCCTCGGCACTGAGGTCGGGATAGCGATCGCGGACGATCTTGCCCATGGCGACCTGCGTCATTTCCTGCGGCGCCGTGTTTTCGTCGAACAATCCGCGCTCGGCCACGCTCTTCTTCTGGACGAAGGCGGCGATCACCTCGTTGAGGTCCTGTTCGCAGATGCGGGCAGCTTCGGCGCTCTTGGGCGTGACGAGACCGGCGATCTCGAAGTGATACTGCCCGCGTTCCTCGTTGACGCCGACGTTCGCCTTACCTTCCTGATAGCCTTCCGGCCCGTAATCGAAATCGGGCAGCGGGCCTGCGCTCTTGGGGCTGAAGGTGACGGTCATCAAGGAAATTGAGTCGATGGGGACCGCTGCCTATTGCGCGACCTACCACAGACCGCGCGGCCAACTTGGAGGGCGCGCCATTCATGTTGATGCCGACCGGTAAAGAACCTTTCCGCAGCTGCCGCTCCCTCAAGCGCGCGCTAAGCGGTCTCCAGAAGTCGAAATCGGGGTGACCTCTGGCACTTATGCTGGCAGATGAGTGGTATGTCGACTGTTTGGAAAATCATCAGGATTGTCGGGCTTTATGTAGGATCGTTCATCGTCTGCGTACTTATCGCCGCATTGACGATGGAGCCGCTTCCCGGCGGAATTCAGGTCCTGTTCGCGATGCTTGTCCCCGTTGCTGTCGTCCGATGGTATGAGGCTGGTCGTAGTGCGCGGCTTGTGCAGGATAGAGGCTTCCAAAAGCAACCAGTCTTCGATCTATCCCCCCGATATAAAAGTGATGAAGTCTCGGGGAAGCGAATGCCCGATAAATTCGAGGCGGAGCTAGGGCATGTCGCCGCGAAGGCATCTGAGGCCGTCCGACTTACGCTAGAACAATCACGCCGTGAGGCCCAGAAATCAGGGGACGCCCGGATGACAGGTTCACAACGCCAATCTTCATCATCTAAGCAGCAGGGATGGGTGCCAAAGGGTCAGGCAGTTACCATCGCGGGCCGCCAAATTGATGGAATGATTTATGTTGGTCCAGCACCACGATTGAATTCGCATGGCTATGGCGAAAAGTGTCGCGCTTACATCGACCCCTCGCTGTCTGTTGCCGCTCTTGGGTCAGACAAGAGAGGCGATAACCTGTCGTACTGGCCGGGCTATTCAAGTATCCCTGCAGTTTGCCGAGCGACCTATCTCGATTGGCTCGCGAATGGGCGCCGCGACGGCACGGTCAACCCAGGCTACATGTTCCTGTACTTCTATGGGCTGGAGCGCCGCTTTCTGCTGGACGACCCTTCAGATTTTGAAAAGCAAGAGATCATATCGGAGGTTCAGCGCCTGAAGCACCTCTTCGCGCACAATTATTCGGCGCAGCGATATCTTGGCGAATTTTTGGGCATTGCCAGCATTGCGACATTAGGTGGCATTTCTCCCGACGATCCTGACCTCAAGGCGTCGATCCTTGAAAACCGGAACTGGGAGCTTCCAATCGCTCTCAAGATGGTCATCGGCACTCTGGTAGCAAACGGCGAGCCCGTTGATGCAGAATGGATGTACCTCTGGTTTATCTGCCACCCTGAGGCGCGTTTACGAACCTCCGCAAAGAGGTGTGCCGAGGAATTCAAGCAATTGTTTTTGCTCAGGTACGCAAGTGAATATCCTGACGGGGCAAAGATCAGAAAACCCAAGAGAAAATTAGAATTTCAGTACCGCGCGGCTTCTGGCGAGTTTACCGGGAATTTCTTGCCCTCGACCGGACAATCTGGTGACACGGCCATCCCCGACATCTCGGATCTGCGATCTCCTGTTGAGGGCGCTCAGATAATTGCAGATCAGGCAATGGACGACCTCGACAAGTACAGTCGCCTTCTGTGAAGCGTCCCGGGTTTTCCGGAGGCTCCTATTTGTGAGAAGGAGCCACGATGAGTGCTACAAGGAACAAGTTTTCG
>NZ_JAIEPN010000183.1 GCF_019748365.1 Novosphingobium sp.
CTAGCAGGACTGGCCCATTTTTAATCCGGTGCTACCGGCCGATCCGTGGCCCCTTTTATTCCCGGTGTTCTCACACGAACCTTAATTCCCGGCTGAATCATGCCTATTGGGGCTAGAAATACGCTAAACATATCAGCGTATGAGGCGCGGCCCAGCGTACCCCTCTGCAAGGGAGTCTTTGAGAAACGCTTATTTTTCAAAGAATTGGCGGAGACGGAGGGATTCGAACCCTCGGTACCGGTAATCCCAGTACGACGGTTTAGCAAACCGTTGGTTTCAGCCACTCACCCACGTCTCCGGATCGCAGCGGCGAGGGGGCGCTATAGCGAGGGAGTGGGGGGGCGGCAAGGGGCTTCCTGCGGGTCATTGTGGCCGCGATCTCCGCAACCATTCCGGATTCGCCTCGGCGTGAAATCGACTCGGCTCATCGCCGGTTCATTGTGCCGGGTGAAGAGATGAGGGCCTGATACGCTGACGAAGGGTCCGGCCTGGGTGTCGGAGCCGGGTGACCGATGCCGAACAACCGGCGCTGGGCCGCAGGATAGGAATTGGGTGATGAAGCTGAGCCGGAACATCGCGATCGGGCTTGCCGCATTGGGACTGGTGCTGGGCGCTGCTGCGCAGGCGCAAGTTCAGCAGATCGATCCCAACACTGCTATCGATGGGGACTTGCCGGCAAAGCCCGGCTCGCAGCCCCTTCCGCCTGCCCCCGCGCAGCCGGCCCCCTCGCCGAGCGCGCCGACGGCTCCTGTCGGAACGACGCGGTCGGGCGATCCGGCATTCTCGTCCCCCGCCGCGGCAGCACCGGGCATGGCATCGATTCCGGCGGCGCCCGGTGCGGCTAGAGGCACAGCCGCTGATGGCACCACCTACCGCGAGGACGACCTGATCGGCGCCGCCGAAGGCGTCTTTGGCAAGGGGGCCAAGGGTCTCGCGCTGATGATCCAGGATATCCTGAAGAAGCAGGGTCAGCCCAACGCCTATATCACCGGGCGCGAGGCGGGCGGCGCGGTGGTCGTCGGGCTGCGGTATGGTTCGGGCACGCTCCATCACAAGATCGAGGGCGAGCGTCCGGTCTACTGGACGGGTCCGTCGCTGGGCTTCGACCTTGGCGCGAATGCGGCGAACACTTTCGTGCTCGTCTACAATCTTCACGACAGCGAAGACCTCTTCAAGCGCTATGGCGCGGGTGAGGGGCAGGCTTACTTCGTCGGCGGCTTCAATGTGAGCTATCTGCGCCGGGGCAATGTGGTGGTGATTCCGGTGCGCTTCGGCGCCGGGCTGCGGCTCGGGGTCAATGCCGGGTACATGAAGTTCAGCCGCACCCAGAAGTGGATGCCGTTCTGAGCGCACAGGGCAAGGCTGCGGCCTCTTGTGCAGCGCGCGGTTTGGGGGCAAAGGCGCGCCCATGCTCGAGACCCTGAACGCCCAGCCCGCCGATGCGCTGCTTGCGCTGATCAAGCTCCACAATGCCGATCCGCGGCCGACCAAGATCGACCTCGGCGTGGGCGTCTATCGCACCAGCACGGGCGAGACGCCGGTGTTCGGCGCCATCAAGGCGGCCGAGCGCATTCTGCTCGAGACGCAGGATTCCAAGGCCTATCTCGGGCCCGAGGGCGACATGGGCTTTGTCCATGCGCTGATCCCCTATGTGTTCGGCGCCGATTTCGATCGTGCCCGCGTCGAGGGTATGCAGGCCCCGGGCGGCACCGGCGCGGTGCGCCTTGCGGTGGAAGTGGCGGCGCGCGCGGGCGCCAAGCGGATCATCATGGGCACGCCGTCCTGGCCGAACCATGCGCAGATCGTCGCGGCCGTCGGCCTCGAGCTCAAGACTTTCAAGCACATGACGGCGGACGGGACTGCCGACCTTGAGGCGCTGCGCGGCGCGCTGGCCGATGCGGCGTCCGGCGATGTCGTGCTGCTCCATGGCTGCTGCCACAACCCGACGGGCGTCGACTACACCCATGCGCAGTGGGACGAGATCGCGCCGATGGTCGCCGCCTCGGGCGTGCTGCCGCTGATCGACCTTGCCTATCAGGGCCTCGGCGACGGGATGGAAGCCGATGCCTATGGCCTGCGCAAGGTGCTGGCCGCCGTGCCGGAAGCGCTGGTTGCCTATAGCTGCGACAAGAACTTCGGTCTCTACCGCGACCGTGTCGGCGCCTTCTATGCCGTGACAAGCGATGCCGATGCGCTTGCGAAAGCCATGGCCAACGGCGCGACGATCGCGCGCGCTAGCTGGTCGATGCCGCCGGATCATGGCGCAGCGGCAGTGCGGCTTATCCTCGGCGATGCGACGCTTACCGCGCAGTGGATCGACGAGCTGACCGCGATGCGCGCGCGCATGGCCGAAGTGCGCGAGCGCCTCGCCGCCGCGCAAGCGATCGGGCCGATCAGCATGGCGCCGCTCGGGCTCCAGAAGGGCCTGTTTTCGATGCTGCCGCTTTCGGGCGAGCAGATCATGGCGCTGCGCGAGAAGCACGGCGTCTATATGGCGGGATCGGGCCGCGTGAACATCGCCGGGCTGACGACCGGCAATATCGAGAGCTTCATTGCCGCGCTGAAGGATGTCGCAGGCTGATTAGCCCGCAGCAGCGAGGCTCTGCATCCGCTTGAGATAGCGGGCGAGGACGTCGATCTCGAGATTCACTTCGCGGCCCGGCGCGAGCGTGCCCAGCGTGGTCACCTCTGCGGTGTGCGGGATGATATTGAGCATGAAATGGCATGTGCCGTCCGGCTGGTCGGCAAGGTCGTTCACGGTGAGCGAGACGCCATCGACCGTGATCGAGCCCTTGGCGGCGATGTAGGGCGCCAGCTCCGGCGGGGCCGCGACGACGACGTGCCACGAGCCGCCGATCTGATCGACCGAGACGACGCGGCCCACCGCATCGACGTGGCCGGTGACGATATGGCCGCCGAGTTCATCGCCCAGCTTCAGGGCCGGTTCGAGATTGAGCGGGGCGTGTTCGTGCCACTGCGCCGGAGCCGTGCGGCTGATCGTCTCGCCCGAAACGTCGACCGCGAACCAGCTGTCGCCGGCAGTGCCGCCGCGGTCGACGACCGTCAGGCACACGCCCGAGCAGGCGATCGAAGCGCCGATGGCGATCTTTGCCGGGTCCATCGCGCAGGCAATCGTCACGCGCGTATCGCCCTTGGTGGCAATGGCGCGGATGCGGCCGACTTCTGTGACGATGCCAGTGAACATGGGGATGCGGTCTCCTTCAGCGGATGCGGTCGTAGACGTCGAGCGTGTCGCTGCCAAGCCGCCGCCGGTCGGTGAGCTGCCAGCGGCCATGGGCCTTGCCCAAGGAGGTAAGGCCGATATCGCCAAGGCCGTGCCGGCCGGTGCCGATCAGGATCGGGGCGCGGTAGAGCAGGAGCCGATCGACCCGGTCGGCAGCGAGGAACGCAGCGGCAGCGCCGGCGCCGCCTTCAATCAGGAGGTACTGCGCATCGCCGAAGCTTGCGTTCGCAGGATCAGCGATAGCCTGCCAGCCTTCTGGCGCCGCGCCGCGGGTCAGCACCCAGCGCGCCGGGCTGCGCGCTGCGAGGCCGGGGAGGCGCACGTCGAGCCGTGGGGAATCGGCGCGCAGCGTTTCACCGCCAACGAGGATCGCGTCAGAGCGCGCCCGCATGGCGTGGCCGTGGGCGCGCGCCTCGGCACCGGTGATCCACTGGCTGGCGCCATCGGCCATGGCGATGCAGCCATCGAGCGAGGTGGCGAGCTTGAGCGTGGTGTGCGGGCGGCCAAGGCGCGCACGGGTGAGGTAGCCTTCGAGCGAGCGGATGGCGGCGGGGGATGGCAGCAGCGCGGCTTCGATCCCGGCGGCGCGCAGCAAGGCGATCCCGGCGCCGGCGGTGCGCGGATCGGGATCCTCGCAGCCGATCACCACGCGGGCGAGGCCTGCATCGCGCAAGCTGTGCGCGCAGGCGGGGCCGCGCGGGCTATCGTGAGCGCAGGGCTCGAGCGTGACGTAAGCTGTCGCGCCGCGTGCCGCTTCGCCTGCCTGGTTCAAGGCTTGCGCCTCGGCATGCGGGCGGCCGCCGGGCTGGGTCCAGCCGCGTCCGATAACGCGGCCTTGCCTGATGATCAGCGCACCGACAGCGGGGTTCGGGCGGCTGAGCGGACGCCCGCGCGCGGCGAGTGCGGCGGCCGCGTCCAGCCAGTCGGCATCGCTGAAGGCCACCGGGCTCAGGGCACCTTGGGAGCAGGGGCTGCGCTGGCAGTGGGCTTCACCACAAGGCGATCAAGCAGCGCCTTGTTGCGCGCCTCGGTCGCGCGGGCTTCCGCCTCGCGTTCAGCCTTGGCCTGGCGGTCCATTGCTTCAGTGTCGAGACCGGTGGCAGCACCGACAGCCTTGTACATGCCGCGAATGTCGTCAGCCCGCGCCTGCTCTGCTGCCGCTTCGGCGCGGGCCTTCTTCGTGGCCTCGATATTGCCCGCGATGATCTCGGCATCGGTGCGATCGGCGCGCCAGCTTTCGAAGTAGATCACCTCGGGCGGGCGCGGCAGGCCGCGGCCGCCCTGCTGCCACATCACCGAAAAGATGCCGCCCGTGGCCAGCACCGCAAACGCAAGGCCGCGCCAGCGATACTCTGTCGGCGCACCGAGGATCTGCCAGATGTCCTTGACGGCGCGCACCGGGGAGACGTTGCGGAAAAACTCTTTCATGACGGACTAGATAGAGCGTGGCGGGCCGACGCGCCAGTGCTGGCGCAAGGGTCGGGACGAAAGGGATAATCAGCCGAAGGGATGGTAAAGCCCGCGCCCTTCCGCCTTGAGCCAGCGATTGGCGTCTTCGATCGGCGCTTCGTAAAGCTCGTCGAGATGCGCATGGAACGCCGGGCTGTGGTCGAAGTGCGTCATGTGCGCGACCTCGTGCGCGACGACCGAGCGGCGGACGAAATCCGGCGCCATGACGAGCCGCCAGTTGATGCGGATCACGCCCCGGCTGCTGCAACTGCCCCAGCGGCGGCGCGCCCGCGACAAGGCGAGTTTCGGCAAGGGCTGGCCGGCGCGGGCGCAATAGTGCGCAAGGTCGGCGCTGGCGAGGCGCAGCGCTTCGGCTTCGAGCCAGCGGCGCAGGCGGCTCTCCATGCCATCGGCCGGACCGCCGAGCAGGAGCTGGCCATCCGCGATCGCCGGGCGGCGCGGGGCACCCTGCCGCCATTCCACCCGCAGCGGCTCACCGCGAAACGCCAGCGTGCAGCCTGCCCCGATCCGCACCGGCGGCGGGATGCGCGCGAGTTGCGCTGCAAGCCAGTCGCGGCGCTGTTCGGCGAAGCGGAGCGCATCGGCGGTGTGGCCCCATTCGGGCATCGAGATGCGCGCCTCGCTGCCGTCGGGCGCAAGCCGCAGGGTGATGCGGCGCGCGGTGCGCAGGCGGCGGACGATGACTGGGAGTTCGCGGTCTCCCACCGTCAGAACGCGCGGCGCGGGCGCCGGCGCGCGGGCACCTGGCTTGCGGCCGCGGGCTAGCATGCGCGGCAGGGAAATCACCGCCGACCCCACGCAGCGATGTCTTCCGGTACGATATGCTCCTCAAGCGGGCCAGCCAGCACTTCACTCACGGCCCGGCCGATGACCGAATGGCCCGCGCGGCGCACTTCCTCGCGGTCTCCGCATTCGAGGTAGTGCCAGGCAGGCAGAGGCTTGCCGTCCGCGCGCAGGCGATAGGCGCAGGTCGCCGGGAGCCACGGCACCTCGCGCACCAGCCGGGGGGTGAGGCGCAGGCAATCGGGCACCATGGCCTTGCGGTGGCGATAATCGGAGCAGCGCCCGGTCGAAAGATCGAGCAGGCGGCAGGCGACGTTGGTGTGATGGACTTCGCCGGTGTCCTCATCCTCCAGCTTGTGGAGGCAGCACTTGCCGCAGCCGTCGCACAGCGCTTCCCATTCGTCGCGCGACAAGGCCTCGATCGGCTTGTCCCAGAAGCGGCCGGAAGAAGGGAGCGAGCCGGGCATCAGCGGCTCAATGCACCCACTTGGCGAATTCGCTGGCCACCGCGTCCGCATCCTTGTCGACCGGCAACAGTGCGATGGGCTGGCCTTGCGGACCCATCAGATAAGCGGCTCGGCTGTGATCCATCAGATAGTCGTTCGGGCCGGTGCCCTGACCCTTCTTGTAGTAGACCGCGTAGGACTTGGCGATCTGCGCGATCTGGGCGTCGCTGCCGGTGAGGCCGATCAGTTCCTTGCCGAAATGTGCGGTAAACTGGCCGACAACCTCGGGCTTGTCGCGCGCCGGGTCGATCGTGATGAACAGCGGGACGACCTTTGCGGCAAGGTCCGGGTGCGCCTTGGCGAACTTGTGATAGCCCTGCATCAGCATCTGCACATCAAGCGGGCAAACATCGGGGCAGAACGAATATCCGAAGTAGAGCGTCGTGTAGCGGCCCTTGAAATCGGCGGCGTGCACGGTCTTGCCGGTCTTGTCGACCAGCGTGAAATCGCCGCCGATGGCCGCGCCCTCAAGCGGCGGCGGTTCGCTGGACGCGCCGCCGCAGGCGGAAAGCAGAAGAAGCGCGGAAGCTGCGATGGCAGTGCGCAGGCGGGCACGAATAGGTCTCTTGGGGTCCATGGCGCGGCGGTTCATGCTCTGCTAACCAGCGGCTTGCAAGGGGCGACTCTGTTACACGGCGATCAGAGTGCGCGCTTTATCGATTAGAACGGGGCTGACGAAATGAGGGACAGGACGGTGATCGCACGGCTCAGGGCAGGGCGGGGGCTTCGCGCCGGTTTTGCCGCCGCCGCGCTGCTGGGCGTGCTTGGCTCTGCGGCGCCGGTCCATGCGCAGTTTTCCGAAAGCTACAAGTTCCTGGAAGCCATCCGCAAGAAGGACGGCCAGAAGGTGACCGACGCGCTCAACGAGCCGGGTACCCAGATCATCAACACGCGCGATGTCAGCACCGGCGAAAGCGGCCTGCATATCGTGACGGCGCGGCGGGACCTCACGTGGATGCAGTTCCTCGTCGCGCGCGGGGCCAACGTCAACGTGCGCGATGCCAAGGGCACGACGCCGCTCGTGCTCGCCTGCAACCTCGGCTTTATCGAGGGCGTCGAGTTCCTGCTCACCTCGGGCGCGAAAGTGGACGAGCCCAACAACACGGGTGAAACCCCGCTGATCACTGCGGTTCACCGCCGCGATCTCGCCATGGTGCGCGCGCTGCTGAAGGCCGGTGCGAACCCGGACCGACCGGACAATTCGGGCCGGTCCGCGCGTGACTACGCCCTGCTTGACGGCAAGGACAGCGCGGTCACGAACGAGATCGCCAATTCGTCCAAGGGTGGAGCTGCGGGTCAGAAGAAGACCTACGGCCCCTCGTTCTGATCGGACCGACCATGATCGACGCTGCCACTGCCGACCTTTCACTGGAGGACCTGCGCGTCCTGCTCGCCCCGCATATCGCCGAAGCCGCCGCCTTCGACGGCTGGACCGAAGCCGCGCTCAACGAGGCTGCCGAGATCACCGGGATCGATCCCGCTGCCGCGCGCTTTGCCTTTCAAGGTGAGGGCGGGCAATCGGCCGCCATGGCCATGATCATCGCGTGGGCGGGCAGCATCGACCGCGCGATGGCCGAAGCGCTCCCGGCGGAACACCTTGCCACCATGAAAGTGCGCGAGCGGATCACCGCGCTGGTCACCTTCCGGCTCGACCAGATTGCCGGGCGCGAGGAAGCGCTGCGCGGCGCGCTGATCGAGATGGCCAAGCCCTGGAACGTCCCCGCCGCGACGAAGCTCGCCTGGCGCAGCGCGGATGCGATGTGGCGGCTCGCGGGCGATACCGCGACCGACAACAACCACTATACCAAGCGCGCGATCCTCGGCTCGATCTATGCTGCCACTCTGGCGGTCATGGCCGAGGACAAGAGCGAGGACCGCGAGGAAACCCGCGCCTTCCTCGCCCGCCGGATCGACGGCATCATGCGCTTCGAAAAGGCCAAGGCGCGCTTCACCGCAAAGCCCAAGGACGAGACTTTCAGCGTGACCCGGCTGCTGGGTCGGCTCCGCTATCCGGCGCGGTGATCGCAAGCAGTTATTGCGAATGACTTGCAATGACCGGGACGCTGTGGCAGCGCTCGAAGGGTGACACTCGATGAACTCCCCCTTGGCCTGTCGGCACGGATCCTGTCCGCGGATTGGGATGCGCTCGTGCCTGAAGAAGCGCAGCGGCTGAAGGCGCTGGGGATCGAGGAAGGGGCCGAAGTGCGGCTTGCCTATCGCGGGGTATTTCTGGGCCGTGATCCCATTGCCATCGAGATCGGCCGGATGACCGTGGCACTGCGGCGTGTGCACGCCCGGGCGATGCAGGTCGAACCCCTGACGGTCCCCGCAGCATGACCCGGCAGACCATGATCGCCGCGCTCGTCGGCAATCCCAATGCCGGCAAAAGTGCGCTGTTCAACGCGCTGACCGGCGCGCGGCAGAAGATCGCCAACTATCCGGGCGTGACGGTGGAGCGCAAATCGGGCCGCATGCAGCTGCCGAGCGGCGAGCCCGTCGAACTGGTCGATCTGCCGGGGTCCTACAGCCTCAATCCCTCGAGCCCGGACGAGGAAGTGACCCGCGACGTGATCATGGGCCGCATGACGGGGCAAGCGCAGCCCGACGTGCTGGTGGTCGTGCTCGATGCCTCGAACCTCGAACAGCACCTTGTCTTCGCGCAGGAGATCATCGAGCTAGGCCGGCCGGTGGTCGTCGCGCTCAACATGGTGGACCTTGCCGAGCGTGACGGGCTGGTGATCGATCCCACGGCGCTCGCCGCGGCGCTCGGTGTGCCGGTGTTCCCGACTGTCGCGGTGCGGAAGCGCGGCCTCGCCGAACTGACCGCCGCGGTTGCGGCGCTGCGCGACCGGCCGGTGAACGCTGAACCCGCGCACCGCCCGCACGTCACCGCGCCGGAGCGGCGCATGCTGGCGCGGCAGATCGCGCGCGGGTCGATCCTTTCCGAAACCGCGCAGCACCGTATCCATGCGCAGCTCGACCGCGTGCTGCTGCACCCCTGGCTGGGGCCGCCGATCCTGCTCGCGCTGCTCTTCGTCGTGTTCCAGGCCGTGTTCAGCTGGGCCGAGCCGGTCAAGACTGTGCTGCAGGCCGGCATCGACATGCTCAGCGCGGGTGTTGGGGCTGCCTTGCCTGCCTCGCTGCTGCGCGATTTCCTCACCGACGGCGTGATCGCCGGCGTCGGCGCAGTCGTCGTGTTCCTGCCGCAGATCCTGATCCTGTTCTTCTTCATCCTGACGATGGAAGCGACCGGCTACATGGCCCGCGCCGCCTTCCTGATGGACCGCGCGATGGC
>NZ_JAIEPN010000149.1 GCF_019748365.1 Novosphingobium sp.
ATTACACCCAAGGCCGCCTGACCATGCAGCCCGGTGACCACACCCCAAATTACACCTCATTGACGGACGTGACCCAGCGTGTGCCGATGAGCTGGCCGAACTGGACATCCTGGCTGGCCCCCCGTGTCACGCTTCCGATCCGGTACCGGGTTTCCGCCCCGTCATAGTCTCGCCGCAGCAGCAGATTGACCACCCCACCAACAGCGTCCGAGCCGTAAAGAGCTGAGGCGCCATCGGGGAGCACCTCTATTTTTTCTACCGCACCAAGGGGGATGGTCGAAAGATCCGTGAAGTCGCCGCGGCCACCAGAGCCAGCTACTCTGCGGCCATTTACCAGGGTCAAGGTCGCATCGGAACCGAGGCCGCGCAGGTTGACGCTTGCGCCCAGTCCCAGATTGTTGATGGTCCGGTCACTGCCGGTCAGGCTGGTATCCTCGTTGCCAGTCCCGCCAAAATTCTGCGGTAGCAGAGCCAGCGCTTCTGCAATCGTGCCGCTGCCTGTCCGTTCGATATCCTCTGCGGACAGTTCGATCAGTGGCGAAACACCTGCTCCGGATGACCGGATGTTGCTTCCCGTCACAACGATTGCGGATTCCGAGGTGATCGCGCGCGGTGTTCCGATTTGATGGCGCGCGGGATTCCGAGGTGATGGCGCGCAGCGTTCCGAGAATTATCCGCGCAGCATTCCGAGGTGATGGCGCGCAGTTTGAGGTTAGGCTCACCTGATCGTTGGAGCATTCTTTCGGCCGGACAGCGGTTGGAGGAATGCATGCCGACGAGGAGAGTTGCGATGCGCCATGTGCGCGAGATTTTGCGTCTGAGCCTGGACTGCGGGCTTTCGACGCGGGTAGCTGGCGAGCGGGTCGGGGTCGGATCGACGACGGTCCGGGATACGCTTCGGCGGTTCAGTCGGTCGGGGCTGACTTGGCCGGTGCAGCCTGAGATGACGGACAGCGACCTGGAGTCCCGGCTCTACGGCGTGCCAGGGGTAAAGCCCGGGCGCCGCAAGTTGCCGGAGCCCGACTGGGCGGTGGTGGCGCGTGAGTTGAAGCGCAAGCACGTGACGCTGCAGATCCTGTGGGAGGAGTACTACGCGGCGAACCCTGACGGCTATCGCTACAGCCGATGGTGTGACCTGTTCCGGCGCTGGGAAGGCCGGCTGCCGTTGGTGATGCGCCAGAGCCATGCTGGCGGCGAGAAGCTGTTCGTTGACTACGCTGGCGACACGGTGCCGGTGGTGGTGGATCGCAGGACCGGCGAGACCCGCGATGCGCACCTGTTCGTCGCTGTTCTGGGCGGCTCAAGCCTGTCGTTTGCGTGTGCGACCTGGACCGAGCAATTTGCCGACTGGGCCGAGGCCCACAATGCTGCCTTTGCCTTCTTCGGCGGGGTGCCGCAGCTGCTGGTTCCGGATAATGCCAAGGTCGCGGTGATCAAGGCCTGCCACTTCGATCCGATGATCAACCGCAGCTACACGGACATGGCTCGGCATTACGGGACGGCAGTGCTGCCGGCGCGGCCGAGGAGGCCCAAGGACAAGGCGAAGGTTGAGGCCTGTGTCAGGATCGTCGAGCGCTGGGTGCTGGGCCGTCTGCGCAATCGCATCTTTTACAGTCTGGCCGAGCTCAATGCTGCCATTGCCGATTGCCTTGCTGATCTGAATGAGCGCCGCGTGCTTCGCCAGTTCGGCCGAACGCGCCGACAGCTGTTCGAGGAGGTCGATGCTCCCAACCTGAAGCCTCTGCCGGCCGAGCCGTGGGTTCATGCACAATGGAAGCGCTGCCGGGTTGGGCTCGATTACCATATCGCGCTTGAGCAGCATCATTACTCCGTGCCCCATCGCTACGCGCGGCGCGAGGTTGAGGTGCGTTACACGGCCCGCAGCGTCGAGATCTTCCTCGGCGGCGAGCGGATCGCGGTGCACATGCGCGGCAGTGGCAATGGTCGGCACACGACCGTGCCCGAGCACATGCCGTCGAGCCACCGGCGCTATCTCGACTGGACACCGGCAAAGATCCAGGAGGAGGCGGGCCGGATCGGCCCGATGCTGTCGCTGCTGATCGAGCGCATCATCGAGGACCGGCCGCATCCCGAGCAAGGCTACCGTTCGTGCCTGGGGATCATTGGCCTGGGCAAGCGCTTTGGCGCTGAGCGCCTTGAAGCGGCTGCGCTTCGCGCGCTGGAGATCGGCGCGCGCAATTATCCGTCTGTAAAATCGATCCTCGAAAAGGGGCTCGACAAGGTGCCCGTGTCCAAAGCCCCGGAGCGCGAGCCGATCCTGCACGACAATATCCGGGGCTCTCAATACTACCACTGAAAGGAGCAAGGATGCTCAAACACCCTACACTTGATCAGTTGAACCAGCTTGGCCTGACGGGCATGGCTCATGCCTTTGCCGACCTCGATGGCAATGGCGAGGCCGCCAGCCTGAGCCATGCGGAATGGTTGGCGCTGTTGCTTGATCATGAGACGACATGGCGAAATGACCGCCGCCTTGCCCTGCGGCTGCGTCAGGCAAAACTACGCCATCATGCCGTGCCTGAGGATGTTGATTATCGCAGCACACGCGGGCTTGACCGGCGGCTGTTCGAGATGCTGCTCAAGGGCAACTGGATCGGTGCCCATGAAAACTGCGCGATCATCGGGCCAGCAGGGGTCGGTAAAAGCTGGCTGGCCTGCGCCATCGGGCATCAGGCCTGCCGTGACAATCGGTCGGTCCTTTACACGCGGCTGCCGCGGCTGATCGATGAGCTGTCGCTGGCCAAGGGTGATGGCCGCATTGCTGCGCGGATGAAGAGCCTGGCCCGCGTGGACCTGCTCATCCTTGATGACTGGGGTCTTGAGCCGCTCGATGGCAATGCCCGCCATCATCTGCTGGAGATCCTCGAGGATCGCTATGGTCGGCGTTCAACGCTGGTCACAAGCCAGCTTCCCATCGCGCGCTGGTTCGATCTCATCGGCGATCCCACCTACGCCGATGCCATCCTCGATCGTCTCGTCCACAACGCCCACAGGCTCGAACTCGACGGGGAATCCATGCGCCGCCTGGCTCAGCGTGCCGCCGCTTGACCAACGCCAAACCATAGTGCGAATAGATACCAACGATCAGGTGCTTTACCTGCGCGCGATCAAATCGGAACGCTGCGCGGCATCAGATCGCAATACATGCGCGCGATCGTCGGAATCCGCACAACGATAGGCAGCTCTTGCAGCTCATCGGCTTGGACGGGTGCTTGAGGCAGGGATGCGGCCGGTTTTGCCCGTGTGGTTTCCCGCGGCCTGCGGACCGAAGGGGTGCTGGGAGCGGGCGGCTTGGCAGCCAGCAGGACGATGACGTTGCGACCGCGTTTGCGGTATGAGATGGGTTGACCCGCGAGCAGCAGCTGCAGGGCCCGATCTGCATCCATTTCGCCTTTTATGCCGCGCACCTGGCGTTCCGACACAAGTGCCGAGGGATACAGCAGCTGCCGGCCAGTCTGTGCAATATAGCGGCGGAGGCACTGATCCAGCGAGCCGGCAGGGATGTCGAACTGGAAGACTTCGGCTTGAGTCTTTGCGTGCAGCGGCGCGGCTGCAAGAACTGTGAGCGCACTGCTCGCCAACAAAACCGGCGCCATTATCCGCCATGGTGCTGTTATTGATGCTCGTCGGCAAGTCATGTGCAGGGCCTCCCATATCGTTGTTCCAGGGAGTTCGCGGTTTTGCTGATGACCCCCTCTCTGTATTCAACGATCCGGAGGGGGGGTGACCCTAAAGCCTCGCCAATATTTTCCCGAATGGCAAGCTATCGCTCCTGCAACTCCAGCGTGCCATCGGGACGTTGGATCGGCACAAGAGGATAAAGTGCGGTGACGGCATCCACGAAGGCTGCGGTGTCGCCCACGGCAAAGCTGCCCGTCACACGTTCGTTTGCCCAGCGATTGGTACTGATCCGAAGTTTCATGCGGCTGTAGCGATTGACCTGGACAATTGCTTCACGAAGGAGAGTCTCATTGAACTCGAGGCGTCCCTCGGTCCAGGCGGTTACAATGTCCGGGTTGGCAGGACGCACCTCGCCTGGACCTGTCCGCCCTATTGTCACCGATTGCCCTGGATAGAGGTCCAGAGCTTTAATCTCAGCCCCGGAAATTTCCTTCTGCACACGAACATGCCCCTCCAGCAAGGCAACCGACACACCCAAGGCAGTTTGCTCGACTTCGAAACGGGTGCCCAAGGCCAGAATTTCCGTGCCATCGGCGGTTACGGTGAACGGGTGAGACGGATCTCGGGCGACATCAAATAATGCTCTGCCGCGGTCGAGCATAAGAGCACGCCTGTTCGCGTTGTTGATGCGGACCCTGGTGCCAGTATCCAGATGGATCCTGCTGCCATCGTCGAGTCGGACGAGCCTCTGCTCGCCGATGTCGGTTTCGAAAACCGCTTCTCGTGAAAGGTACAGGAAGGCCATGGTGGCGAGCAGCGACACAATGCCTGCAGCGAGTGCTATAGCGATCAGCCGCCTGGATCTTGTTGGTCCGGGTTCCAGAGCGACGCGAATGGCAGATTGAATATCCGGATCGTCTGCCAGTCGCCGACTCTCCCGCCATTGTGCCTCCAGTCGGTCATAGGCCGCTGCATTGGCGGGGCTGCGGCGCCAGGCAAAGAACGCCTCGAGTTCGGTAGTATCGACCGTCCGTGCATTCAGGCGTACGAGCCAGGTAGCTGCTTCGCTTTCGCTACGATCTGATGGAGACCCCGGTTCTTCGGAAAACGGGGTGCTCATCGTTCAACCCTTTGCGAGCAGAGCATCATGGCTTGGTGCATCCGATACTCTACCGTCTTTACAGATACACCCAGTTGTTTGGCAATCTGTGCGTTCGACAATGGCGTAAATCGCGCCAGTAGGAACACCTTTTGCAAATCAGGCGGTAATCCCAGAATCGCTTCCTTGAGCGCTAGGAGATATTCCTGATCACCCTCCTCTGAGACGTTTTCCAGAGCGCAAACGTCATTGGCCGCCTGCCGCGACTGCCGGCGAAATTGATCTCGCGCCAGATTGAGCGCGATACGCAAGAGCAGGGCCTTCGGTTTATGCTGCGCTTTGCTGCTGTCATAGCGGGTGATGCGCACATAGGTGTCTTGCACGACATCCTCGATCTCGATGTTCGCTCCGCGCAGCCGGTAGCGCAAAGCCCTTCGCAGCCATTCGCAATGATTTCGATAGAGCAATTCCAGGCCGGATTGCGCTGCCGAGGCTTGGTGAGCTTCGGGCGGCATCGAGCAGGAAGGGCGATCAGGCATGGCAGCAGCAATCCCTCTTGGTGAGGGGCGCTTTCAAAGCCTGCCGATCGGGCAGGCAGGAAGCCTGTGTGGGAGACAGGCGTGGCAAATGCCTCGCCTTGCATCCATGCCGCCTGAGATGAATCATGCCGGCTCGGAGCCAGCAACCTGCTTCTACCTGGCGAGTGTACAGGGGTTTCCACGCCCCGCTGCCGGAACGACCGGCAACACATCGACGCTTGCGCGAATTATGGGCTGAAGCAATCCCTGCCGAAAGGTCAAAACAGGGGCCGGGTGTTGGAACCTCCTGCACATGAAGGCCCGCTATTTGCCCCAGTTGCGCTGCCGGCCAACGGGCTTAAAGCCACAGGCCCCCCGGCTCTCAGCATCTGGCGCTATTTCACGGCACCCGGCGAAACGGACTTAGCAGCAGTCCGTTGCCAAGCGAGTCACGCAAGCGGACAGTCTGAAAAAATGCAGTGCGCAAGGCGATGATGCGGCGAGTATGAACTGTTTCCGCCAGATTTTGTCGGGCATACTGCCTGAAGCTGACGGTTCCCCCGCCAACAAGGTGCAAATGACCAGCGTCGTGGACCGCGACGACCGAAAACAAACGCAGTGTTGTGCGATTCGCCAGATTCAGGTGCGAACACGGCAGTTCTTGCGGACCAAAGCAGCGCCATCGGCGGATTTTCGGCGAGATGCGGGGGGATGCCATCGGTCGGCGCAACCGAGCCCGGCCAGGCCTGAGTTTTTCAGCTGAGCGGCTTGGCAAGGGCTGCAAGTCGATGAAATTGTGGTGAACCATGAACGCCAGCCTTTCACCTGACCTGCTGCGGCATGGCCGCATGTGCGCATGATTGACCTTAGTCATCTCGCCTATGTTCTGGCCGCAGCCGAACAGCGCAGCTTTTCGCGGGCCGCAGGGGGTTTCCAGGTCAAGCAGTCGACGCTGAGCCGCAAGGTTGCAAGGCTCGAAGATCAGCTGGGATTCCGACTTTTCGAACGGACAACGCGCGGAGCCAGGCCCACCCCGCGTGCTCGATTGTTTCTGGCGGAAGCCAGGGAGCTGCTGGATCGCGCGGGCCGACTGGAGCAGCAGGCCCTGGCCCTCCGGCGTGCTGCCATGCCCAGACTTTCGCTCGGCTATGTCGGAGATCTGTTTTCTGGGGCAGGCCGCCAGGCCGTTTGCGACTTTCTCACGCTGCATCCGGATGTACGCCTGGAAGGACACGAGCGCAGACCGGAGACCCTGTTCGCCGTACTTGAAGCCAAATATGTAGATGCAGTGATTGCGCCCGAAGGTCACCCCGACGTACGTTGGTCGAGCCAGATCTTTGCTCAGCCGTCGCTCGAGGCGGGCGGCTACAGGCCTGTTGGCAAAGGGCATGCGCTGTACTGGAGCCCTGGCAACACCAACCCCTTGCTGCACAGTCTGCGAAGCATCGTTGCTGGTGGTCCTGCAGTCGGTGATCGGGCCGGTAATCCGCAGCCCGTGCAGCAGAAGAGCATCGGATCCGATATCGACAGCGCAGGTCATGGCTGACCGCTCTGGCGCTGGGTCCGCCTAGTTCTGCTGCCCAGAGCCCCGCAATCGTGTATAGGCCGCCTCCGTTCAGGACCTTGGCCCTGTTCGTCCCTATGTGAGCGCCAGAGAGACAAATGCCCGTTGTGCGCCTGAAACCGACAGGATGGTTGCCGATGACGCGCCAAAGTTCAGATCTTTTGTCCCTTTATATCGAGTTTATCCAATGGATCGGGGATGGAACCGGTCTGCCCGATACCATCCTGCACATTCATGCCGGCATGGCGGTCCTGCTGCTCGCCCGGCTTCTGACCAGAAAGTCGCTGGGTTCTCTCGTTCCGCTGGCTTTTGTCGTTGTTGCCGAACTTGGCAATGAGATCATGGACCGGCTTCATTACGGGTCGTGGCGGTGGCCGGACACGTCGATGGATGTTCTCAACACCCTATTGTGGCCTGCCGTCCTGTCGCTTGCCATCCGGCTGCGTCCACCGGAAACCCGCCGCCGCTAGAGCTCGGACTCACTGAGGCAACAGGCAGGCGCAGTTGTATGGCCTGGCCTTAGACCGGCTCGCGCGATTATCGGCGGCGGAGCTGCCTTCTTTCCCGGGCGTAGGAGCGATCAGATGCAATGAACCGTTCGATCATCGCCGGTATGACCCGCTCGGGTGAGGGGACCGCTGCCGTCGCGCCCTTGCTCAGCGCAATGCAGTAATCCTGTAGGTCCCGGTGCAGTTTTGCGGGCATTTCCACAGTCAGCCTCACGGGCTTCTCGTCGGTGATATCAGCAAGTGAAATTCTGGTCATCGTGCGTCGTCCATTATGAGATCGCGGGTCACCATGACCCGGACTGGAAATCCAGGACGGATGGTAAGGCTCGGACGAATGCTCAACTCGCGCGAAACAATCTGCTCGCCGGCCCGGTTGATGCTGTCTTGCGAGCCCCTGCGCAAGGCACGGACCAGATTCCTGTCGTCGCCTGCCCCGAATTCTGCGCCCGCGCCCAGCAGGGTCGAGATCATCGCAGCCTTGAACACGCCTGCCCAATGGTAGTCGGTCTTGTCCTTCAGTCCGGAGTATCCGGCAGTATCCGTCGCCGGGAAGCTTGCAAGCTGCTGGGATCGGCCATCAGGCATGATAAGGCGCGTCCATTGAAGCTGGACACGGTTCTGCCCAAAACCGACATCTGCCGAGTAATCGCCAATCAGCCGGGCCCCTTGGGGAATAAGCAGCATGCTGCCGCTAGGGCTGTCATAGACATTTTCTGTCACCTGCGCGATGACCATGCCCGGCAGATCAGACTGGATTCCGGTGATCAGCGCCGCAGCAATCACTGTGCCTGCCTGAATGACTCTCGGGTTTGCTGGTGTACCGAGCCGGCCATCTGAGTCCTCCTTGCTGGTCGCCGCCAATCGGTTCTGGCCTGTCATGGCGTCCGAAGCAGGTGGGTAAGGGCCGGCGGCTTGCGGTTCTGGCTGTGCCCGGCTGGGAAAGAACAGCTGACTGGCACGGGCGGCATCGCGCTGCTGCCGCAATGCGTCAGCCTGTCCGGTGGATGCTTGCACTTCCGGCACTGCGTATGGTTGCAACGAGGGCATGGCAGTTGGCGGTGGATCGACCCCAGGCAACGGATTGCCGGCATCGAGGATCGGTTTGCCGAGATCGCCGGGCAGGGGGGGGCCGAGTTTGGGCGCCCCGCCATAGTCGCGAGGGCCGCTGGTGAGTTGTTCTGGCAGGGCAACTGCGCCGGTCTTGAACAATTCCCTTGGGGGTGCATCCTGCTCCGGCAGCAGAGCATAGACCGCCGTCGCGATCACGACTGCGCTGGCGATCCCGGCTGCTGAAACAATGACCCTTCTAGACAGGCGCGTGACGCGCGGCGGATCGTGCCGAAGCCTGACAACCGTTTCCGGCGCCAGCTCGGCGGGCTGCAACGGTTTGGGTGATTCCACCGACGTCATGATGTCTTCCTGCGAGCGGATGTTATGCGCACCTTGAGCTGCCGCTTGCCATCTCCGAGCCGCAGTTCGGCTGATGGGAACAGTCTGTCGACAATCATGTACCGCCCAGCCACACGATAGTTGACGATCTCCGCACGGCCGCCTGCTCCTATTGCGAACAGAGGTGGAAGTTCGGTCTGGGCGGCAGCCTGGGGAAATTCGACATAAACCCGAATACCGTCGTCAAAGGCCCGGATTGGTCTCCACTCCGGCTTGTCACCCGAAATGGCATAGCCGAAATCCAGTCGTGTGATGTCGAGGCCAGAGGCAATGGGTGCTGTGCGCTCCTCCGCGATAGCGGCCTGGCGCAGTGCTATGAGATCGTCTTGCGGATAACTCCAAGACACAGATGCCATATAGGTCTGCGCATTGGATCGCAGCTCGATATGATACGTCCTACGGTCGGTATTGATCACCAGATTGGTCGCGATATCGCTGCGCGTAGGTTGTTAGCGTCCGCGCTCGTGGTGTAATTTTCGGTGGAGATTTAGGTGCTGCTGGTGGTGGGGCATGCCCCACCACC
>NZ_JAIEPN010000065.1 GCF_019748365.1 Novosphingobium sp.
CGCCGCCGGCCGCCGGAGCGCCCTTTTCAAGCTGCTTCATGCCAAGCGAGATGCGCTCCTTCTCGACATCGACGTCGAGCACGATGGCCGAAACCTGCTCGCCCTTGCGGTGCAGCGCCAGCGCGTCCTCGCCCGAGATGCCCCAGGCGATGTCCGACATGTGGACCATGCCGTCGACGTCGCCATCGAGGCCGATGAACAGGCCGAACTCGGTCGCGTTCTTGACTTCACCCTCGACGGTCGAGCCGACGGGGTGCGCTTCGGCGAAGGCTTCCCAGGGGTTCTGCTGCGCCTGCTTGAGGCCGAGGCTGATGCGGCGCTTGTCGCTGTCGACCTCGAGCACGAGCACGTCGACTTCCTGCGAGGTCGAGACGATCTTGCCGGGGTGGACGTTCTTCTTGGTCCACGACATTTCGAAGACGTGGACGAGGCCTTCGATGCCCGCTTCCAGTTCGACGAATGCGCCGTATTCGGTGATGTTGGTGACAACGCCGTGCAGCTTCGCACCGACCGGGTACTTGGCGGCAACGCCATCCCACGGATCGCTTTCAAGCTGCTTCATGCCGAGGCTGATGCGCTGCGTGTCCTGGTTGATGCGGATGATCTGGACGCGGACGGTATCGCCGATGGCGATGACTTCCGACGGGTGGTTGACGCGCTTGTAGCTCATGTCCGTCACGTGGAGCAGGCCGTCGATGCCGCCGAGATCCACGAACGCACCGTAATCGGTGATGTTCTTGACCACGCCGTCGATGATCTGGCCTTCCTTGAGGTTCTGGATCAGGCCCGAACGCTGCTCGGCGCGGGTTTCCTCGAGAACGGCGCGGCGCGAGACGACGATGTTGCCGCGGCGGCGGTCCATCTTGAGGATCTGGAAGGGCTGCGGCATGTCCATCAGCGGGGTCACGTCGCGGACCGGGCGGATATCGACCTGCGAGCCGGGGAGGAAGGCCACGGCGCCGTCGAGATCGACGGTGAAGCCGCCCTTGACACGGCCAAAGATCACGCCCTCGACGCGCTTGCCTTCGCCGAATTCGTTCTCGAGCTTGTCCCAGGCGGCTTCGCGGCGGGCGCGATCGCGGCTGAGCATCGCTTCGCCGTCAGCGTTCTCGACGCGGTCGACGTAGACTTCGACTTCGTCACCGACCGAAAGACCATGCGGCTGGCCGGGCATCGCGAATTCGCGAAGCGGCACGCGGCCTTCGCTCTTGAGACCGACGTCGATGACGGCCTTGTCGTTTTCGATGGCGGTGACGGTGCCTTTGACGACCCGGCCTTCAAAACCGCCATTGGCGGCGCCGCCGAGGGTTTCGTCGAGCATCGCGGCGAAATCGTCGCGCGTGGGATGAGATGCCATTGCTGGTATTCCTGTTATCGCTGTTTCCGGCCAGGCGGTTGTCTCCGCCGGTCTTTCTCCGAGTTTCCGCACCATGCGGACCCGGGGCAAGGGGCCGAACCATCTGCCGGGCCGAATGCCGTGGCAGATATCCGAAGCGGAGGCATGCCCCTGCTGCAGACCGGCGGCCCCTATGTCAGCGAGGGGTAAAACGCAAGCGAAACCGCGCCTCTCAGGCTGCCAGGGCGCGCGGGCGTGCGGGGGCTGCCCTCGCCGAGGTGCGGAAGCGGGCGACTGCCGTGGCAAGCTCCCCTGCCTCGTCTGCCAGCGAGCGCGCGGCGGCGGCCGTCTGCTCGACCATAGCGGCGTTGCGCTGCGTCATCGTGTCCATGCCCGAGACGGTCGCGCTTACCTGATCGAGGCTGGTCGACTGGTCCTGCGTAGCGAGCGCGATTTCGGCCATCAACTTCGCCAGCTGGCCGACCCGGCCGACCATCGCGCCCAGCGCCTCGCCGGTCCGGCTGACGAGCGATACGCCGCCGGCAACCTCGCGCGAGCTTGTTGCGATCAGCGTGCGGATCTCGCTCGCCGCATCGGCACTGCGCTGGGCCAAGGCGCGCACTTCGGTGGCGACGACTGCGAAGCCTTTGCCTGCGTCTCCGGCACGCGCGGCTTCGACCCCGGCATTGAGCGCGAGCAGGTTGGTTTGGAAGGCGATCGAATCGATGAGGTCGACAATCTGGCCGATCTCCTGCGACGAGCGCTCGATCGCGCTCATCGCGGCCATCGCCTCGGTGACGAGCGCGCCGCCGGCCTCGGCATCCTGCGTGGTCATGGCGATCTCGGCTTCAACTTCGCGGGTGCGGTTCGCCGTGGCGGAGACCAGTGTGGCAACACGCTTCATGGCTGCGCTCGATTCCTCGACGCTGGCGGCCTGGCTCTGGTTTCGATTGGCAAGATCACCCGACGCGCTTCGGATTTCGGCAGCACCTGTATTCACGCTGGTGGCCGTGCCGCCGACACGGGCCAGCACGCTGTCGAGCCGTTCGGCTGCAGCATTGTAGGCGCCGCGCAGTTCCTCGTATTCGGCGGGGAAGGCGGGCTCGATGCGGTGGACGAGATCGCCTTCGGCAAGCTGGCCCAGCGCTGACCCCATCCGGGCAACGACAAGGGCCTGCTTCTCTGCATCCTCGCGCTGCGCCTTGGCGGCGCTGCGGAACACTTCGATCGCGCGGGTCATTTCGCCGATCTCGTCGCTGCGGTGGTCGGTGCGGCGGCTTGCCTCCAGATCACCGGCGGCCATGGCGGACATGATTTCGGCAGTACCTGCGAGCGGATCGAGCACATGGCGACTGAGCAGGCGCACGGCAGTCATGATCAGCGCGATCGTGCCCGCGCCTGCTAGCCCGATCATGATCAGCAGCACGGCCACGGTCGCCGAGCTGGAAGAGACAAGTGAGTTGCGGGCGGCGGTGGCATGTTCGGTGAGCAGCAGGATCGCACTGCGTTCGCGGGCGAAGATCGCATCGAGTTTCTGCTTGCTGGCCTCGGCTCCGGCTGCATCGCCCTGGCTCAATGCCGGAAGCAGCACCCCGTTCACTTCCTGCCAGAAGGCGTCAGCTTCCTTCGCGACCTCTGTGCGCAATTCGCCGGCAAGCGCCCGATCGACATCATCGGCCGTCCAGCGCGCAAGGCTGGCGCGGTACTGCTTCTCGAGCTCGGCAAGATCGGCGCGGTTCTGGTCGAGATGCGCCGGATCATCGATCGCCTGCCGCGCTTTGAGCGCGGGTTCGACGATGTAGAGCGGCGGTGGGAGGATATCGGCAGTGAAGCCGGTAATCAGGTCGATCCGGTTCTGCACCGTACTGCCCACCCTGATATGCTGCACGGCAAAGCCGATCAGCAGGAGCATCACGGTAACGGTTCCAGCCAGCGCCAAGCCGCCCCGACGGCTTTTGATTCGGATCGACATTGCAGCGGTACTCCCCGGTTTCCCCGGCCGTGCGACTCATTGTGCGGCCAGTGTGCGAGAGAGATAACGTTGTCTGAAAACCAAAGGCTTGCATGGATCGAAGGGGGCACTCCCTAGCGGGGTAGTGCGCGATTATTAACGATTGAATCGGGGGCTCATTGCCGCCGTGCGCGCTCAGGAATCCGCAAGTCTTTGCCGCGTTGCCGATCGGCTCCGATCAGGCGAACTTTGCCCGCAGCGCGAGAAGCGCGAGAGCCGCCTTTGCTGCCTCTCCACCCTTGTCCTTCTGCGCGGGATCAGCGCGGACCAGCGCCTGCGCTTCGTTCTCGACCGTCAGGATGCCGTTGCCGACCGCCAGGCCGTCCATCGTCAGCGCCATAACGCCGCGCGCGCTTTCGCCCGCGACGATCTCGAAGTGATAGGTCTCGCCCCGGATCACCACGCCGATCGCGACATAGCCCTCATACTGGCCGGACTGGTCCGCCAGCACGATGGCGCCGGGAATCTCGAGCGCGCCCGGAACGGTGATCACGTCGACCTTGTGGCCCTCGGCTTCGAGCGCGGCGCGGGCGCCGGCCACCAGCATGTCGTTGAGGTGATCGTAGAAACGGGCTTCGACGATGAGAAACTTGGCCATGCGCGCTTACTCCGCGGTGATCGGCTGTTCGCCGACGATGTTGAGTCCGTAGCCTTCAATGGCGACGATGTTGCGATGGGAATTGGTCAGCAGGATCATGTCGTGGATGCCGAGGTCCGCGAGGATCTGCGCGCCGATGCCATAGCTGCGCAAGTCCATGTCGCCAGTGCGGCCGGCGATCTCGGCCTGAAGTCCTTCGCTGCCACCGGGCATGAGCAGCACGATCACCCCCGCACCCGCGTTGCCGATCTCGCTCATTGCGCGCTGCAGGCTGCGCTTGCGCGGGCCGGGCTGGCCGAGCACGTCATTGAGGATCGAGATGCCGTGCATGCGCACCAGCGTGGGCGCATCGGGGCGCACGGCCCCTTTCTGCAGCACGAGGTGGACCACGCCATCGATCTTGTTGCGATAGGTCTTGATCGTCCAGTCGCCGCCGTAGTCCGATTGGAACGGCTGCTGGTCTACGCATTCGACGAGGTGGTCGTGGCGGCGGCGATATTCGATGAGATCGCGGATCGTACCCATCTTGAGGCCATGGCGCCGTGCGAAGGGGACGAGATCGTCCATCCGCGCCATGGTGCCATCGTCCTTCATGATCTCGCAGATCACACCCGAGGGATTGAGCCCGGCAAGACGCGAGATATCGACCGCCGCCTCGGTATGCCCGGCGCGCACGAGGACGCCGCCATCGCGCGCGATCAGCGGGAACACATGACCCGGAGTGACGATGTCGTCCTTGGTCTTGGATGCATCGATCGCGACCGCGACAGTGCGCGCGCGGTCGGCGGCGGAAATACCGGTCGTCACGCCCTCGCGCGCCTCGATCGAGACGGTGAAGGCGGTTTCATGGCGTGTGCCGTTGTTGCGGCTCATCAGCTCAAGCCCGAGCTGCTCGGTGCGGGTGCGGGTGAGGGTGAGGCAGATCAGGCCGCGGCCGTGCGTTGCCATGAAGTTGATCGCATCGGGCGTGGCCATCTGCGCGGGGATGACAAGATCGCCTTCGTTCTCGCGGTCCTCGTCGTCGACCAGAATGAACATGCGCCCGTTGCGCGCCTCGTCGATGATTTCCTCGATGGGGACGAGGGCAGGGGTGTCGTCGCTCTCGCTCAGCACGCGTTCTAGCTTGGCGAGCGTATCGGCAGTGGGGTTCCAGCCGGGCAGGCCCGCATCGCGCAGGGTGTTGGCATGGAGCCCTGCCGCGCGGGCGAGGCCGGAACGGGACATGCCGCCTTCGATAACGAGGCGACGAATGCGGTCGATGAGTTCGCTGGACATGAGGTGCGTTGTCTCACATCACAATGTGATACGCAAGAGCGGCAATCACAGTGCGATGCGAATTTACCAAATTGATTCGCGATTCAAACCATTTCGGCGGCGAAAGGGTTGCTGCCGGGTCACACCTTGGTGCCGCATGCCGCTACGGAAAGGACAAAATTTAATTGAGCGGTTGACAATGCAGGTCTTCCGCTATGTTCTAGAGGCAGAAGGTCGACCCTCAAAAATGATGGGCGCCCGCTGAAGAGAGAGGATATTGATATGAGGGGTAAACTTACCCTGCTGGCAGGTGTGTGTGCAGCAGCAGTCGCTTCGCCGTCGTTCGCGCAGAATGCGCAGAGCGCAGGCAGCGGCGATACCAGCCTCGACGTTCAGGAAATCATCGTTACCGCGCAGCGCCAGTCGCAGCGCCTGCAGCAGGTGCCGATCGCGATCAGTGCGTTCACCAAGGAAAACCTCGACAAGCAGCAGATCCGCAACCCGCTCGATCTGCAGCTTTCGCTGCCCAACATCACCTTCACCAAGACGAACTTTACCTCTTCAAGCTTCGCCATCCGCGGCATCGGCGACCTTTGCGTCGGCGTGACCTGCGACCAGGCGACTGCTATTCACATCAACGATGCGCCGCTGTTTGCCTCGCGTCTGTTCGAAGGCGAGTTCTACGATCTCGCGCAGGTCGAAGTCCTGCGCGGTCCGCAGGGCACCCTGTTCGGCCGCAACGCGACCTCGGGCGTGGTCAACTTCCGCACCGCCAAGGCAGATCTCAACGGCTTTGCCGCTTCGGGCGATGCAGAATACGGCAACTACAATTCGGTCCGTCTGCGCGGGATGATCAACGTTCCGCTCACCGATACACTCGCGGTGCGCGCGGCCGGCTTTTATCTGAAGCGCGATGGCTACACGCGCAATCTGTTCGACAATAGCAAGATCGATGACCGCAACATGTACGGTCTGCGCGGCTCGCTGACCTGGCAGCCTTCGTCCGGGACCACCATCGAACTCATGGGCCAGTACTTCCGTGAGCGCGACAGCCGCATGCGCATCCAGAAGCAGTACTGCCAGGAGGATCCGACCGGTATCCTGGGCTGCCTCAACACCACGCGCGGCACCAGCACCACCAACAGCGGCGCGCTGCTGGCCAACATCCTGACGAGCCGCGAATTCCTCGCCATCCGCGGTCTGCCGACATCGTTTGCGCTCGGCAGCATCTATGGCCCCAGCGTCTATGCCAATGCGGTCAATCCAGCCGATCCGCGCGTGGTCAACACCGATTTCAACCCGACCTATTTCACGTCGGAAACCGTTCTGCAGGGCGTTTGGCGCCAGGATATCGGCGATAAGCTGAACCTGCGCATTACTGGCAACTATCAGCGGACAAACGTCGATTCGCAGCAGGACTACAACCTCGCTGTTTCCGACCGGTCGGGTTACACGGCCGGTCTTTCGACGTTGGCCGCGTTTGGTGCGGGCGTGATCCCCACTGCGCTGTTCCCGGTCCCGGCCGCTACCCAGCGGGCCTATTTCGGTCCGATCTCGAGCGCGCTCATCCCGCAGGGTCCCGGCGGTCCGCTTTGCACCTCGTTGGCGGAACCGACCGGAACAGGCGTTTATGGCGGGCACAGCGTTTGCGCCAACACGCCGCTCGATTTCGACCGCTCGATCCAGCGTCAGAACTCGTGGACCGTGGAAGGCGTGCTGACCAGCAAGTTCGACGGACCGGTCAACTTCCTGCTTGGCGGTATCTACGGCCAGTACAAGGTCACCGAGAACAGCTACTACGTGAACTCGTTCGGGCTTGATTACGCCACCGGCGTTCTCGGCTCGTTCACCTCGCTGTTCAACCGTGCCCCCGATGGCACCCCCGCGCCGCTGGCGCCGTCGTATCTCGGCTCGCCGTTCTTCCGTAACAACGGCGCCCTTGGCGATGGCTACAAGCTGACCACGTTCGGCATCTTCGGTGAAGCCTACTGGAAGATGAACGACCGTCTGAAGCTGACCGTCGGTCTGCGCTACAACAACGACAAGAAGAGCATCACGGCGCGTTCGACGCTGGCGAGCTTCCTTGTTCCCTATGGCACCGGAAACATCTTCGATTCTCCGTTTGTCGGCAGCTTCGACGCCGATCCGGGTCTTGCCGGCAACCAGGTCATCCAGCAGCGGCAGGCAAAGTTCGGTGAATGGACTGGCCGTGCGGTGCTGGACTTCCAGATCACGCCGGACAACCTCGTCTACGCATCCTATTCGCGCGGCTACAAGTCGGGCGGTATCAACCCGCCGCTGCAGCCCATCTTCGCAGTGCCCGAGACGTTCAATCCCGAGTTCATCAATGCGTTTGAAATCGGTTCGAAGAACACGTTCGCCAATGGCGCGCTGCAGCTGAACCTGACCGGGTTCTACTACAGCTACAAGGGGCTTCAGCTGTCGCGAATTGTTGCGCGTACATCGGTCAACGACAACGTGAATGCCAACATCTACGGCGTTGAAGCCGAGGCGATTATCCGCCCGGTCCGCGAGCTGACGATCAACATGAACTTCAGCTACCTCCACACCAAGGTTTCGCAGGACAAGTTCCTGTCGAACCAGCGTGACTTTGGTGCCGGCCGCGCCGATGCCGTGATCATCAAGGATATCACCAACGCCTCGAACTGCGCTGTTGCCTCCAACTCCGGCAACGTGGCTGGCGTCAATGCCTTCGTGAACACCGCGAACAACCTGATCAACAACGGAGCAATCCCCGGTGTTTCGGGTGGTGCCGGTCTGCGGGGCACCACCCAGTTCCCCGCCGGCGGCGGTATCGCCTCGTCGGGTGCATACTCGGTCTGCGCCGTGCTCAGCGCCCTCGCTCCGACACTCGGCAATGCGCCGGGTATTGGTGGGGTGACGGTCGAATCGGCCGGTATCCCGGTCAACATCCGTGGCAACAAGCTGCCCAATGCGCCGTCGATCAAGTTTGCGGCGGGTGTGCAGTACGCCGCGCCGATCGGCGCACTCACCTTGACGCCGCGCTTTGACCTGACCTTCACCGGCAATTCGGATGGCACCATCTTCAACAGCGTTGTCGACAGGGTCCCTTCGTTCACCCAGCTGAATGCCCAGCTGCAGCTCGATGGTCCGGACAAGAAGTGGTTCATCCGCGGGTTCATCCAGAACATCACCAACGACAACTCGGTGACCGGTCTTTACGTGACCGACCAGTCCTCGGGTCTGTTCACCAACGTCTTCACGCTGGAACCGCGCCGCTACGGCATCGCCGCCGGCTTCAAGTTCTGATCATTCGGGGGGAACCGGTCCGGCGCTTGAAAGGGTGCCAGCCGGTCTGAGGCGGGCGCCGGGGGGCAACCTCCGGCGCCTTGCTTTTTGCCCGCCGTGCGCGCCACACTGCAGCCGGACGGGAGATGGCGAGGGGGAGCGGCAGAATGGCTGTGGGGCGGATGTGCGGTCTGGGTGCGGCGCTGGCACTAGTGGTTTCGGGCAAGGTTGATGCGAGGCAGGCACAAGCGGCGGACCTCGTCATCGTCAACGGCAAGATCGTGACGGTCGATCGCCTTGACCGCGTGGTCCGCGCCGTGGCGGTGCGCGGGAACCGCATTGTCGCGGTCGGCGATGTCCGCCGCTGGCGCGGACCCCGCACGCGCGTGATCGATCTCAAGGGGCGCACCATGCTCCCCGGCTTCATCGATGCGCATTCTCATGTCGGCGGCATGGCCGAGGTTGAGGCGCATACCGTCGATATCCAGGTGCCGCCGCTGAAGGACGGCGCGGCCGTGATTGCGCGGCTCAAGGAGAAGGCCGCGCGCATGCCGCCGGGGGCGTGGCTGGTCGGCAACGGCACCTACAACCAGTTGATGCCGACGCGCGAGGCACTGGATGCGGCCTTTCCGGACAATCCGGTCGATCTGCGCTGGAGCGCGCATGACCACCTGATCAACCACAAGGCGGCGCAGGTCATGGGGCTTGATCGCAGCTTCCCCGATCCGCCTGCCGGCACCGCTTCGCGTTTCGAACGCACGGCCGAAGGCGAGGTGAGAACACCGGGAATAAAAGGGGCCACGGATCGGCCGGTAGCACCGGATTAAAAATGGGCCAGTCCTGCTAG
>NZ_JAIEPN010000208.1 GCF_019748365.1 Novosphingobium sp.
AACTCGTGGAAGATCACGCGGTAGGGCTTGGCCAGCACGTTCGCCAGCACGTTGAGCCGCCCGCGGTGCGCCATGCCATAGATGATCTCGCGCACGCCCATCTGGCCGCCGTACTTGATCACCGCTTCCAGCGCCGGGATCATCGATTCGCCGCCATCCAGCCCGAACCGCTTGGTGCCGACATACTTCTTGCCGAGGAACTTCTCGTACTGCTCGCCGCGTACCACTGCCGCGAGGATCGCCTTCTTGCCGTTGGGCGTGAAGTCGATGGACTTGTCACCGCCCTCGATCCGCTCCTGCAGGAACTTGCGCTCCTCCACATCCGCGATGTGCATGTATTCAAGGCCGACCTTGCCGCAGTAGTTCTTCTGCAGCACCGCCACGATCTCGCGCGGGGTCGCCCATTGCATGCCGAGCACGCCGCCGACGAAGACCTTCTTGTCGAGGTCGGGGCCCACAAAGCCGTGATATTCCGGGGTGATGTCCGCCGGCAGCTCCTGCCGCGCGAGGCCCAGCGGATCAAGGTCCGCTGCCAGATGCCCGCGCACGCGGTAGGTGCGCACCAGCATCATGGCGCGGATCGAGGCGCCCGCCGCCGCTTCGAGCGCGGCTTCGTCCATCGGCGCGCCCGCGGCCTTCGCCGCCTTGGCGATTTCCTGCTTCAGCGCCATCGGATCGAGCGCGCGGGTCAGGTCGTCGCCTGCACCCGGATCGGTCACCGGCCAGCGGCTGGAAGCCCACGAAGGCCCTGCCTGCGGACCCTCCTGCAACGGATCCACTTCAAACGCGCGCTCTTCGTAACCCATGTGTCACTCCTCTCGCCCCGGGGAGGGTGGGGCTTCGGAAAAATCGACTTTCCCACGAGCGGCATGCACCGCCCAAAATGCTAACCACGCGAAACCCGCAGGACTGGCCGCTTTAACCATATCACTGCAAAGGGAGCCCGCTCCGGCGCCCACGTAAAACCACTTATCTGAACGGGGCGCGAACCTGCTGCGGGCAAGTCTTCGCGCCCCGCAGCTCCGTCAGGCGAGCGAGGGGTCGATCCCCTTGCACGCCACCAGCAGTTCCTTCACCGCATCGACCGAAACCTTGAGGCCGGCCTTGTCAGCCTCATCCAGTTCGATCTCGATGATCTTTTCCACGCCGTTCGCGCCGATCATCACCGGCACGCCGACATAGAGCCCGTCCACGCCATACTGGCCGTCAACATAGGCCGCGCAGGGCAGGATGCGCTTCTGGTCGCCCAGATAGGCTTCGGCCATCGCGATGCCCGAGGTGGCGGGCGCATAGAACGCCGAACCCGTCTTGAGCAGCGCCACGATCTCGCCGCCGCCGCTGCGCGTGCGCTGCACGATCGCGTCGATGCGCTCCTGCGTCGAAAGCCCCATCTTGACGAGGTCGGGCACCGGGATGCCGTTGACGGTCGAATAGCGCGTCACCGGCACCATGGTATCGCCATGGCCGCCCAGCACGAAGGTGTTCACGTCCTTCACCGAGACATTGAACTCATCCGCGATGAAGTGGCTGAAGCGCGCCGAGTCGAGCACGCCGGCCATGCCGACGACCTTGTTGTGCGGCAGCCCCGAAAATTCGCGCAGCGCCCATACCATCGCGTCGAGCGGGTTGGTGATGCAGATCACGAAGGCGTCGGGGGCGTTGTTCTTGATGCCCTCGCCCACCGCCTTCATCACCTTGAGGTTGATGCCAAGCAGGTCGTCGCGGCTCATGCCCGGCTTGCGGGCGACACCGGCGGTGACGATGATCACGTCCGCGCCCGCGATATCGGCATAATCGTTGCTGCCGGTGATCTTCGCGTCGAAACCTTCGATCGGCCCGCACTGCGAAAGGTCCAGCGCCTTGCCCTGCGGCACGCCTTCGACCACGTCGAACAGCACGATGTCGCCGAGTTCCTTCTGCGCCGCGAGGTGCGCGAGCGTACCGCCGATGTTGCCGGCGCCGATCAGCGCGATTTTCTTGCGAGCCATGCCTTTGCAATCCTTTCCCGGATACGCGGGACTCGCGGCCAGCAACGGCCGCCCGAACTTGCCGCCATTAGGCCCCCCGCGTCCCGCAGTGACGGGAAGGATTCCAGACGGATAGGAGCGACCTAAGCCTGCAGGATGGTGATTGCAAGGCGCAAAAACCCCCAGTTGGCGGGTTTTTGTGATAACAGTTTGCAATAGCAATAAAGGGTTAAAGGTCTCAGCCTTGCGAGGATGCTCGCGCTGCAAACGTGCGTTGCAGGGCCTTTGCCATCGGCCCGTCAAGCATTGCGCAGACCGCAATCCACCATTCGGCGGCCGCGCTGTCGCCACCTTCGGCAGCAATCTGCGCCGCCTCGCTCGCACGTTGCGCCGCCGAAAGCCCGTGCGCGGCAAACAGCCGCAACGCCGCTTCCAGCAAGCCATCTTCTCGTGTCTTGCCAGTGTTCGTGCGGGCCGCGCGCCTGGTTACAGCGCCGATGTCGTTGGCCGGACGCGGCACCCGCAGCGCGCGCGGGCGGACCGCGCCCCAGTTCAGCCGCCAATGCAGGCAGGGCGAGATGATCCCATAGCGAGGGGCGAAATGCAGCATGGGGGGCTCTCCTCGGTTGCGCGTTGCAGGGGGTCTAGCAGCGGCAAATGAACAGCACGTTCGTCCTTAGGGTAAAAGTCTCGCTAACCCTGCCTAGGTGCAAATAAACGGTGTTAAAACATTATGTTGCATAGAGGTCGGGAAGCTGCATCGCCCGTTCGCGCTGCCGGATTATGCCCGTATCGGACTAAATTCAGCCACCCGGCTGGGCAATCCACTTGCCTGCGTTCTCATAGGCGGGATTGACCGCCGCGCCGCCCGGCAATTGCCCCGCACGATAGAGCGCATCGCCGCCGCGCGCCTCGACGGCGGGGGCAAACTGCGGGGCCGCCGCGCGCGGCTCGCCATAAGTCGGCAAGGGCTGCTGGGCGAACGAGGCCGTATTGCGCCCTGCCGAAGCAGGCCCAGCCTGCGCCGCCTTGAGCGCCTCGATCCGCCCGGCCTCGAACGCCTTCTCCAGCTGCACCGGATCGGCCACGTCCGCCGCTGCCGGGATCCACGTGCGCGGATGCGGCGCCGCCACCGGCTCGCCGCCCGCATAGACCGCATTGAAGGCCATCGGCCGCCCCGCCGCGCCGCTCCAGCGATAGAACCGGTGCGCGCCGATCGTGCCGATGAAGTTCAGGCTGTCTGCCCAATAGGGATGCACCGCGCTGGTGTGGTAATGCGTCGCCAGCCCCACCGGCGCATAGACGTATCCGGCCAGCGCATCCGCCGCCACGCGCCGCGCCCGCTCCCAGAAAGCCTGAACCGGGCGCCGCGCCATCGAGCCGTCGCAGGCAAAGCTGAACTGGCAGCCCGGTCGCTCCGATCCCTGATAGACCACGCCGCACACCGTGTTCGGCCAGGCCGGATGCGTCACACGGTTGAGCACCACTTGCGCCACCGCGCGCTGCCCCGCATCGGGCTCGCTCGCCGCTTCGTAATAGATCGCCGCCGTCAGGCACTGCAGCGCGCGCGATTGGTCAAGGCTCGTGCCCCGCGCCATGATCGGCCTCGCTGCCGGGCCGATACCGGTCACCGGCGCCGCATCGTCGCCATGGATCTGCGCCAGCTGCGCATCCCACGCCGATTTCGCCGCATCGGGTGCCAGCATCCCCGTGTCGTCATTCGCCAGATAATAGAACGCCGAGCCCGGAAAGCTCTCCCCAGGCCGCTCAAACGGCTGCAACCCGTCGCGCGCCTGCGCCGAAGGCACCCCCGGCGCGATCCACCCTGGCCCCGCCAGCCACAGCGCAAAGCCGATGACCGCCACACCCGCGAACCCCGCCCAGCGCTTCAAACTCCCCTCCCGCTTGCTGGAGGGGCTGGGGGAGGGCGTGTTGACTTCAATGCGAGGCCGCTCAACCACAGGCACCACCACCCGCCGAGGCGCCAGTGCCTCGGGCGGCAGCTTCACCGGCCGGTAGTCTATGATCAGCGGCATGGAACAGAGGGACTCATATGGCGGCAGTTCAGCGCTAGGGCCTCTCCGGGGCTTGCGCATCCTGCCAATTCACCCCGTCCCGCTAAGGCACAGGCCCCTGCCAGAGCGTTAACGCCAAATCCGCCGCACTTCCTCTTCCCTCTCCATTCTTGCGAAGCACAAATGGGGAGGTGCCCCGAAGGGGCGGAGGGGTTCTACTTCAACACTTGCCCCAAAGTGCAGGTCCCGCTACCTTACCGCCCGACGCCACCGGTGCCCGCGAAAGCGGGCTAAGAGGGAATCCGGACAAGTCTTCAAAGGCTTGCACCCGGAGCTGCCCCCGCAACTGTGCCCGGATAGCGCCCTGTCCACGATGCCACTGGACCCGCAAGGGGCTGGGAAGGCGGGCAGGGGGCCATGACCCCGGGCGAGCCAGGAAACCTGCCGGTGTGTGGTCGTTCCGCGGCCGGGCGGGGTGTACCGGACGCATGCGAGAGAAGCGCGCCATGAAGGCCCCGCGCTCCCTCCC
The DNA here is from genome assembly GCF_019748365.1 of Novosphingobium sp. Classification (GTDB taxonomy): domain Bacteria; phylum Pseudomonadota; class Alphaproteobacteria; order Sphingomonadales; family Sphingomonadaceae; genus Novosphingobium. The sequence continues at coordinate 4,512 of NZ_JAIEPN010000208.1, forward strand.
GCCATGGACGGCAACGTCCATGGGCCCGTGGAGAAACTGCGTGAAGTTCCAATATCTTGCTGCCATAGCATCTGTCCTCGCCGCCACCCCCGCGCTCGCCCAGCAGGCGGACCAGATCACCGTCATCGCCACCGGCAGCCCCCAGCGCCTCGACCAGACCGGTCAGCCGATCACCGTCCTCACCGCCGCCGACCTGAACCGCCTGCAAGGCCCGGATATCACCCGCGCGCTTGAGCAAGTCCCCGGCCTCACGCTCAGCCGCAACGGCGGCCCGGGCGCCTTCACCGCCGTCCGCCTGCGCGGCTCCGATAGCGAACAGGTCCTCGTCCTCATCGACGGCGTCCGCGTCGAAGACGTCGCCGCCCCCGGCGCCGGCTTCGATTTCGGCACGCTCACCACCGGCGGCGTGGAACGCATCGACGTCCTGCGCGGTTCCAACTCGGTCACCTGGGGCAGCGCCGCGCTCGGCGGCGTCATCGCCATCCAGACCCGCGAGCTCGACGGCATCGAAGCCAGCGCCGAAGGCGGCAGCCGCGGCTCCTTCGCCGGAGAGGCCGCTGCCGGTCTTGCCAGGGACAAGGTCGCCCTCTCGCTCACCGGCGGCTACACCACCACCGACGGCGTCAGCGCCGCCGCCACCGGCACCGAGCGCGACGGTTTCCGCCAGTGGCGCCTCGGCGGCAAGGCCCGCCTCGAACTCGCCCCCGGCCTTTCCTTCGTCGCAAACGCCCGCTACGCCGATACCCGCACCGATATCGATGGCTTCCCCGCGCCGAACTACACGTTCGCCGATACCCCCGAATACCAGATCACCCGTCAGCTCTCCGGCCGCGCCGGTCTGCGCTACCAGGGCGATTGGCTCACTCTGAACACCGGCTTCGCCCTCGCGGACACCAAGCGCGACTACTACGACCCCACCTTCGGCACCGCCCCTTCGTATGGCTACCGCGGCCGCAGTCACCGCGCCGATCTCACCGGCCGCGCCCAGCTCCCCGCCAATTTCGCGCTCGATTTCGGCGCCGACAGCGAATGGACGCGCTATTCCGGCACCTTCGATGCCCGCCAGACCGCCCGCCAGACCAGCGGCCACGCCATGCTCGGCTGGTACACCGATGCCATCTCGCTCGCCGCCGGCCTGCGTTATGACGACCACAGCCGCTTCGGCAACGCCACCACCCTAGGCGCCAACGGCACCGTCCGCCTCGCGCCAAACCTGCGCCTGCGCGCCAGTTATGGCGAGGGCTTCAAGGCCCCCACGCTGTTCCAGCTCCTCAGCGACTTCGGCAACGCCGCGCTCCGCCCCGAACGCAGCCGTAGTTACGACGCAGGCCTTGAATACAAGTCCGGCCCCGTCACCGCCGCCGTCACCCTGTTCCGCCGCGACAGCCGCAATCTGATCGCCTTCGTCTCGTGCTTCGGCGAGACAGACGGCATCTGCACCGACCGCCCCTTCGGCACCTATGACAACATCGGAAAGGCGCGCGCCGAAGGCGTGGAAGCCGAACTCGTGCTGAAGCCGTCGGGCGCCTTCACCCTGCGCAGCTTCTACACCTATACCCGCGCCCGCAATCTCACCCCCGGCAGCGCCCAGTTCGGCAACGATCTCGCCCGCCGCCCGCGCCACGCGCTCACGCTCTCGGGCGATTGGGAAACCCCGTTCGCCCATCTGGCGCTCGGCGCGGACTTGCGCCTCATCAGCGACAGCTTCGACAATGCCTCGAACACGGTCCGCCTCGAAGGCGGCCCCATCGCCACGATCCGCGCCAGCTTGCCCGTGCACGACAAGGTCACGCTCTACGCCCGCGTCGAAAATGTCTTCGACAACCGCATCCCCACCGCCGCCGGCTACAGCGCCGTCGGCCGCGGCGCCTTCGCCGGCCTCAGAGTGCGCTACTGATGCCGCTCAGGCCCACCCCCAACCCCTCCCGCAAGCGGGAGGGGGGCAACAAGCGCCACCGGCCGGGGGTGGGCCGCGCCACAGCACTCCTGCTCGCGATCACCCTCTCCGCCTGCGTGCAGCAACCCCCGCGTGATACCACCCACCGCATCCCCACGATCGTCAGCCTCAATCCCTGCGCCGACGCGATCCTCGCCGAAGTCACCGCCCCCGGCCAACTCCTCGCCCTCTCGCACTACAGCGCCGATCCCCGCGCCGCCTCGATCGATCCGGCCAAGGCCGCGCAATACCCCACCACCCGCGGCACACTTGAGGAAGTCCTCGCCCTCCACCCCGATGTGGTGGTCGATGGCACCTTCGTCCCCCCGGCCACCGCTGCGGCCTACCGGCGCCTTGGCCTGCGCCTCGAAACGCTCGGCATCGCCGGCACGGTCGAGGAAAGCCGCGCCCAGATCCGCGGGCTCGCCGCGCTCGCCGGAAACCCTGCGAAAGGCGAGGCCCTGATCGCGCGCATCGATATGGCCCTCGCGCAAACCGCCCCCGCACCCGGCGCCCGGACCATCCCCGCACTCGTGTGGGAGCCCGGCGGCATCGTCCCCGGTGACAGCACGCTGATTGCCGAGCTCCTCCGCCACACCGGCTTCACCAATTTCGCCGCCGCGCGCGGGCTGGGGCAGGCCGATCAGCTCCCGCTTGAACGCGTCCTCGCCGATCCCCCGCGCGTGATCCTCGCCGCCGGGTCGGATCGCGCCCTCCGCCACCCCGCGCTCACCCATCTCAAGGGCACCACCCGCGCCCCGCTCGATCCGCGCCTGCTCTATTGCGCCGGCCCCACCATCATCCCCGCCTCCCAGCGCCTCGCCGAAGTGCGGCGCGCGCTCGGGCCCACCCCCAACCCCTCCCGCATGCGGGAGGGGAGTTCAGTGGCGCTACAATCTCCCCTCCCGCTTGCGGGAGGGGTCGGGGGAGGGCATGTTGCGCCCAGCCGGCTGGCCAGCCGATGACCCGCCCCGTCCCTTTCCTCCTCGCGGCCCTCGCGCTCGCCATCCCCCTGTCGCTCCTCGCCGGGCAAGTCTGGCTGAACCCCCTCGCGCCCCAGGCCCCCAATGCCACCATCATCCTCGCCGAACTGCGCGCCCCCCGCGCCGCACTCGCGCTTGTCATCGGCGCCGGCCTCGGCGGAGCAGGGGCCGCCATGCAGGGCTACTTGCGCAATCCGCTTGCCGATCCCGGCCTGTTCGGCGTCGCCCCCACCGCCGCGTTCGGCGCGGTGCTCAGCCTGGCGCTCGGCCTCGGCGTGCTGCTCCCGCTGGCTGCACTCGTCGGCGCCGCGCTTGCCATGGCCGCGCTCGCGCTGATCGCGGGCAATGTAAGCGGGCAGAACAGCACCACGCTTTTCGCGCTCGCCGGGCTCATGCTCGCCAGCCTGTCCGGCGCGCTCACCAGCCTCATTATCAGCCTTGCGCCCAATCCCTTCGCATTGAGCGAGATCGTCACCTGGCTCATGGGCAGCCTTGAAAGCCGCTCCTGGCACGATGTCCTGCTCGCCGCGCCGCCCACCGCGCTCGGCCTCCTGCTCCTCTCCCGCGCCGCCCCCGCGCTCGACGCACTGACGTTGGGTGAGGAAACCGCCCGCTCCCTCGGCGTGAACCCCGCGCGCCTGCTCTGGCTCATTGTCCTCGGCACCGGCCTTGTCGTCGGGGCAGGGGTCGCCGCCGCCGGGATCATCGGCTTCGTCGGCCTTGTCGTCCCGCATATCCTGCGCCCCTATACCGACCAGCGCCCCTCCAGCCTGCTCCTGCCCTCTGCGCTCGGCGGCGCGCTCCTGCTGCTCATTGCCGATTGCTGCTGCCGCCTCCTCCCGCTCGCGGGCGGTGAACTGCGCATCGGCATCGCGCTCAGCCTGATCGGCGCGCCGTTCTTCCTGCACTTGCTCCTGCGCCTGAGGAGCGAGCTTGCATGAACCTGTCTGCCACAAACCTCGCCGTTCCCGGGCGCCTCGCCGCGATCACCACCACGCTCCGCCCCGGCGAGCTCACCGCCATCTGCGGCCCCAATGGCGCGGGGAAAACCACACTGCTGCGCGCGCTCGCCGGGCTTGAACCCGGCCCCGTCACCCTCGGCGAAACCCCGCTCAGCACCATCGCGCCGCGCCGCCGCGCGCAGGATATCGGCTATCTCTCGCAGCATGCCGAACCAGCATGGAACCTCACGGTGGAAGCGCTCGTCCGCCTCGGCCGCCTGCCGCACCGCACCGCGCGCGCCGAAGACGATGCCGCCGCCGCCGCCGCGCTCACCGCACTCGATTGCGCGCATCTTGCCACGCGCGGCATCCACACCCTCTCCGGCGGCGAACGCGCCCGCGTCCTCCTCGCCCGCGTCCTTGCCGGCCGGCCCCGCTGGATCCTCGCCGACGAACCCCTCGCCAGCCTCGATCTCGCCCACGCCGCCGCGCTCCTCGCGCATTTCCGCCAGCTGGCGGATCAAGGCACCGGCGTCGTCCTCGTCGTCCACAGCCTCGCCCACGCGATGAACCACGCCGACCGCGTCATCGTCCTCGAAAGCGGCCACCTCGCCGCCGACGGCCCCCCGCAAACCGCCCTCTCCGAAGACGTCATCGAACACGTCTGGCGCGTCCGCGCGACATGGACCGGCCCGACAGGCGCAAAGGCCCTCTCCCTCTAAGCCCTCTCCATTTTTGCGCAGCACAAATGGGGAGGTGGCCCGCGCAGCGGGTCGGAGGGGTAAGGAGCTCTCCCGCCACACAGTATCCGCTCCGAAGCCCCTTGCCCCCCGCGCCACCTTGCTATCGCGGCCCCCGCCACCCACGTGTCGCAAAACGCCCGCGCGCCTCTTGCCGGAATCGAACAAATCTGGAACAGACTGCCTCCATGTCCCTCAGCACCATCTCCATTCGCGGCGCGCGTGAGCACAATCTCAAGGGGATCGACGTCGATCTTCCGCGCGATAGCCTGATCGTCATCACCGGCCTTTCGGGCTCGGGCAAATCGAGCCTCGCGTTCGATACGATCTATGCCGAAGGCCAGCGCCGCTATGTCGAGAGCCTCTCGGCCTATGCGCGCCAGTTCCTCGAGATGATGCAGAAGCCCGATGTCGAGCA
>NZ_JAIEPN010000049.1 GCF_019748365.1 Novosphingobium sp.
TTACACCCAAGGCCGCCTGACCATGCAGCCCGGTGACCACACCCCAAATTACACCTCATTGACGGACGTGACCCGTTGCCCTGTCGATATGAAGATGGAACCAGCCTTCCGTCATCTTCATTTCGCCGCCCCAGAAGCTGTCCAGTCCTGCAGGAATGATGAAGACAAAGTCCGGGCCGACCCGCAGATCGACAGCCGTCCCGGCAAATCTGCAGAACTGGGCATAAGATTGGCCGGTCCTCGAAAGGATCACCAGACTATCGCTGGCGGGAACCTCGATCTCGATGCCCTGACTGGCATCGGGCGCCTTGCGCTGCCAAAGCGAGGACATGTGCCCTCCGACATGCACGTTAGAGACCGCGGGCATGCCGCCCAGAAAGAGAGCATCATCATAGCTGTGCAGGCCGGTTGACGGCCGGTAGACCAACCTGGTCGGGTCTTGGGTGTAAAGCTGATGGCTCATGGCAAGCTACCTTGTTCGGCCAATATGATGTTCAAGTGACGGCCTGCGCTCAGCATCGACAATATGCCGGAACCGGGCAATATTGCCGCTCCGGGGTGATGATTTGCCAGGTCACGGAAAAGCCGGGCTAGGCTCTTACTTAAGAATACCTGCTGCAGGTCAAACTCAGCACCATCGTCCACAGCCTTCGCAGCGATGGTGGCAGTACAAAGAAATCGCCGATGGTGCAGGGCCTGGCATGGCGCGCAGCCAGGCCGATTCAGCAAAACACGGCTTCATGCGGGATCTCCAATATCCTTGGGCCATCTGACGACCTCCCGCGTCCGCAGATGACCGGCGATAGTCTAGCGCAGCGCCGCCAGACAGACGGTTCCAAATCCCGCAGGATTGTGCAGAAATTGCTTCAGAATTGGGGCTAATGTCAGTGTATGTCGGCCGCAGAGGCATTTCGCGACCGCAAGCCCAATCGAAAGGTGCGAGGTTGAGGCTCGGGCCAGAGATCGAACCCTACAGACCCAGATCGCTGAGACCAGGATGATCGTCGGGCCGCCGGCCGAGCGGCCATCGAAACAGACGCTCGACCTCCGCAATCGGATGCTCGTTGATGCTGGAGAAACGCCGTGTCATCAGGCCGCTGTCATCAAACTCCCAGTTCTCGTTGCCATAGGCGCGGAACCACTGCCCGCTATCGTCATGATATTCATAGGCATAGCGGACCGCGATGCGACGCCCGTCATGGATCCACAATTCCTTGATCAACCTGTAGTCGAGGTCACGATTCCACTTGCGCACGAGAAAGGCTTCGATCTCGGCACGACCCTGCGGAAACTCGACCCGGTTTCGCCACTGGCTATCGAGCGTATAGGCCAGCGCAACCCTGGCGGCATCCCGGCTATTCCAGCCATCCTCGGCCAGGCGGACCTTTTCGCGTGCGGTTGCCTCAGTGAAGGGCGGCAAGGGAGGGCGAGCCATGAACTACTCCTGCAAATACTGCAAAAAGGCCACGAAGGCCGCAATGCGTACGACCAAACGATGCGGCTGCCTGCGGAACCCTGCAGATCAGGGCTGTATGGCCATGCCGGCCATTGGCAGATTGCAAAATGCCACATCAGCGCCCCTGATGGTCTGCTCGAAGCTCCCATCCGGCCGGTTGCCGCAAACATCCTCCAGCCACGGTTGCACCACAATCTCAATCACGTCTGGCCAGGGCGAATGCGGGAAGACCATGATCGCCTCGCCCGTTACCTGGAAGCTGGCGGGATGCGGAACGCCAGACTCGCCCATCATGAAAACAGCTGTTCGAACTGAGAGATGGTCGAGTGATCGCCCGGTTTCTACTCTGAGCGGAGCAGATGTGCCCGACTTCGGCCTTGTCCAAAACCAAGCGGATGTATCGATGCGCCTGCGTTCCGGTTCCGAAGCCGAGAAGCGGAAGCGCTCCTCCCTGCCGATTTTGCGACCTTGCAAATCCGCCATCGCCGGATCAACCCTGAGCCAATAGCTGGCGCCCGGACGCAAGGCTGGACCGAGCGCCTCGTGCGCTGCGACCCCGCGCTTTATGCGCGCCGGATGCATGAGCAAGGTCAGTATGCGCCCATCTGCCGTCCAGAGGCCGTCGGGATAATCGACCAGAACGCCGCTGACAGCCTGGCCGTCGTCGGTCATCAACTGGACGTGGGCAGCGGCATCGAACGGGTCCATTGCACGATCGAACTCAAAGTGGAACCGCAGGATGTTGGCTGGCCAGACCACGCTCGCGGGGTGCACGGACACCATGCGTGGCGGATCAGCGAATAAGTTCGTCATGGCCCTCATCGCGCTTCATCATGGCATGGAATGGCCGGATGTAGCCTTGCTGAAAGGAATCGCCTTCCGGATAGGCATAGCCTGGCATGTCATATTCGTTGACATGGTCCGACAGGCGGAAAAACGCCCCCTTGCGGAACGACACGAGTTCTAGCGCCCCTGTTTGCGCATCGCGTCGCAGCGCGAGCAGGAATTCGTCGCCCTGGTCTGCAACAGCCACCAGGTTCCCCAGCGGAACGGGAATGGCGCGGACGCCCGCAAACTGGTCGAAGGGCGCCTTGACCGGCTGAGTGAGGCCCTGACCTGCTGCCGCTTCGGCAATGGCGGGAAGCGCGATAAGATCCGCCGATTTGGCAGCATTGGCGACGAGAACCCAGTCGGAACTTTGCCCCTGGTATTCGATGGCAAATGACATCACTGAAAGCGGCGTATTGCCGAAGCCGAGTTCCGCAATCGTCTTTGCTCTCAACCGTGATTGATCGACCAGCTCTGCCAGAGGAACGATGACAAGCGGTGTGCAGGTATAGGCTGCGAGCAGATGCGGAATGCCCCCCAGCGTGACCAAGTCCATTGCCCGGATGGGCGCACGCGTTTCTAACTGATTATGGACGGCATGATACATTTCGATCCGCGTCGATTTGGGCTGTTTGCCGAAAGGATAGGCAATACGCCGCAGGGTCGACGCAAAGTCTGCATTGGCAATCCCGGAAATGAGCAGTTCATTCCCCTGCCAGGCGAAACAGGTGACCGTCAAAGTCCGGACACTGGCCTTGCCCCAAAGGCTGCCCTCCCCTGGCAGGTCGGACAGGGCAAGCGACTGGACATGCCAGTCATCCGGATCATGGATGGTGACAGAACCGTCGGCCGTTGCCAGAGCAAGCAGGACCCTGCCGCCGATTTCCGCCGCCACGATCGCGCGTCCTGCATGTTCCTGGCAGGCCAGCGCCGTTGCCCGCACGCGCCTCGACCCAGCCATGGCCAAAGCCTCGTCGACAGCGACAAGATTGAAAGCAGCCGTCTTGCCGGAACCCCCAGGCTTGGGCAGATCGAGCACATGGAGCGACCCGCTGCGCCAGTCGGCGAGGACCAGCCTGCCGTCCGGAGCCATCGTCATGGCGCTGATCGATTTCACCTTGGCCGGCTCGCGCGCGTCTACGACGGGCGCCGAAACAAGCGAGGCGGTTATGCTGGCAGCGGCGATAAACGAGCGCCGATCAAGGTCTGGCATTTGCAATTCCCTGTCTTGATGCTGGCAATTTACAGACCCATCCTGTGGCGCCGATGCGGTGCATAATGCCAGTAGGGACGGACTGCGGTGCCGGAATTGCGCGACCAACCCGCGCTTGCGCAAATTATCGCCCATGGGTCAGCGCACGCTGGTAGGTTTGCCGGTTGTTGGGGCTTCGGTTCAGGTGTCGCGCATTGCAGCGTTCACCTGGATATCGGGGGAGCCCATACGCGGGAACTCTTGGGCGCGCTCCTGCGCAGTCATCCGGCCGCCAAGCCGGGTTGCGGATTGATCACCGGGTCGTCTCGCAGCCTTCGCGCTGCAAAATCTATGAATGCCCGCACCTTGGCGGAGGCGCGACGACCTTCGAGATGGGCCAGGTGCACCGGTAGGGGATTGCGCTCGAATTCTTCGAGAACCAGCCTGATCCGGCCTGCAGTGACTGACGGGCCAACCTGATAGGATAAGAGCCTGCTCACCCCCCAACCCTGCTCAACGGCGTGCAGCACGGCGGCGTTCGAGTTGCAGGTGAGCGAAGGCTGGATGCGGATCGTCAGTCGATCATCGTCTCCAAAGCGCCATTCATGGCTGCCGAGCGAGCCTGTCGCCACGATGACGCGGTGGCGCTCGAGATCGGCGGGATGTCGAGGTACACCATGCCGCTTCAGATAGTCAGGGGAGGCGCAGATGACCGATCGCACAGCCCCGACCCGGATCGCGGCCATGCTTGAATCGCCCAGGTGGCCGATCCTCAGCGCCAGATCCATGCCTTCCTCGAGAAGATTCGTGACCCGGTCCAGCAGAAGCAGCCTGCCGCTAACATCGGGATGTTGATCGAGAAAATCGAGTAGGATCGGCATGATGTACAGCCGCCCGAACATCACCGGGGCGGTAATGGTCAGCAGCCCGCGCGGTGATGCATGCTGCCCCTGCGCGGCGTATTCCGCATCCGCCAGTTCCTGCAGGATACGTTCGACATCGGCCAGATAGCGGTGTCCCGCTTCGGTCAACGCAACGTTGCGGGTGGTGCGGCTGAACAGACGCGTCCCGATATGGTCTTCGAGCGCCGCTACCGCACGGGTGACGGCGGGCGGGCTCAGCCCCATCTGCCGGGCAGCGGCGGCAAAGCCTTCCCCCCGCGCTACCGCCACAAAAACCTGCATGGCATGCAATCGATCCATTGGGCTGACCTAACATTATTTCACTGAACGGAATAGAACCTTTCTTTCGACGGCTATTCTTTCAGAGGACCCAAAGGCGTAGCTTCTGGTCATCCGGTTCGACCGGCCCTTCAAACCCAAGGATCCCGTCATGAAACTCTATAGCCACCCGCTCTCTGGCCATGCCCACCGGGCCAGCCTGTTCCTTTCGCTGATCGGTGCCGAGGTCGAGGAAATTGTTGTCGACCTTGCAGCAGGCGAACACAAGACCCCGGAATTCCTCAAGCTCAACCGATTCGGCCAAGTGCCGGTGCTGGTCGATCGCGACACTGTGATCGCCGATTCCAACGCGATCCTGATCTATGCCGCGCGCAAATATGGCCGCACCGACTGGTTGCCCGAGACAGCTGAAGGCGCCGCCGCCGTTCAGCGCTGGCTGTCCATTGCGGCCGGGCCGATAGCCTTCGGCCCGGCAGCCGCGCGGCTGATCACCGTGTTCGGCGCCAGGTTCGATGCCGACGAGGTCATCACGCGCGCGCATGCCGTCCTGTCGCAGATCGATGCCGAACTGGCCGGTCGCAGCTGGATCATCGGCGGCACGCAGCCGACGGTCGCCGATGTCGCGCTGTACAGCTACATTGCCAACGCCCCCGAGGGCAATGTCGACCTTGCGCCGTACCCGCAAATCCTCGCCTGGCTGCGCCGGGTCGAGGGCCTTGAAGGCTTCGTTCCGTTCCAGCGCACAGTTGCTGGCCTGCGCATCGCGGCCTGATCTCCCCCTGCAGGCTGGCAGCCTACCTGCCAGCCTGCCACCCTGTCTGAAGGAGTTCGTTGTGATGACTACCCCGACCAGCGCACCCTGGCATGCAGGCGAAGTCGCGATACAGCAAACGGTCGGCGTCGCCGAGCGAATGGCGGTTGTGGGCAGCAAGGTCGTGCGTGACTTCATGCCGGACCAGCATCGCGACTTTTACGAGCAGCTGCCCTTTATCGTGATGGGTGCGGTCGATCCTCAGGGCGATGCCTGGGCGACCTTCGCCATCGGCAATCCGGGATTCCTGTCATCGCCGGATCCCCGCACGCTGGAGTTTGCCTTCGAGCGCGATCCGCTCGATCCCGCCGATTCCGGGCTTGATGACGGCGCTGCTGTGGGGCTGCTCGGCATCGAGCTGCATACTCGTCGCCGCAACCGGATGAACGGAACACTGCGCCGCAGCGATGCCAGGAGCCACCATGTTCAGGTCAGCCACAGCTTCGGCAATTGTCCGCAATATATTCAGCTGCGCGATTTCCGCTTTGTCCGAAATCCGGCGCAGCCATCCCTCGCTCCGCCCGAGGAGATCGAGACCTTGCACGGACGCCCCGGAGAGATGGTTGCGGCGGCCGACACCTTCTTCGTCGCGTCCTATGTCGATACCGGTAGCGACCGTCAGGTCGATGTCTCGCACCGCGGCGGCAAGGCGGGATTTGTGCGCATCAATGCAGACGGCACGCTCACCATTCCCGACTTTGCCGGCAATCTGCATTTCAACACGCTGGGCAACTTTCTGGTCAATCCGCGCGCCGGGCTGATCTTCGCCGATTTTGCCACTGGCGATGTACTGCAGATGACCGGAAGTACCGAGGTCGTTCTGGATTCGCCGGAGATTGCCGCGTTCCAGGGCGCCGAGCGGCTGTGGACCTTTCGCCCGAGACGGATCGTGCTGCGGCGTAGGGCGCTGGCGCTGCGCTGGGCGATGCGCGAAAAGGGCTGGTCGCCCAATTCACTGATGACCGGCGACTGGCAAGCCGCCGCGCAGCGGATCGAAGCCGAAGCACTAACCAAAAGCTGGCGTCCGTTCATCGTGACCGATGCGATAGACGAGAGCGCGACCATCCGTTCCTTCCATCTGCAGCCGCAGGATGGAAAGGGGTTGATAGCGCACAAGGCTGGCCAGCACCTGCCGATCCGTGTCACATTGCCTGGCGATACCGAGCCGAGCTTGCGCACCTATACCCTGTCCTGCGCGCCGTCCGATGGCAGCTACCGTATCAGCGTCAAGCGCGATGGCAGGGTTTCGCAGTTTCTGCACGACCGGGTCGCAACAGGCGTGACCTTAGAAGCCAAGGGGCCGACGGGCACATTCACGATCGATGCGGCGGAACGCCGGCCTGCGGTGCTGGTCGCTGCCGGCGTCGGCATCACGCCAATGCTCGCAATGCTGCGCCATATCGTTTTCGAAGGGATTCGCACCCGCACAATCCGCCAGACCTGGATGATCCAGACCGCGCGCAACAAGGCCGAGCGCGCCTTCGATGCTGAGATCAACGCCCTGGCCGAGGCGGCGCAGGGGGCGGTTAGGGTCATCCGCATCGTTAGCCAGCCCGGCCCTGACGAGCGGACCGGCCGCGACCATCAGGGCGTTGGACGGCTAACCGCCGATAGCTTCCGGCAGATCCTGCCCTTTGGCGATTACGACTTCTATCTGTGCGGCCCCGGCGGGTTCATGCAGGACCTGTATGACGGGCTGCGCGATCTCAACGTCGCTGATCAGCGCATCCATGCCGAAGCATTCGGCCCTTCGGCACTGGCTCGCCGATCGGACCCATCTGCCGAGGCTGCGCCGCAGCCGCAGGCAGCGGAAAGCAGCGTCAGCGTTGTATTCACTGCATCGGGCAAGGAGGCGCGTTGGCACCCGGAGGGTGGATCGCTGCTTGAACTGGCGGAATCGCGAGGTCTGAAGCCCGAGCACAGCTGTCGCGCCGGATCGTGCGGTTCATGCGCGGTGCGGCTGCTCAAGGGCCGAGTTGCCTATCCCGTCACGCCCACCGCGCCGGTGGGCCCGGATGAAATTCTAATCTGCTCAGCGGTCCCGGCTGCGGGCAGCGAAACGCTGGAGATCGAACTGTGACTCAGGACCTGCAGACCAGCCTGCATCTTGGCCTTTCGGCAGAGGCAATGCTGCTGATCGACCCGCAACTGGAAGATAGCTCAATGCCGTCATGGTCGATGCGAAGCTGGCTTTTGCGAATGATGTTCTGCCTCTTACTGCTTTTGCTGCTCCCCGGTGCGCCTTTCATTTCCGAAATTGGCTTCGGCCAGTTCGCCAAGGCAGCGCAATGCGCAAGCCGCTGCAATGCGCCATCCGTGACCCTTGTGCCTCGCCTCACCGTCTTCCTGTAATACTCTGATCGAAAAGGACCTTTTGCCATGTCAAGACCACCACTTCCCCCGTTCACCGAAGCAACTGCGCGCGAAAAGGTGCGTTTGGCCGAAGATGGCTGGAACAGCCGTGATCCTGTACGGGTCACCCAGGCCTATACGCCCGATAGCCAGTGGCGGAACCGGGCAGAGTTTCCGCGAGGCCATGCCGAGATCGAGGCATTCCTGACGCGGAAATGGAATCGCGAGCTCGACTATCGGCTGATAAAGGAACTCTGGGCATTCGGCGGCAACCGCATCGCAGTGCGCTATGCCTATGAATATCATGACGATAGCGGCCAGTGGTTCCGTGCCTATGGCAATGAGAACTGGGAGTTCGACGAAGACGGTCTCATGGCGCGCCGCTTTGCCAGCATCAATGAACATCCGATCGACGAGGGTGAACGCAAGTTTCGATGGCCGCTGGGTCGCCGCCCCGATAACCACCCGGGCCTCAGCGACCTGGGACTCTAAGGCCCCGTGGGGCAGGATCGTAACTGTGCCTGGCGACAGCACCAGTTTGATCACGGGCAATCAAAAGCGAGTGTGCCAGAATTCCGTTGAGTTGATTTGCTGGCTCGCTAACCCTTCTGCCCGTCATCGCCAAAGGCGCGCGGCAAATTAGGTGCGGCGCGATAGCAGGGAAGTACCGCTTGGGGCATTCCAAGCGCTTGTTGCTAAAGCCGACTATGCCGAGCCGCACCTGCTAACAGGCCGTTGTCCCGGGCCCGCCCTTAAACGGATCGGCATAGTTTGACGTGATCCAGCCGCCATAGAACGCTCCCGGCTGCGGGATGACGGTTTCGCCATCGACCGTGCAGCGGTCGAACGGCCCGGCATAGAAGGCAACGTGGTCGCGCAGCATCACGAAGCTTGCGCTGGGACTTAGATAGCTCCAGCCGACGCGAGGCAGCACATGGTCGCCGATCATGACATCCCAATAGCTGGCGGCCCCCTTCCACTCGCAGGACGAGCTGCCGGGCGCACGCCTCAACACCGCAGGCGCAATGTCGGCGGGCGGGATGTAGTAGCTCGGCGGATGGCTCGTCTCAAAGGTGCAGATGGCGTTGCGGGTCTCGGCAACGATGACGCCGCGATGCTCGATGCGGATGTGCGCATCGCAGGGTTCCGCAACAGCAGGGCGGGGAAAATCCCAGACGCTGAGCTGCTCGGGCTTTACCGGATCGGGTTTCGGACGCATGCAGTTATCCCTTGTTCGTGGACCGCGCCCACAGGTTCGCGGTGGCCTCGACCGTCATGGCATCGGCCGGATACGGCTTGTCGAACGCATAGAGCTCAGCAAGCGGTGCAGTGAGCCAGGTCTTCCATTGATCCGCGCGCAGGATGACCGGCGAGCGATCGTGTATGTGCTCGAGCTCGGGAGCGTTTTCGGTCATCGCGCCGGTATAGCAGTCGCCCCACTCGTCCGAGGTTCGCCAGAGCCCGGCCCAGGCAAAGATCGGCTCCCCGCGCACCGACAGCCAGGTCTCGGTCATGCGTCCCGGTGTGCCTACGGCTTCGGCATAGCGCGAGGTAGGGATGAGGCAGCGATGCTCGGGCAAGGCTGCCCAGCGCTTCCAGAACGCGCCGAGCTTGTCGAACCGGGCATTATTGACGGGCTTGGGCTTGAGCGGCTGCCCCTGCTTCCCGCGCAGGACCACCGGGAAACCCCAGGTCATTTGCTCGGGTCACGTCCGTCAATGAGGTGTAATTTGGGGTGTGGTCACCGGGCTGCATGGTCAGGCGGCCTTGGGTGTAA
>NZ_JAIEPN010000131.1 GCF_019748365.1 Novosphingobium sp.
AGCGTATCGACGTGCTTCTGCAGCTCGGCAATGCCGCTTTCGGCGGCGCGCATGCGGCGCGTGCCTTCGAACAGGAAGGGCTTCGTCACCACCCCGACCGTCAGCACGCCCTTGCGGCGCGCGGCTTCGGCGATGACCGGCGCGGCGCCGGTGCCGGTGCCGCCGCCCATGCCCGCCGCGATGAAGCACATGTGGACGCCTTCAAGCGCGCGCTCGATTTCCTCGATCGTCTCTTCGGCAGCGGCGCGGCCGACTTCGGGACGGGCGCCGGCACCGAGGCCCTGCGTCATGTCCGGCCCGAGCTGGATGCGGTTGTCCGCGATCGAATTGTTGAGCGCCTGCGCGTCGGTGTTGACGACGACGAAGTCGACGCCCTCGATCTTCGCGTTGATCATGTTGGCAATGGCGTTGCCGCCCGCCCCGCCCACGCCGATGACGGTGATGCGCGGCCGCAGTTCGTCGATGGCCGGCGGTCCGATGTTGATGCTCATAGCGCTCTCCCGTGCGGGTCTGCGGGGGGCCGGAAACGGTGCCCCGAAAATCGTAACAATTGCTTTGGCACGGATCGTTTCACCGAATCAAAGCTTCGACAGGTTTTTCCACAAGTAGGAGGGCTAGAACGGCCCTCCACCATCAGAAATAGTCCTTCATCGCACGCCAGATGCGCTGCAGCAGGCCGACTCCGCTGTAGGACTGCGTCGGTCCCCAGGTCGGGCCGATCTTGCGGATATCGACCGGATCGGCCGCAGCATAGAGCATGAGGCCGACAAGCGTCGACGAACTCGGCGTCGCATGACCCGGCGGCAGGCCCAGCATGGTCGGCGGCGAGCCGATGCGCACCGGGCGGCCGAGCGCGGCCTGCGCATAGTCGGCAAGGCCGGGAAGCTGCGCGCCGCCGCCCGTCAGCACGACCTGCTGGCCGCGCTTGCCATTGAAGCCCAGCGCCTTCAGCGCGCGCCCCACTTCATCGGTGAACACGCCGAGCTGCTGGGTGATCACCGAGACGAGCTCGGCGCGGGGAATGCGGTTCTTGTCGTCGGCGTGGCGCGCCACGGGTGCGCCCTGCTCCGGATCGCCGGGGGCATTGACCGGGATCATCTCGCGGTGATCGGCAGGGCTCGCCAGCGCGGACCCCGCCATGCACTTCAGGCGCTCGGCCTGATAGCGGCGGATACCGAAGGCCGAAGCGATGGCATCGGTGATATCGCCCGAACCGAAGGCAATTGCCTGCATGCCGAGCAGCATGCCGCCCGCGTAGACCGAAACGGTCGTCACTTCCGCGCCGAATTCGATCAGCGCCACGCCAAGTTCGCGCTCCTCGGTCGAGAGGCAGGCGTGGCCCGCCGCGACCGGCGAACCCACGACAGCCTCAACCCGGAGATGCGCGTTTTCGACCGTTTCCTTGAGATTGCGCACCGGCGCGCCGTCCGCCAGCATGACATGGATATCGACCGCGAGCCGCTCGGCATGGAGGCCCTTGGGATTGGGCACGCCGTCCGCGCCATCAAGCGTGTAGTGCGCCGGCTGGGCGTGGAGCACGGTGCGGCCATCGGGCTGGATCACCTCGCGCCCGGCGATGAGCAGGTGCTCGATATCATCGCTCTCGATGCGGCGGCCACCGATTTCGACTTCGACCTTGGCGGTGGTGCTGGCTAGCCCCGCGCCCGAGCAGCCGATCCACACGCTCTGGACGCTCGCATTGGCCATCTTCTCGGCGCGCTCTATCGCATCGCGCACCGAATGCGTGGCGGCGACCATATCCGTCACATAACCGCGCTTGATCCCCTGCGACTGGCGGTGGCCTGAGCCCATCACGACCATCTCGCCCGCCTCGGTCAGCCCGGCGATGATCGCCGAGACCCGGAACGAGCCGAGATTGACGGCCGCGAAGACCTTTGTGATGCGGGGGGCAGCCATGGCCGGACGATCAATCCTGTGCGGTCTTGGCGACAGCGACTTTGGTTGGGGCGACCTTGGCGGTTGCGGCAGAGGCGACGGCGCTGCGGGCTGCTGCGGTCTTGGCGGCGGCGGCATTGGCCTTGGCGGTCTGTTCCGCGCGGGCAGCGGCGGCCACTTCATCGGCACGGCCGGGCACGCGCATATAGATGCGGTCCGGGTTGCGCATGTCGAAGCTGGCCACCTTGCCGCCGAGCAGGCGATCGACGCCGTCCATCCGCGCGAAAGTGAGGAGCGCGCTCGCGGCTTCAGTCTCGCCTTCGGGAAGCGCGACGACCTGCCGAGTCTTGAAGGTCAGGTTCCAGCGGCGGTTGCCGACCCATTCGGCCTCCGCCACCTGCGTGCGAATGGCGGGTGCGGCATCGAGCAAATGGACGAGATTCGGCACGCGCGCTTCGGCGCCGTTGCCGGAGAGGACGAGGAGACCTTTGGCCTTGGCCTGATTCACCGCTTCAAGCGGATGGCCGGTCTCGTCGATCAGCGTCAGCTTGTTGTCGCGGCGCAGCACGGCGTGTGGGCTGCGCTCGATCACATCGACCACCAGCGTATCGGGCAGCTGGCGCGAGACGCGGGCATCCTTCACCCAGGAAAGCTGGAGCAGATCATTGCGCAAGGCCGCAATATCGAGCCGGGGCATGGCTTGATCGCGCTGGCCGAGCACTTTCTCGTAGATCTTGAGTTCGTTCATGCGGTTGACGCCGCGCACTTCGACGCGCTTGACCTCGAAGCCGGACTTGCCGGCAATCATCGCCATCTCGGCCTCGACCAGCTGTGGCACGCCCGCCATGCTGGCGACGATCCACGCCAGCACCGCCGCGCCGCCGAGGATCACGACCATCAGGATGCGGTGCAGCGTTTCCTCGCTGAAGGGCATCCACTGCATGATCTGATCGAGCAGCGAACCGGTCTGGCGGCGCGCGGCGTGAACCTTGCGCTTGGTGCCGCTGGCCGCCGCGACCTTGCGCACCGTTTTCCCGCCCCGGCGAATGGTCTGCGCCATGGCTCAGGCCTCCTTCTTCGCTGAAGCGAGCGCGTCGGCGACAATAGCCTCCACGAGATCGCCGTACTCCATGCCGAGCGCCTTGGCCTGCTCGGGCACGAGGCTGAGCGGCGTCATGCCCGGCTGGGTGTTGACCTCCAGCAGGAAGAGGCCTTCGACACCCTGCTCGTCGTCCCAGCGGAAATCGCTGCGGCTGGTGCCCTTGCAGCCCAGGAGCTGATGCGCCCGCAGCGCGATGTCCTTGCAGGCCTCGGCTATCTCTTCGGGGATTTCGGCCGGGCAGATATGGTCGGTCATGCCGTCGGTATACTTGGCGTCGAAATCGTAGAAGCCGGACTTGGGGCGCAGTTCGGTGACAAGGAGCGCCTTGTCCACCAGCACCGCCGTGGTGAGTTCCCGGCCGCGGATGAAGGGTTCGGCGAGGAGTTCGTCGAATTCGTTCCACGGGCCCACGGAATCGCGATTGATCGGATCGCCGTAGTTGCCATCCTTGGTGACGATGGCGACACCGACCGAGGAGCCTTCGTTGACCGGCTTCACAACATAGGGGCGCGGCAGGGGATCGCGTTCGAACAACTCTTCGGAGCGCACGATGCGGCCGCCGGGCATGGGGATGCCATGCGGCACCAGCGCCTGCTTCGTGAGCTGCTTGTCGATCGCGATGACCGAAGTGGCGAGGCCGGAATGGGTATAGGTCAGGCCCATCAGGTCCATCAGCCCCTGCACGGTGCCATCCTCCCCCGGTGTGCCGTGGAGCGCATTGAACACCACATCGGGCGCGGCATCGGCAAGCCGCTGCGCAACATCGCGGCCCATGTCGATGCGGGTGACGCGGTGGCCCTTGGCTTCCAGCGCCTTGGCGACGCCTTCGCCGGACATGAGGCTGACGGGGCGCTCGCTAGACCAGCCGCCCATGAGGACCGCGATATGGAGTTTGGGGAGCGTCACGGCCGGCCCACCCGCTGAATTTCCCACTGCAACTCCACGCCAGAATGGTCCTTCACCCGCCGCCGCACTTCCTCGCCCAGCGCTTCGATCTCCGCGCTGGTGGCCTCGCCGGTGTTGATGAGGAAGTTGGTGTGCTTTTCGGAGACTTGCGCGCCGCCGAGCATGAGGCCCCGGCAGCCGGCCTTGTCGACCAGCTCCCACGCCTTGCCGCCATCCGGGTTCTTGAATGTGCTGCCGCCGGTCTTGCTGCGCAGCGGCTGGCTCGCCTCGCGCGCAGCGGAGATGCGGTCCATCTCGGTCTGGATTGCGGAGGGCTCGCCCGGAGCCCCACGGAAGCGCGCAGCCACCACGATGCAGCCATCGACGAGTTCGGAATGGCGGTAGGTATAACCGAGTTCGCTGAGCGGCAGCGTGGCGATCTCGCCTGAGCGGATCACCACGTCGCAATCGACGAGGATGTCTTTCACCTCGCGGCCATAGGCGCCGCCGTTCATGCGCACGAAGCCGCCGACCGTGCCGGGGATCGAGCGGAGGAATTCGAGGCCTGCAATCCCGTTGTCACGCGCGGTGCTGGAAACTAGGATGCCCGAGGCGCCTCCGCCGCAGTTGAGGGTGACTTCATCCACCTTCTCGACCTGCGCAAACGCCTTGCCGAGGCGGACGACGACGCCGGGAACACCGCCATCGCGCACGATCAGGTTGGAGCCGAGGCCGAGCGCCATGACGGGGACGTCCGGCGCGAGACCGGCGAGGAAGTCCTGCAGGTCGGCCGCGTCCTTGGGCTCGAACAGCCACTCCGCCGTGCCGCCGGACTTGAACCAGACGAGCGGCGCGAGGGGGGCGTTCGGGGTGAGCTTGCCGCGAACCTCGGGGATGGCCGTCAGCGTGGTCACACCGCCCCCCGCTGCTTGGCAATCGCGTCCGCCAGCCCGGCGGCCCACTTGGTGATGTCGCCCGCGCCGAGGCACACGACCATGTCGCCCGGCTGGACCACGCCGGCAAGTTCCACCGCCAGCGCATCCGCGCCTGCGATCAGGTGCGCCGAGCGGTGCCCGCGCGCCTTGATGCCTTCGACCATCGCCGCGCTGTCGACGCCCTCGATGGGCTGCTCGCCTGCGGGATAGACGGGCGCGGCATAGACCACATCGGCATCGTTGAACGCGCCCTGGAAGTCTTCCATGTGATCGCGCAGCCGGGTGAAGCGGTGCGGCTGGACGACGGCGATGACGCGGCCCTGCACGCCCTCACGTGCGGCAGCTAGGACGGCGCGGATTTCGACCGGGTGGTGGCCGTAGTCGTCGATCACGGTAACCCCGTCCACTTCGCCGACCTTGGTGAAGCGGCGCTTCACGCCTCCGAACTTTCCGAAGCCGGTGCGGATCAGCTCTTCCGAAACGCCCATTTCGACCGCGACGGCGACGGCGGCCAATGCATTCTGCACATTGTGGCGGCCGGGCATGGGCAGCTCGATGCCCTCGATCCGGCGGAAGCTGCCATCGCGCTGGCGCAGCACGGCGGTGAAGCGGTTGCCGCCGGGGATCGGCGTCACCGCCTCGCCGCGCACGTCAGCCTGTGCGGAGAAGCCGTAGGTCACCACGCGGCGGTCGCGCACCTTCGGGATGATCGCCTGCACTTCGGGATGATCGATGCACAGGATCGCCGCGCCGTAGAACGGCACGTTCTCGATGAATTCGACAAAGCTGTCCTTCACCCGCTCGAACGAGCCGTAGTGATCGAGGTGTTCGGGATCGATATTGGTGACGACCGCCAGCGTGCCGTCGAGCCGCAGGAACGAGCCGTCGCTCTCGTCGGCCTCGACCACCATCCACTCGCTGTCGCCCAGCCGTGCGTTGGAGCCATAGGAATTGATGATGCCGCCGTTGATCACGGTGGGATCGATCCCGCCGGCATCGAGCAGGCAGGCCACCATCGAGGTCGTCGTCGTCTTGCCATGCGTGCCCGCCACCGCGACGGTGTTCTTGAGCCGCATCAGTTCAGCCAGCATTTCCGCGCGGCGCACCACAGGGACGCGGGCTTCAAGCGCCGCGACAACTTCGGGATTGTCGCGCTTCACAGCGGTCGAGGTGACGACCACCGCCGCGCCTGCGACGTTCTCCGCGCGCTGGCCGATCATCACCGGAATGCCACGCTGGCGCAGGCCATCGACAACATAGCTTTCGGCCATGTCGGAGCCCTGCACCGAATAGCCCATGTTGTGCATGACCTCGGCGATGCCGGACATGCCGATGCCGCCGATGCCGACGAAGTGGATCGTGCCGATCTCGGTGCCGACGCCTTTCATTCGGCAGTCTCCTTGGCGAGCGCCTGCTGGGTGCTGGCGGTCTGCGCCGCGCCTTCCATGCGGATCACATCCATCAGCGGGACACCACCGAAGCCTTCGACGAGATCGGCAAGGTCCTTGACCGCATTGGGGAGACCGCAATTCCAGGCGGCATGCGCGGCATTGGCGAGCGCCGCGGGACCGAGCGCCATGGCCTGGATCTGCTTGGCGAGCTCCTTGGGGGTGAAGCCCGGCTGGCGGATTGCTCTCGCCCCGCCGGCCTTGACCATTTCGCGCGCGTTGACGGCCTGGTGGTCGTCGGTGGCGATGGGGAGCGGAACGAGGATCGCGGGACGGCCGACCGCGGTCAGTTCCGCAATCGTCGATGCACCAGAGCGGCCGATGAACAAGTGCGTCTCCGCAAGGCGGCTCGCCATGTCCTCGAAGTAGGTGCCGAGCTCGGCAGGAATCTGGTGCCCGGCATAACGCGCGCGCACGGCCTCGAGGTCTTCCGGGCGGCACTGCTGCGTCACCTGCAAGCGGTGGCGCAGCGCGGGCGGGAGCATGGCGAGGCCATCGGGCACGACTTCGGACAGGATCGAGGCGCCCTGGCTGCCGCCCGTCACCAGCACACGGAACAGGCTGTCCTCGCTGAAGGGCGGGAACGGCTCCCCGCGCAGCGCGAGGACTTCCGCACGCACCGGATTGCCGACGCGGTGAATTTTGCCCCAGAGCTTCGGATCGAGCCGCTCGACTTCCATGTAGGCGGTGGCAATGGCATCGACGCGCTTGGCGAGCAGGCGGTTGACCCGGCCGAGCACCGCGTTCTGCTCGTGGATTACTGTGGGGATCTTCGCCGAGCGCGCGGCGAGCAGCGCCGGCAGCGCAGGATAGCCGCCGAAGCCGACGACGCAGGACGGCTGGAAGCTCTCGAACAGACGCAACGCCATCGCGCGGCCCCGCCAGATCGCCGAGAGCCCTTTGGCGAGCGCGATGGGGTTCTTGCCGAGGCGGCCTGCGGGAAGCACGTGCGCGGGGAGAAAAGCGGGCTTGCCGGGGATCTTCGCGCCGCGCTCGTCCGTCACCAGCGCGACATGGTGCCCGCGCCGGTCCAGCTCGGTCGCAAGGGCAAAGGCGGGCAGCAGATGGCCGCCGGTGCCGCCCGCCGCGAGGACGAAATGGCGCGAGACCCCGGGGATATGGTTTGTCATGTGCGCACGAGCTCCCTGATGTCCGTCGTCTCGCGCGAAAGATAGGGATTGCGCCGCGTGATGGCGAGGAGGAACCCGGCGCCGAGCAGCAGTGCGATGGTGGAAGACCCGCCATAGCTGATGAGCGGGAGCGTCATGCCCTTGGAGGGGAACAGCTGGAGGTTGACGAGGATGTTGATGAAGGCCTGCCCCGCCAGCTGCGCCGTCAGGCCCGCCGCGGCGAGCACGGTGAAGAGGTCTTCCTCATCGGCCAGACGCATCATCACGCGGATGACGATGGCGCAATAGAGCACCACGATCAGCGCGCAGGCGATCAGGCCGAATTCCTCGCCGATCACGGAGAAGATATAGTCGGTATGCGCTTCGGGCAGCGCCATCTTGCGGCTGCCGAGCCAAAGCCCGGAGCCGCTCCACCCGCCACTGACCAGCGTGCGCATGGCAAGGTCGACCTGATCGAACTCGCTGCCGCCAGAAAGGAACGCGTCGATGCGGTGCGTGGCGTTGGGGTAGAAGAAATAGGCGAGCACAACGGCGGCGATGCCCCCGCCAAGGCTCCAGCCGACCTTGGCGAGATCGAGCCCGGAGAGCAGCACCAGCACGAACCAAACCCCGCCGAACAGCACGGTCGAGCCGAAATCGGGCTGGGCCATGAGCAAGATACCGATCACCCCCATCAGACCGAGCGTGATCGGAATCACCGGGATATTCGGATCGCGCACGCGCCACGAGAGGACCCACGCCACCGCGACCGCGAAGCCGGGCTTGAGGAACTCGGACGGCTGCAAGCTGAAGCCGATCCACAGCCAGCGCTTGGCGCCTTTCACCTCGTTGCCGAGGAAGGGCACCAGCACGAGCGCGACGAGCATGGCGGCCGCCAGCAGGATCGCCAGCCGCCGCGTCGTCTCCTTCGGCAGGAGCGAGGCGACGAACATCGCGAGAAGCCCGACGCAGAGAAAGCGCAAGTGCAGGAAGAAGAAATAGAGATCGCCCAGCGTCTTGGTCTGCGTCGAAAGGCGGTGCGCGCTCGCCGGGGACGAGGCCGCGACTGCTACCGTGCCGACGGTGACCAGCATGAGCACGAGCGCGAGCAGCACGCGGTCGATCTCGCGCCACCAGATGACGAGCTCGCTGCGGCGGGTGCGGCGATAGCGATTGGTACGCGGCGCAATGCGCACGCCGCCGCCGGGCAGTGGGGTTGCGACCTGCCGGGTGGGCTGGTGCGCGCTCATGCGGCACCTCGTTCGGCGATCAGCGCGGTGACGATCTGGCGGAAGCAATCGCCGCGCGCCTCGAAATCGCGGAACTGGTCGAAGCTGGCGCAGGCCGGCGAGAGCATGACGACATCGCCGGGCTGCGCCGCATCCATCGCCTGGCGCACGGCATCGCCCAGCATCTCGCTGCGCTGCACCGGCATGAGCGGTTCGAGGATGTCGGCAAAGCGCGGACCCGCCTCACCGATCGTATAAGCCTGCACGACATGGCTGAAATAGGGAGCGCAGGCGTCCAGGTCGTCGCTCTTGGGCAGGCCGCCCAGGATCCAGTGGACGCGCGGCCACGCACCCAGGGCGGGCGCGGTGGAGGCGGGGTTGGTCGCCTTGCTGTCGTTGATGAAGAGGACGCCGTTCGCCTCTGCCACGCGCTCCATGCGGTGCGGCAGGCCGACGAAACTGGCGAGCGCGGCGCGCCAGACCTCTTCGGTAATGCCGAGGCGCTTGGCCATGGCGACGGCAATGGCAGCGTTCTGGAGATTGTGCGGCCCCTGCAGCGAGGGCCAGTCCGCCTGCCCCGTCAGCGCGGCGGGATCGACCACCGCGATATCGCCGTCCGGCCGGTTTGCAGCAATCTCGGCGGCGATGCGGCGGGTATCCTCATCGCCGCAGCCGAACACCGCGAACTGGCCGGCCTGCTGCATCTGGAACAGGCGCGCCTTGGAGGCGCCATAGCCCTCGTAGCCGTCGTAGCGATCAAGGTGATCGGGGCTGAGGTTGATGAATGCGGCCAAATCGGCGTGGAGGCTGTAGGTCAGGTCGATCTGGTAGCTTGACAGCTCCAGCACATAGACGCCGCCTTCGGGCAGCGGCGGCTGACCGAGAATTGGGAGGCCGATATTGCCGCCCATCTCGGTCGGCAGGCCCGCCGACTTGACGATGTGGTGCATCAGCGAGGTGGTGGTCGACTTGCCGTTGGTGCCAGTGATCGCGACGACCTTGTGCGCCGGCAGATTGGCGCGGGCCTGAGCAAAGAGCTCGATATCGCCGATGATCGGCACGCCGAAGCTGCCCGCGTGGGCGGCAATGGGATGGCGGTTGAGCGGCACGCCGGGGGAGACGACGACGCCGTCGAAGCCCGTTAGATCGATCGCCAGAGGATCGGCGATGGTCGCCCGGCCCTCGACGGCAGCGCGGGCATCCTCGCGCCCGTCCCATGCCGTGACATCGGCCCCGCTTGCCAGCAGCGTATCGACGCTCGCGAGCCCCGAGCGGGCAAGCCCGAGGACTGCATAACGTTTGCCGGCAAAAGCGGGGGAGACGATCATCCTCTCAGCGCACCTTGAGGGTGGCGAGGCCGATCAGCGCGAGCACGATCGAGACGATCCAGAAGCGGATGACGACGGTCGATTCCTTCCAGCCCAATTGCTCGAAATGGTGGTGGATCGGCGCCATGCGGAACACGCGCTTGCCGGTGCGCTTGTAGACGAAGACCTGCACGATGAC
>NZ_JAIEPN010000092.1 GCF_019748365.1 Novosphingobium sp.
GCGCCGCGATCGCGCGCACGTCGATATAGGTGCTCACCACTTCTGCCGCGATCGTCAGCCGCGCTCCGGCGAGCCCCGCATCCGCAGCCCCGGCCTCGGCCCGCGCTGCCCGCGTGCCTGCCGAAAGCCGCCCGAACAGATCGAGCTCCCACGAAGCCGCACCATTGAGGCCATATTGCTCGACCGTCCGCTTGAAGCCGGGAAAGCGCGAGAACGCGCGGCCTTGCACATCCTCGATCGACAGCTGCCTGAACCCCGCCGAGCCATCGAGCGAGGCCTGCGGCAGCATTGCGCCCTTGGCCGCTTTCAATCCCGCCGCGGCCTGCTCCAGCCGCGCCGCCGCCGCCGCGATATCAAGATTGCCGGCCAGCGCCGCGGCGACGAGACGGTCCAGCACCGGATCGCCGAAGCTCTGCCACCAGCCCTCCGCCAGCGGCACGGCGTCGGCGGCTGCGGGTGCATTGCGGAACGCCTCAGGCAGCGCGGGCGGGGCAGGCAATTCGCGCGGCGCGGCAAGTGCAACCGGCGCGGCGCCGCCCAGCAGGAAAAGTGCCGCAGTTCCAACAAGAAAGGCCCGCATAGGAAGAGTCCTTGACCGATGAATGATGAAAGAATATATCCTTTTTCATGAAAATCAACCCAGCCGTTTCAGAAAAGCGAAAGGCAGGCCGGCCCAGTGTCGACCGGCGCGACGAGATTCTTGACGCCGCCGAACGCTTGTATGACGCACTGGGATTCGAGAAAGTGACGGTGACCGACGTCGCCCGCGCACTCGGCATGTCACCCGCCAATCTTTATCGCAGCTTCGCCAATCGCCAGGCGATCGACGAGGCCGTCACCAGCCGCACGCTTTCCGCGGTGGAAGATGCCGCCTGGCAGGTTGCACGCACCGCCGCAACCGATCCGATTGCCGCATTCGAGCGGCTTTGCATGGATATTGCACTGAAAATGCGCGATATTCTCTTTGAGAGTGGGCGCTCCTGCGATCTCTGCCTTGCGGCCACGCGCGGCAATTGGCCGCCGGTGCAGCAATTCATGGATACGCTGCGCGGGCTCATCCGCCACGTTATCGCCGAAGGCCAGCGCCAGGGCGTGATGCGCGCCGATCTCCCGCTCGAGCAGACCACAGCCGCCGCCTTCACGGCCATGGCCAAAGTCTGGCACCCGGTCATGCTCGATACTTTCGGCGTCACCCACTTGGAAGCCGAGACCGCCGGAGTCGCGCAGCTCTTGCTCGAGGCACTCAAAACGAAAAACTGAAAAGCGAAAAGATTTTTCATCTTTTCAGGAAATGAGCCAGTGCGTATAGACGAGTCGAATGCGCCCCGAGGGGCCCGGAGACTCACATGCAAAGCCGCATCACATCCCGCTTGCCGCTCCTTGCCGCACTCGCCGGCACCGCCCTCGTCGCCGCCTGTTCCGGCACGGCATCCGAAAGCCCGAGCGAACCGCTCGTCGCCACCGCGCTGGCGCAAGGCGAAGGCGGCGCTGACAGCGGGGCAAGCGGCGATGCCTATACCGGCACCGTCCACGCCCGCACCGAAAGCACGCTGGCTTTCCGTGTTCCTGGCAAGATCGCCCAGCGCCTCGTCGATGCCGGTGCCCATGTCCGCGCCGGCCAGCCGCTTTTCCGGCTCGATGCCAGCGATCTCGGCCTTGCCGCCTCGGCCGCCGCCGACAAGGTTCGCGCTGCCGAAGCCGATGCCACGCGCACTGCGGCAGATGAAGCACGCCTGCGCCCGCTCGTCGCCACCGGCGCGATTTCCCCCTCCACTTATGACGGCGCCCGCGCCGCGCGCGATGCCGCTGCCGCCACCCTTGCGGCTGCCCTCGCCGCCGCGGCCAATGCCGCCAACGAACGCGGCTACGCGGTGCTTGTTGCCGATGCGGACGGCGTCGTCACCGAAGTCCTTGCCGAGGCCGGACAAGTCGTCGGCGCCGGAACCCCCGTCCTGCGCCTTGCCCGCAGCGGCGCGCGCGAAGCCCTCGTCGCCGTGCCGGAAACCGCGCTGGCAGTCTTGCCGAAGTCTGCGCAGGCCACGGTCTATGGCCGCAGCGCGCCCGTCACCGCCACCTTGCGCGAGGTGGCCGGAGCCGCCGATCCGCTCACCCGCACGTTCGCCGCGCGCTATGTCCTTTCTGGCGCGCCGGATGACGCCCCGCTCGGTGCCACCGTCACCGTGCGCCTGCCCGGCACCGC
Organism: Novosphingobium sp.; assembly: GCF_019748365.1. GTDB lineage: Bacteria > Pseudomonadota > Alphaproteobacteria > Sphingomonadales > Sphingomonadaceae > Novosphingobium. The sequence continues at coordinate 2,201 of NZ_JAIEPN010000092.1, forward strand.
TTCGGGCAGCAGCCGCATCCCGCTCGGCGCATTGGTCGATCTCGGAAAAGGCCAAGGCGTCTGGGTGATCCAGCCCGACCGCAGCGTCCGCTTCCAGCGCGCCCAGCCGCTGCGCCTCACCGAGGAGGAAGCCATCCTCCCCACCGCGGCTCTGCCACCCGGCACCCGCGTCGTCGCGCTCGGCGGCCAGCTCCTCCACGCCGGCCAGAAGGCCCGCCCTGCTGAAGGAACCAAGCCGTGAAGGGCCCCAATCTCTCCGCCATCGCGGTAAAGGAACCCTCGGTCACGCTGTTCCTGCTGCTGGCCGCCATGGCCGCCGGGATCTTCGCCTTCTTCCAGCTCGGCCGCGCCGAAGATCCCAGCTTCACGCTGAAAGCGCTCACCGTCACCGCGGTCTGGCCCGGCGCCACCGCGCGCGAGATGCAGGATCAGGTCGCCGACCGGCTTGAAAAGCGCATCCAGGAACTGCCCTGGAACGACCGGATCGAGACGCAGGCCCGCCCTGGCCTCGTCACGCTCACCGTCGTGCTCAGCGACAAGACGCCGCCCAAGGACGTGCCCGAAATGCTCTATCAGGCGCGCAAGAAGATGAGCGACGAGGCGATCAATCTCCCGCGCGGCGTGATCGGCCCGATCGTCAACGACGAGTATTCGGACGTCTATTTCTCGCTCATCGCCATTCAGGCGAAAGGCCTGCCCCACCGCGCGCTGATCGAGCGGACCGAGGCGATCCGCAGCCAGCTCCAGCAAGTTCCGGGCGTCAAGAAGGTCTCGCTCATCGGCGAGCAGCGCCCGCGCATCTATGTCGAGCTGTCCAACCGCAAGCTCGCCACGCTCGGTCTTGGCGCCGATGCCGTGCTCAATGCGCTCGCCAACCAGAACCTGATCCAGCCGGCCGCCCAGTTCGAAACATCCTCGCGCCTTGTTCCGATCCGCGTCACCGGTGCGTTCGACGATCTCGATGCCGTGCGCGCCACGCCGATTTCCGCAGGCGGCCGCGTCGTGCGCCTGGGCGACATCGCCGAGGTCAAGCGCGGCTATGAAGACCCGCCAAGCTATCAGGTGCGCCATCAGGGGGGCGAGGCCGTCATGCTCGGCGTCGTCATGCACGAGAACTACAACGGCCTCGTGCTCGGCGAGGCGCTGAGCAGCAAGCTGGACGAAGTGCGCGCGCAGCTGCCGCTCGGCCTGACCGTCGCCGAAGTCGCCGATCAGGCCGCCAATATCGAGGAAGCCTACGGCGAATTCATGCTCAAGTTCGCGGTCGCGCTCAGCGTCGTCATGGTCGTCAGCCTCATCGCGCTCGGCTGGCGCGTGGGCATTGTCGTGGCGCTCTCGGTCCCGCTGACGCTCGCCGCCGTCTTCGTCATCATGCTCGCCACCGGCCGCCAGTTCGACCGCATCACCCTGGGCGCCCTGATCCTCAGCCTCGGCCTCCTTGTCGACGATGCGATCATCGCGATCGAGATGATGGTGGTGAAGCTCGAGGAAGGCATGACCCGCATCGAGGCCGCCACCTTCGCCTGGGGTGCCACCGCCGGACCGATGCTCGCGGGCACCATCGTCACCATCGTCGGCTTCCTCCCCGTCGGCTTCGCCCGCTCCACCGCGGGTGAATATGCCGGCAACATCTTCTGGATCGTCGGCTTTGCCCTCCTCGTCTCGTGGATCGTCGCGGTCTATTTCACGCCCTATCTCGGGGTGAAGCTGCTGCCCGATATCAAGCCCGTCGCGGGCGGCCACGATGCGATCTACGACACCCCGCGCTACCGGCAGCTCCGCCACTGGGTCACCCTCAGCGTCGCCCAGCGCGGCCGGCTCACGCTGGGCGTCCTTGGCGGCATGGTGCTCGCCGCCGTGCTCCTCGTCGTTGCGATCCCCAAGCAGTTCTTCCCGATCTCGGACCGGCCCGAGCTTCTGATCGAGGTCTATAATCCCCACGGCTCCAGCCTTGTCGCTACCCGCAGCGTGGTCGAGAAGATCGAGCACGACTTGCTCACCCGGCCCGAAATGCAGGCCGAGATCCGCTACGTGAACAGCTACCTCGGTGGCGGCGCCCCGCGCTTCTTCCTCTCGCTCAATCCCGAGCCTGCCGACCCCTCGTTCGCCAAGCTGATCGTGCTGACCCACAGCCCCGCCGCGCGTGACCGGCTGCGCCTGCTCGTCCAGAAGCGCGCGGCGGAGGGCCACTATCCCGGCGCCCGCGTCCGCGCGCTCAGCCTGCTGTTCGGTCCGCCGGTGCCCTATCCCGTCGCCTTCCGCGTCACCGGCCCCGATCCCGATCAGCTGCGCCGCATTTCCGCAGAGGTCGCTGAAGTGGTCCGCGCCAATCCCAACACCGTCGCGGTCAACACCGATTGGGGCGACCGCAGCCCCGCCGTCACGCTGCAGTTCGACAACGACCGGCTGCGCCTGCTCGGGCTCGATCCCGCCAGTGTTTCGCGGCAGGTCTATGCACTGATCTCGGGCGCGACCGTCACGCAGGCCCGCTACGGGGACCGCACCACCGATGTCGTGGTGCGAACGCCGGGGCCGGAACGGCATGCGCTCGGCGATCTCGGCAGCCTCGTCATCGGCACCGCCAACGGCACCGGCGTCACGCTCTCGCAAGTCGCGAAGATCGTGCCATCGAGCGAGGACCCGCTGCTCGTCCGCCGGGGCCGCGTGCCGACGATGACCGTGCGCGCCGATATCACCAGGGGCATCCAGCCCGCCGACGTGACCGCCGCGATCCTGCCCAAGCTGCGACCGCTGATGGACAAGCTGCCCGCAGGCTATGCGATCACCGCCGCCGGTTCGGTCGAGGAAGCGGGCAAGGCCAACGAAGCGCTGGCCCCGCTGTTCCCGATCATGATCGGGCTCATGCTGCTCGTGCTCATGCTGCAGACCCGCTCGTTCCGCATGACCGGCCTCGTCTTCGCGACGGCGCCGCTCGGCCTCCTCGGTGCGATCCCCTCGCTCCTGGTTACCGGCTTCCCGTTCGGGTTCAACGCGATCCTCGGGCTGATCGGGCTGGCCGGGATCATCATGCGCAACACGCTGATCCTCGTCGACCAGATCGACAGCGAACGCGCCCGCGGGCTGGGTCTGGAAGAGGCGGTGATCGAGGCAACCGTCCGCCGCGCGCGCCCCGTCCTCCTCACCGCGCTCGCCGCTGTGCTCGCCTTCCTGCCGCTCACACTCTCCAGCTTCTGGGGCCCGCTGGCGGTGGTGCTGATCGGCGGCACGCTTGTCGGCACCGCGCTCGCGCTGTTCTTCCTGCCTGCGCTCTATGCGCTGTGGATGGTGCGGCGCTAAAGCCCTCTCCCCTTGAGGGGAGAGGGTTGGGAGAGGGGACCGTCAGGAGCGACTCACCAGGTCCCGGTGTTCTCCATGCTCGCCCACGGTTCGGCGGGCTCCAGATGCCCATCCTGCAGCAGCTCGATCGAGATGCCGTCCGGGCTCTTCACGAAGGCCATGTGCCCGTCGCGCGGGGGGCGGTGGATGATATGCCCTGCCGCCTGAATCTTCGCGCAGGTCTCGTAGATGTTGCTCACCCGGTAGGCGAGGTGGCCGAAATTGCGCCCGCCGGTGTAGACCTCCGCCGCGCTGCCATCCTCGGGCGGCCAGTTGTAGGTCAGCTCCACTTCCGCGATCCCTTCCTCGCCGGGTGCCGCGAGGAAAATCAGCGTGAAGCGACCCTTGTCGCTTGAGAAGCGGCGCACTTCCTTCACCCCGAACAGCTCGAAAAAGGCAATCGTCGCCTCGGGATCGGTCACGCGGATCATCGCGTGGAGAAACTTGGTCACCGTAGTGTCTCCTTGTTCATTCAAACTCGGTTCATCGACAGAATCGCACAGTTCATCGCAGGGCGAGACGCCCGACAGGGAGACCATGCCGTGACCTCTACCGATAGTGAGCCTGCCGCCGATTCCCAATCGTTTCTTTCCCGCCTCACCCCAACCGGCTGGCAGCGCCCGATGCTGGCAACTGCCGGCGTGCTCGCGCTCGGCATGGTCGCAGGCGGCTATCTGCTGGGTGACGGCCTCCGCCGCAGCCGCGAGGCGGACCGCGCCGTCACCGTGCGCGGCCTTGCCGAACGCGAAGTCACTGCTGACCTCGCCACCTGGACCATCGCCTATTCCGCCACGGCTGAGGACATGGGCAGCGCGCAGGCCAGCGTCGATCACGACAGCCAGGAAATCCGTGCCTTCTTCGCCGGCCTCGGCTTCCCCGCCGAAGCGCTCCAGCCCACCGGCGTCAACGTCAGCACCAGCACCGACAACGGGATAACCCGCTTCACCGTGCGCCAGCGCATGGCGCTGCGCACCACCGACATCAAGCGCGCGCAGGATGCGGTGAAGCGCCAGTTCGATCTCGTGCGGCGCGGCGTGATGCTCGAGGAAGGCTCCGGCATGGCCTATACCTTCACCGGGCTCGACAAGATCAAGCCCGAGATGGTCGCGGCCGCGACCAAGGACGCGCGCCGCTCGGCCGAGCAGTTCGCGCAGGACAGCGGCACCGGCGTCGGCGGCATCAAGAACGCGACGCAGGGCTATTTCGAAGTCACCGCGCGCGATGGCGATGGTGGCGGCGGCTGGGGCGTGTCGGATACGCCGTTCAAGAAGGTCCGCGTCGTCACCACGATCGATTTCTACTTGCGCTGACAACACCGCTGCAAACGCCCCTCCCCAGCGGGGAGGGGCGTTTGCGAGCAGGACACGCGCGCCGAACCCGCGACGCGGCACAGGCCGCTCTCGCTCCGGCACAGCTTCGTGCCCACCGCTGAGGCAACAAGCGCAAGGCTCTTATACTTTGCGGTAATCCCGAGTGTGTAATCGAGGAAGGGTTTCGGATGGTCGAAGCCCCCGCAGGTGTGTGTGAGGTGCGCATGGATGTTCAGCCCAGTACCCGGGATCGCCCCGCGCGACGCGCCGTGGCCGTGGCGGCCGAACGGGCAGTTGCCGACTCATGCTGCACCGCACAAATTCACACCAACGGCTGGTCGCGGCTTTCCAACGCTCTGCTGCAATTCCGCCCCGCGACCCCCGGCGCCCTTGTATGAGCGTCCGGCAGGCCCATATATCTTTCGTCAGGCCCATCACTAATGCTTAAGCTGTTGCGTTCCTTCCTAGAATCGCGTCCCGTCTCCGAGGTGATCCCTGCGGTGCCGGAGGGCGAGAGAGTCTACGCCATCGGAGACATCCATGGCCGGTACGACTTGCTGTGCCGGATGATCGCGCGGATCGAGGCGGACGAGGTCGGCCGCCCCGCGGCGGATACCACTGTCATCCTCCTCGGCGATCTCGTCGATCGCGGGCCCGACAGCGCGAGCGTCATCGCCACCGCGCGCGAATGGGCCAAGCGCCGCCGTGTGCGCATTCTGGCCGGCAACCACGAGGAAATGTTCCTCGGCAGTTTCGAACGCGACGACACGCTGCGCCATTTCCTCCGCCATGGCGGGCGCGAGACGTTGCTGAGCTACCCCATCGAACCGGACGTCTACAGCCGCGCCACGCTCGAGGAACTGCGCGCGATCATGCACGAGGTTGTCCCCGCCGAGGACATCGAGTTCATGAAGTCGATGGAAGACCGCATCCAGATCGGCGACTACGTCTTCGTCCACGCCGGGGTGCGCCCCGGTGTCCCGCTCGAGGCACAGAAGGTTTCGGACTTGCGCTGGATCCGCGGTGAATTCATCGAAGGGCCGGAAACCCGCGATTTCGCGGTCGTCCACGGCCACACGATCCTTGAGGCGCCGCACGTCTCGCCCCTGCGCATCAGCCTCGATACCGGCGCCTATGCCTCGGGCCTGCTGACCGCCATCGGCCTCGAAGGCACCGCGCGCTGGCTGATTTCGGTGCAGGGCGAACCGGCGGCCGAAGCGGCCTAATCTTCGAACAGCACCGTCCGGACGGCCCCGTCCGCGCGGTAGACCGGCGCATCCCGGCTCACTTCATACATCCGGTTCCAGGCCGCCGTCAGCCCGAGGCCGACCAGCGCGTCGCGCATCTGCGCGTAATAGGTGTGCTGGAAATGCGCGACGAGCGAGGCATGGTCCTCCCACAGCTCATGCACGGTAACCCGGTTGGGAACGCAGGGGTCTGCCGCGAAGCAGTATTCGAGGCAGCCCGGCTCCTCGGCGCGCGTCTTCCACTGGATCGGCCCGGTCAGCCGCACGGCCTCATCGCGCGTGGCTTCGTCGGCAAACTCGAGATAGGCGTGGATGACGACCTGCGGCATGGAGGGCTCTCCTTTCGGAAGGCCACTCAAGCACAGCGCCCCGCGCCGCGCCCCTATTGATAAACGCAGGTATCGTAGTCCGCACGCACCGTGGTCACGCGCCTGGCGATCACATTGCCATGCCGCCGCGTCTGGCCGGTCGCCCCGGTCACCGCGCGCACTTTGGGCTGCGGGAAAGCCGCGGCGATCCGTGCCGCCTCGACCCGGCTCAATTGCGCCGCGGATTTCTTGTAATAGCGCTGCGCCCCGGCCTCGACGCCATAAGTCCCGATGCCCGTCTCGGCGACATTGAGGTAGACTTCCATGATCCGCCGCTTGCCCCAGATCGTCTCGATCAGCACGGTGAACCACGCCTCCAGCGCCTTGCGGAGATAGCCGCCGCCCTGCCACAGGAACACGTTCTTGGCGGTCTGCTGGCTGATCGTGGACCCGCCGCGAATGCGCCCGCCCTGCTGGTTGCGCTCCCAGGCCTTGAGGATCGCTTCCTGATCGAACCCGTGATGCTCGCAGAACTTGCCGTCCTCACCCGCAATGGCCGCGTCCACCATGTTGCGGTCGATCTTCGAGAGCGGCACCCATTCCTTGGTGATCCCGTTGGGATCGAAGATCATCGTCAGCGTCACCGGCACCGGCACGAAGCGGTAGACCACCACCATGAACACGCTGAGGAACAGGAACGCCGCCACCAGCCGCGCCAGCAGCCAGCCTGCCTGATGCAGCAGGCCGGGCCGGCGCTGCGCCCGCATGGTCCGCGGGTTCTTGAAATTGAGCAGGTCATCATCCATGCCGCGCCGATATTACCCGGCGCGCTGCCGGTGGCAATCGTTCCCGCATGCAAAAACGGCCAGGGTCGCCCCCGGCCGCCTTTGCTTTCACACCGAGCGGTCCGTTCAGGCCGTCAGCAGGTGCCGCTCGCCGGCAATGCGCTGCATCGCCTTCTGCAGCTTCTCGAAGGCGCGGACCTCGATCTGGCGCACGCGCTCGCGGCTCACGTTGTAGACCTGGCTCAGTTCCTCGAGCGTCTTGGGCTCGTCGATCAGGCGCCGGTCGGTCAGGATATGCTTCTCGCGCTCCGAAAGGCTGTCCATCGCCTCGACCAGCAGGGCATGGCGCAGATGCGCTTCCTCGGCGTCGGCCACCGTCTCGTCCTGCAGCGGGCTGTCATCAACCAGCCAGTCCTGCCACGAACCCTCGCCATCCTCGCGCACCGACACATTCAGGCTGGCATCGCCGCCCATCATCATGCGCCGGTTCATGTTGACGACTTCGGTCTCGGACACGCCAAGATCGGTCGCGATCTTCTTCACGTCGTCCGGATGCAGGTCCGAATCCTCGAACGCCTCGAGGTTCTTCTTCATCCGCCGCAAGTTGAAGAACAGCTTCTTCTGCGCCGCCGTGGTGCCCATCTTCACGAGGCTCCACGACCGCAGGATGAACTCCTGGATCGAGGCCTTGATCCACCACATCGCATAGGTCGCCAGACGGAAACCCCGGTCGGGCTCGAACTTCTTGACGCCCTGCATCAGGCCGATGTTGCCTTCGGAGATCAGCTCGCTGACGGGCAGGCCATAGCCGCGATAGCCCATGGCGATCTTGGCCACGAGGCGCAGGTGGCTCGTCACCAGTTGCGCGGCAGCCTCCGGATCGCCGTGCTCCTGATAGCGCTTGGCGAGCATGTATTCCTGATCGGCCGTCAGCACCGGGAACTTGCGGATCTCGGCGAGATAGCGATTGAGCCCCGCTTCACCGCCGCCAAGGGCAGGGACCAGCGCGGTCGATTTCTTCTCAGACACC
>NZ_JAIEPN010000083.1 GCF_019748365.1 Novosphingobium sp.
GCCTTCCCGCCTCAGGAATGCGCAAACTACTTCAGAAACTCCGGATATGCTTCAACCTAAGTGAAAACGAGTCTAGTTCTCGGGGCCTTGTGCTTGCTTGTCATAGTCGTGGAGCCTCGCTGGCAGGAGGTGATCCCGCGCGCTGGCAGTCGCGTCCATGATCGATTTTTTCAGCCCCGTCTCGGTCGGGACCAAGAGGGCGACATCGATCTCGTGGCGCGTGGATGCCGTTAGGACGTCTCCAACGTCCGTGTCGCTCTTTTCAGGTACGGGTGCCCACGGCCTGATCGAGAATCTTGCGGAAATGCTTGCCGACCTCTTCGGCGAGCCCGACGGGGACCGCGTTACCAATCTGGGTGTACTTGGGGACTTCCCGGTCGAAGTTGCCTTCGAGCGGGTTTCCCGCCCTCCGGATGCCACCGGTCGTTCGCTTGCCAGAGAACTCGTACCAATCGGGGAACATCTGCAAGCGTGCCCATTCCCGGACGGTGAGGATCCGCGGTTGGCTAAAATGGACGTAGTCGTCGGGGAGCGAAGTCGCTGTCATGTTGGGTTCTGAATTGCCCCACCGGGGCTTGAGCACCCGCTGCGAGAACTTCTTGGTCCGCGCGTGGTCCGGGATTTCCCCGCCGTTTGCCAGCATGTAGTCGAACTTCTCGACGATGTCCCGGTTGTGCCTGCTGTATTCCTGCTCGGTTAGCATGCCGGCGCGAGAGGCGGCCCAAGCAGGCGGAGTGCGAAAACCTGCCTGCAGGTCATTCATCGGCTTATGTGGGTACTTGCTAGTTTCGAATGGTCCCGCGGGAAAATTGCCACTGCGCAGGGCATCGACGACGGAATTGTCAACGAGATCACCGAGAAGGTCGACGAGGTCGGGGAAGTATCCGCGAGTCGGCAGCGGGAGGAAGCCGCACGCAACCGCGTCCTCGGGGTCCGCGTCCTTATCAAGTAAGTGGCTGGCTTCGAGGACATCGCGGCGTATCCCGACCAGGAGGACGCGGGGCCGATTCTGCGGTACGCCGTAATCCTTCGCGTAAACCAGCGACCAGCGCACCTCGTAGCCTGAGATCGCGCGAAATTCGGCGAGGACATCCGGAAAGATCTTGCGCGTCCCGTCGCGCGTCCAACGCGAGTTCAAGAGTCCGCGCACGTTCTCGAACAGGAACACGCGCGGACGAAGCCGGTCTATGATCTTGACCATTCTAGCGTAAAGCCGGTTCGAAGGGAGAGCCTCCTTGTCGGCGGCATAAGAGCGCCTGATCCCGATCCCCGAGTATCCTTGGCAAGGAGGCCCCCCCGCTACAATGTCGAGGTTGCTCATCTTGCCAAGCTTGGTTTGCTCGAAGTGTAGTCCAACTTCGCGCATGTCGCCGAGGTCGCCCACGAGCTTCTCGAGGCGCTTACCCTGCAATTCGTGCGCGTCATGGCACCGAAGGTCGCCGTTCTCCGAGAAGCGCATTCCACCGATCTCGTGCCCCCGGTTGCGCAGGTAGGTCGCCATTGCATCCCTATCGAGCTCGTTCACGAACACTGTCGTGAAGCCCGCGTTCTCGAGACCGGTGCCAAGCCCACCACAGCCAGCGAAAAGGTCTACCGCCGAGTATATCGAGCGAGTCGCTGTCGGCTCTTCGTTGGAAGTCAGCGGAACTGCGGTCGTCCCATCCTTGTCGAGGATCTTGGTGACGAGTTTCATGCCTTGTTTGCTAGCACGGGGCCTGGCGGCAGTCCAGGCGTTTTGGGCGGTTTTTAGCTATTTCGTTCTATTGGTTGACGATCCCCCCTTTGATCTGGACAGCAAGCTCTTGCCCGGTCATCCTCTGCCAATCGAGGGGGTTAATCGGTGTACGGCGAAGTAAACGAGGTCCTGAACGAAGTAATTTTCTCGGGCCGCTTCGAATCTCGTCCCGTTTTCATGGTCCTCGATTCCGTCGCCCTGGCATCGGCCGCGAAGCGCCTTGGTCAACGCGAGGAAGAGGTGGAGACCTTCATCTGCAAGGAGGTTGGTCGGAGCCTCTCGCGGACGGGTGATCCCTATGCGCGCCACGCGACCCAGCTCAAGTTCTGGTGCAAGGAAGGCATGGCATCCAAGCCGCCGTTCACGGCCTTGCTATTCTGCCTTTCGCATGCCGCGGAACTCATGGCCTCGGACGGCCAGCACACGCAAGGCAACTACTACGTCCGGCTTAGCGAGCTAACCGGGCTACCGCGCGAACAGCTAAGCTTGCACGGCATCGAGACCGAGAAATTCTGGCATTGGCTCGCGCGCTGGCTCGCAAGCACCGACTACCGCTTCGGTCGGCCGACCGCGCGCCCGGTGAACCAGTTCAAGTACGTCAGTATCGCGATTTCGCAGGCGATCATCCGTGCGGGTGACCGTGCCTGCTTCCACGACATGTTCGAACGTTACGGTTTTGCCGGCGGTTACAACGTGACCGAGGCCGAGATCTGGCGGTATATTGATTCATGGATCCGGTCGTCGGCCGCGAATCATCGACTCCGACAGGCCTGGGCGGACCCGAAGCTACGGCCGAGAATCTGCGAGATCGTCATCGCGGAGCTGGACGATTGGTCGGAAGCGTCGGGCGCTTCGAGCGGCGGTGATCGTGAGCAGCTTGCCACGCTTGCTCTGGCCCTTTCTCTCGTGCCGGGTTTCCCCGACCGGGTCGCAGCGCTTTCGCTTGGCCTTCACGGTGAACAAGGTGACGTGCAGCTTCTGTCGGATCAGCAGGGACGCGAGCTCACCCTTGATAACGACGTTTTCGGTTCCTTCGCGACGTTGTCACCACCGGCTTTGGTTCCACTCCCCGAGATCATGCTCAAGGGAGCAGAATACGCCGCAGTAGCCCAGAATCGCACGTTTCGCTGGCGATACAAGGCCGTGATCCCGTTCGTTCGTGCCGAGAGCGGTCCCTTCTGGATCGAGACGAACAAGACAGCAATAGGTTCGCAGCACGTCGTCTTGGTTAGAGATCGACAACGAACCCGGTCAGCAGTCGAGGACTTGCTCGCGGAGCTAGCGGCACCGGGGTTCACGTTGGCGACATCGTCTGACTTGCCAGGTCTTCCAGTTGGCTGGGTGCTTTACGAGCACGTTCGCTTGGAGCGGATGCCGACCGAATTGCCGGACAACGACCTGCGCTCGCTCGTGCCCATTGCCAAGTCTGCGGGTCTCGTGACCGCTGGCGGGCTGCGCTTGTCACGGAGCGTCTGGCACCGGCATGCTCCCCCTGTCATGCGCTTCGAGGGAAGCAGGGGGCCCACGCGTATCGAGCTGTTCGAGGGCATCGATACGGAGGGACCCGCCCTAGCCAACGCCGAGAGCGAAGGTGAGGCATGCGAGCTCGACATCTCCAGTTTCGTGCCGGCAAGCGGAGACATGGTCGCCCTCGCGCACGAGGCTGGGAAAGAGGCCGGCTATCATGGCTTCTTGTGCCGGACCGCGCGACGCCCCCGGCCACTCGAGATTGATGCCCTCCAGGGTCTGCAATATGCCTCGCCGTTCTCTGCCGTTTCGAGGGCCGAGCTTGCCGATGAGGACCGTGCTGAAAACTGGGTGAACGCATCCGGCGAGCTTCCTAGCTTCCTTCCGGAAGGTTTCGCAGTTCTGGCCGCCGGCGGCGAAGCGGAACGAGGCTTCTCTGCCCCGCTGCTTGCGAGTCTTGAACCTCTCAAGCACGGCAAATCCGTCGACACCAAGTCCATTCTCGCGATGTCGTGCGGCGAACGGGGCAGCCACTACTGGATTTGTGAAACGGTCCCCCAAGGCGGCAAACCGGACATGCCGCTCAACATGGAGTGCAGGGATTGCGGGCTTTCGGTCTTGACGAAGAACAGGGGCAAGGCACCTAAGCAAGCCCAAGAGAAAGCACGCGATCCGGTACCCCGTGCGTCGGGTACGGCCGAACCGGTCGAGCAGGTTGACCAGGATCTCTTGCTCGACGCCCTTTGTTTCCTGGGCGAAGGCAGCTGGGCCTCCCTCGAGGCGCTCCTTTCTATCAACGTGTCTGAACCCTGGCAGGCCTATGCCGTCGCCCGCTCGCTCGAGGCACTTGGTTACGTCGACCTCGTGCGAAAGCCTGGCACGGGGAGAATAGCGCGATGGTCAATCGCTTCACCCTCGCTCTTCCTCTTCACCGAGGGTCGCGCGTACCTGAGAGGTTTTCGCAACATCACCATGCTGGACGCGGCACGCGAACTTCTCCTCGCTGGCGGTGCCTTGGACATCTCGGAGTCCTTGGAGGGGCAGCCAAGGAACATCGCCTTCGACAGCGTCGAACCGGGCATCGCGGTGCGGCTCGCGGAGTCCGTCAAGGATCCCCACGGGAGATCGATCGCGTTGGTCATCGACCCGCCGCGCGCCTTTGCCCGCCGCCTGCAAGGCCTTGGCGGGATCAAGGGCATGCTGGTACCCTTCTCGGTGGCCGATGACGTAGCATCCGAACGTTACGACCTGGTCCATGGTAGGTGGAACCGTTGTGATGACGTGCAGGAGCCCGGTGCCTACCGGCTCGCATGGCGTGGTCAGGCTTATGCCTACCGAGACAAGAAAGGTGGTCTCTTCCAAGGTCCCCACGAGATCGTGAAGTTGCTCGCTGCGCGCGATGCCGGGATCAACCTGCACGCCTTCTCGCAAGCGTCCTCGGAGTTCATCTCGCGCCTTGGTGCGGAACCGACCGGTCTCTTGGCGAGGGCCCTGTGCGCCTGTTCCGGGCACTTGCCGATTCAGGATGCAGGCGTGGTCAAGTATCCCAACGTGCCAAGCGATGTCGCAGCCGCCATCCTGAACACCCTTTATCCTCCCGAGGTTCCCAATGAGAGTAGCTAGTCCCCCGCACGTCCTTTCCTACGTGCGCGATGCGTACAAGCGGTACTACGATAGCGCATTCTGGATGCGCGATCCTGGCATCATGCGTGAACGCGACGCGATCCTCGCGCAGCCCGGTGTCATGGCCCAGGAAGCGCTGCTGGAAGCCGTGCCTGTCTACCCGTCGGTCAAGAAAATCGGGGATGCTTGCCGGGACGCCGGGCTTTCGGATTTTACCGCGAGGCACCTTGGCCCGGTGGTCTTCGGCAACGACGCGATCAAGCTGCGCGATCACCAGGCGAAATCGCTCGTGACGGCCCACAAGGGAACGCCCGACGGCCACAGGAACGTCATCGTGACGTCTGGCACGGGCTCAGGGAAAACCGAGAGCTTTCTGCTTCCGCTACTCGCAGGGATACTGGAGGAGCGACGGTCAGGTGCCGGCGGCGGTTCGTTGCACCGTTGGTGGGAAAAAGGACTAGAGGGGAACCAGCCGACATGGAAGCCGATGCGCGACGGCCTTTTCGACGGCCCGCCCGCTGCTGTCCGCGCCCTCGTGCTTTATCCAACGAACGCGCTGGTCGAGGATCAGGTTTCGAGGTTGCGCCAAGCCGCGATCCGCGCGCGCGAGATCCACAAGATGCCCTTGTTCTACTTCGGCCGGTACACGGGCGCGACACCAGGGGGCACCTTCTTTCCGGAAGGTCCGTTGAACGCCTCCGGCAGGAACAAAGTCAACGAGGTTGCAGCCGAGATCAAGAAGATTGCCCGCGAGGCCAAGAGCCTACACAAGGCACTCGCGGCTAACGGGAAGAGCGGCAACGACCTCGTCGAGGCAGTATCCCAGTTTCAGGATCCGGAATGCGGTGAGCTCCTCACACGTTGGGACATGGTCGCGACTCCGCCCGACATTCTGATCACGAATACCAGCATGCTCAATATCATGCTCATGAGGGACGTTGAGGACCTGATTTTCGACAAGACGAGGGCATGGCTGGAGTCGGACCCGTCCAACCTGTTTAGCCTGATCGTGGACGAACTGCACGGGTACCGTGGCACGCAGGGAACCGAGGTGGCCCTGGTCGTCAGGAACTTGCTCGACAGGTTAGGGCTACAACCGGATTCGCCGCAGCTGCGTTGCATCGGGACGAGTGCCTCGCTCGATGGGGATACCGGGGCGGCCTACCTTGAGCAATTCTTCGGCGTTCCGCGGCAAACCTTCACGATCTTGAAGGGCAGCGCTTCGACTTACGAGGCCAAGTTTCCCTTAGCCGGGGAGATGCTAGCCAAGCTCGAGGCCGCTGCAAGCCAAGGCGAAGCGACTACCGATGCGCTGCAAGCAGCGCTTGGCGGAATTTCACCAAGGAAGACCTTGGCCGCCGCATGCCACTTCGCTGGGAAGGATGAGAATGGGCATGTCCGGCCTACAAGGCTGAGCCGCTTGAAAGAGGTCTTGCTCGGAAACACGGCGTCGGACGCTGCATTCGAGGGCTTCCTTATTGCAGCAAAATCCGAGCTCGGTGACGAGGCGACAAAATGGGAGAATCCACTTCCTACCTTCCGTTCGCACATGTTCCTTCGTCAGGTGCAGGGGATTTGGGCGTGCAGCAACCCGGCCTGTGACCAGATTCCCGAGGAATACCGGACGCCCGGAAGAAAAATAGGAAAGCTCTTCCATTCGCCGGCCATGAAATGCGCATGCGGAGGCCAAGTGCTCGAGCTGTTGTATTGCTACGATTGCGGTGAGGCCTACCTTGGCGGTTTCAAGGTCAAGGAACCCGAGGGCTTTCCAACTGGCTTAGACGCTGCTTTCCTCGAGTCGACCAAGCCTGGCATGGCGATGGCCCCACCGGGCATGGTCTACGAGCGCCCGTACGAGGAGTTCCGTTGGTACTGGCCAGGAGGACAGCTTCCGCGGGAGAACCGGAGCTGGACGCACCAGGGCCCGGGAAAGAAGGGGCAGAAACAGTTCTCGTTCGCCCTCGGCCACCTCGATCCACTTGCAGGCTTCCTCCGCCCCGCCTTGCCAGGTGGCGACGATGCGACCGGGGTGGTCTTTTCGCCGGCGCAAGGCGTCAACGTGGCGGGTCTTCCCGAGTGTTGCCCTAGGTGCGGCAGCGAGCAGAAATGGCGCAACGCCAAGGAGATCGAGAAGTTCTACCGCGCGTCCGTCAACACGCCGATCCGCGGGCTAAGGACCGGTCTTAACGCGACCACCCAGCTGGTTGCAGACCGGTCCGCGATCGCAACCAGCGACACGGCCAAGGCCGAGCAGATGATTGCATTTACCGATAGTCGCGACGACGCGGCAGACCTCGCAGCCGGCCTCGAGGTTCACCATTTCCGCGACCTCGTCCGGCAGCTCCTTTTCAAGGCGCTACACCCGCGCGAGGCGATTACTTCCAAGCTCCTCGGTGAGCTCGTAGCCAAGACACAGTCGGGTGTGGAACTATCCGAAAGCGAAGCGGCTATCGTTGAGAAGGCGAAGAAGCTGCCGGGGAATCCTTGGCAAGCGTCAAGGCTGGTCTCCGCGGGCATGGCCGAAGAGGCAGAGCTGGCAGTCCTAGCCGAACTCGACACCAGCGCCTCGACTTCCCGCGTTGCGTGGCCGACCCTCGTTACGAGTCTCGTCGACGAATTGGTTTCCATGGGGGTCAACCCGGCAGGCCCCAAGGTGAGCCTTGCCAAGTACCCGGGCAAGGACGGCATCGATTGGTGGCGATTCTTTCCCAAGCCCGCGGGAGCAACTTGGGACGATCTCGCCCCCGAGACTTTGCAGCGGGGTCACGCCAACTACCTCGGTCACCTCTCGAGCCACGTGGCCGATGCCTTGTTCGATCGTGCAGGCCGGGACCTCGAGTCCATGGGGGTCGCTTACATCGCGATCAAGGGACAGCATGGGGCTGCGCTCGGCCTTGGCGATGACGTCGCCGAGGGCGTGCTATCGAACGTCGTTCGAATCTTGGGTCAGCGTAAACTCTACGAGGGCGGATCGACACGCAACACGGCCAATGCCCCCATGGCAGTCCAAGCCTACCTGGCGAAAGTCGGTCCGAAACTTGGCCAGCTCCCCGAGGACCTTGAGGAAAAGATTGGGGAGCGGCTTTCGGGCATCGGGGTCCTCAACGAGAACTGGTTGCTCAAGACGAGGAACTTCCTCGAGCTCAAGATAGACCTCGTTCCGCGTAGCAATCGACCGCTCCTGCGCTGCGAAGGTTGCGCGACCGCGACGCTTAACAATCCCGGCTTGGTCTGCACGACCGACTACTGCGCTTCGAACAAGTTCGAAAAGATCACCGACCCTGGAGAGGACTACTACGGGTGGGTATCGAGAGAGCCTGCACACCGGCTGGTCGCCTGGGAGCTTACCGGCCAAACCAAGCCGCTCGAGAAGCAGCGCGAGCGTCAGCGGCTCTTCAAGGGCCAGGCCTATATCGGCCACGAACACCCGGTTACGCACGGTATCGACGTCCTCTCGGTTACGACTACCATGGAGGTCGGCGTCGACATCGGGTCCCTCAAGCTCGTCATGATGGCCAACATGCCGCCGCAACGCTTCAACTACCAGCAGCGGGTGGGTCGCGCGGGCCGCGCAGGGCAACCCTTCTCCTATGCCTTGACGATCTCGAGGGGCGCGGCCCACGACGATTATTACTTCAACCATCCCGAGCGGATGACGGGTGACGTGCCTCCGCAGCCCGAGCTCGACCTGTCACGGGGAGAAATCTTGTCACGGGTGGCATCGGCCGAGCTCCTGCGACGAGCGTTCCGCTCGATCGAGGACGGCCCAGAACGCAATCCCGAGAGCCTCCACGGTGCATTCGGAAAGGTGGACGAGTGGGCCACCTACCGCGACGCAGTCGCGAACTGGCTGGTCCGCGCTCCCGAGGTCGACACTGTTGTTTCTCGGCTCGGTGCCTACACACCGCTTGCCGCCGACGCCAAGGCTGCGATTGCCACGTACCTGCGAGAACATCTCGTCGCGAAGATCGACGAAGTTGTTTTAGATTCGCGGTTCATCCAGCGCGAGTTGAGCCACCGTCTTGCCGTTGCCGGCTTGTTGCCGATGTTTGGCTTCCCCACGCAAGTTCGCACGCTCTACTCGGACAAGGGGGCCACTAGGGTTGAGCAGGTTGCCTTGAGCGACCGTCCGCTCGACCACGCGGTTTGGGCCTTCTCACCTGGTTCGGAGGTGCCAAAGGACAAGCAGCTGCATGTTGCCTGTGGTTTCGTCTCGAAATATGATACTCCGCAAGGTGTCCGGAACGAGGAGAACCCGCTAGGGGATCCGCTTCCTTACTCGCGTTGCGTCGACGACGAGTGCGGCGCGATCACGCACGGTTCGGCCGAAACCTGCAAGGTTTGCGGAAACCCGTCGAAGGACTTCAAGCTTTACCAGCCAAAGGGTTTCATGGCGCATTGGCGGGCCCTTGATTACGACGGCCAGCGCAGTCGCGGGCCAGCACTTCCGCCCCCAGTAATGGCATTTGATCAGTCATATGGCGACCGTCACTGTGGCCCGCTCGAGATGGCCATCGGAACAGGTCCGGTCACGGTGGTCAACGACAACGACAACCAGCTTTTCGAGTTCCACGCTAAGGAGCCGAACATGGTCGTCGTGAATGACACCGCCCTTTACCGAGATGACCGAATTCCCGGTGACCTTCCCAGCAACCCGATTTCCGAGGAGCCCTCCGGCGCGATCGGGGCGATCTTCACCACCGATGTCTTGAGCTTTTACTTCGACAACACCCCGGGAGTTGGGAACCACGGGCTCTTGGAGTCCGGCATGCCGTCAACCACGCCAGCACTCGCTTCGTTCGCGGAATTCGCGAAGTTGGCGATCGCCACCGAACTGGATATTTCGCCCGACGAATTCCGGGTCGGGAGGCAACCGATCGCAATCCCTGGCAAGGGGAAAACCGAGCAGATTTTCCTAGCGGACGCGCTCGAAAACGGCGCCGGCTATGCGCGCTGGGCCTCCGATCCCGAGAATTTCGCTCGCGCACTGTCGCGCTTCTATGCTGACACGAGCCAACAATGGTCTCGCCCGGCACATGCCGATAACTGTGACCGTTCGTGCCCTGACTGCCTCCGTAGCTACTCTAACCGGTTTTCACATGGGCTGCTCGACTGGCGCCTTGCGCTAGACCTCGCCGAGCTTACGCTCGGCCTTCCGCTTGGAGCAGGGCGTTGGATCGGCGGGGCCGAGGCCCGCACCGCCAGTGCATTCGCGGCATTCTGCGCAAAGTCGCGGCTTGACGTCGGTGTCGAGGAGCACGCGGGGCTAACGGTAATCTCCAGGAATGCGCGAGCCTTGGTTCTCGGTCACCCGCTGTGGCATTCGGCGCTAGGCTTGGTTCAGCCTGTCCAGCTCGATGCTCAGGACAGTTTTCGCGCGGCACACGGCACAGACGCCGAGATCCGCTTCGTTGACGTTCGACATTTCGCGATACGGTACCCCGAGTACTTGCTGGCGCTGAGGTCATGATCGACATCATCGGCGAGCCAGGCACGGAGGAATACGACGCGGCTCTCGCGATCGCCGACGCGTTCGACAAGCTTTGGCCCGGCTTAAAAGGATCTCCGATCGAGGTCGAACACGTCAAGATCGCACCCAACGCGAAGTTGGCGGGTTACAAGGTCAGCGACGTCGACATCGTGGTGGCGGGTATCTTCGCCAAACCGCGGTATTTCGGTAACCCTGCGGTGAGGGCCGCCTTGCGCTGATTTGCTGACGTGCCGAGAAGGCACCGGTGCAAGCGCTGGTGCTT
>NZ_JAIEPN010000044.1 GCF_019748365.1 Novosphingobium sp.
TTACACCCAAGGCCGCCTGACCATGCAGCCCGGTGACCACACCCCAAATTACACCTCATTGACGGACGTGACCCGTAGGTTTGACCAGGATATGCACTTGCTGGGCAGCTCCCGTCCCGCTGATTGTGTTTCCGATCATCCATCGGGCCGTGTCGCCTGCTGCCACCGGGCCAGGGCCAACCAGCTTTTCACCGATCTGGAGCGCGATATCGGTGACTTGGCCAGGCTTTGTATAGATCTGGTACAATGAGCCTTCGACAAATGGGTACCGCTGGATGGCATTGGCAAAGCTGCCCTGGTCAGGTTCGATACGAGCGGCAAGGTTCGCAGCTCCCACTCTCTCGACCGGAGCCAGAACGCCTGGCATCCGCCGGGCGGTGGTGATCGTTGCGGGCAGCACGCGCCAAGGATCGGAGGCGATCTGTAAATGGTCATGGTCCAAAGGGGCCTGATAGGTGGCCGACACCGGCAGGATGGGCTGAGCCGGTGAGAAGCCGGATGCCGGGAGGAGCCAAGCCAGCACAGTGGCCGCGCTTAGCGGGCAGGTGAGAAATGTCATGATCCGAGCTCCTTCGACCAGTTGATCGCATTGACCAGGATACCGAGGGGATTCTTGCGCAACTGTTCGGGCTGCCTAGGCGGTTGAATGACGACCGTCATGATCGCGCTCCAACGGCTGGTGTCGGAGAGGCTCCCTGCGCGGTAGGTGCGTTCTATCCATGCAACGCGGAAGCTTGAGGGCGAGGCGCGGATAACGCTGGTGATCTCGACGGCAGTCTGCTCCTTGCCGACACGCTGGAACGGGTCCTCATTCCGCGCATGTTCGTTCAGCGCAAGGGCGCCTTGATCGGTGACGAAATCATAGGCGCGCAGCCAATTCTGACGAACGACAACCGCATCTTCCGGGAGGCTGCGCACCTGTTCTATGAACCTGGCCAGATGGAACGCGATCTGCGGATCCGATGGAGTGTAGTCACGATCGGCCTTTGCCACCACCTGGGCATCGCCCAGCTTGTCGATCTGGACGACCCAGGGAACTATCGCTCCTTGTGATGACTGCCAGACCAGGCCTCCGGCGAGCAGGGCTGATAGACCCAATGCACCTAAACAGGCATAGCGCCAGTTGCGCGCCTGGACGCGTGACGACCCTATGCGTTCATCCCAGAGCTGGAAGGCGCTCTGGTAGGGCGTTTGCGGTTCTGGCGTCTTGCCGTAGCGGATCGATGATCGTTTGAACATGGTCAGTCCCTTTGCGTGAGATCGATCGAGGCCCCCAGTCCTCCACTATCTCCCGATCGCAGCGCGTGGGCAGCCACGCTGGAACCATGCGCTAGGCTCTGTCGCAGGCGCATCGACTTTGCCCATGAAGGCATGTTGGAGGAGGATGGGGAAGAATTTTGCGCAACGCCGTTCGATGGAGACTTGATGGTGCCACCTGCATTGATGATGGCGGCACGCCCTCCATCGCGGAAAGAAGAGCGCAATGCCTTCCCCATGTTGCGCAAGGGGGACACCGCAGTTCCGAAGGCAGCTTCACCAACGGCGGTCAGTCCGGCGCGAACTGCCTGGCTGCCTTCGCGGCCTGCAGAGCCCATGGCATAAGCTGTCAGTGCTCCTCCAGAAGCCTTGGAGGCGGTTTGCGCAGTTGCAGTCACCAGCGATGCAGTTGTCCCTGTAGCCAGTCGCGCCGCGCCCAATCCGAGCGATGCACCTCCTGTCGCGAGCATTGCCGTTCCTGCTGCTGCGCCTGCGCCAAGCTGCGGTCCGCCCGCCACTATGCCATTGGCTACACCAGGGCCGAAGATGCCGAGCGCCATCAGTGTCAGGCTGGCGAGCACTATTGCGAGAGCATCATCAATCGTCGGCTCTTGAGGGATAGCATCTGCAAACTGCGCGAACAGCGTCGATCCAATCCCCACAATGACTGCGAGCACGAGAACCTTGATGCCGCTGGACACGACATTCCCGAGAACGCGCTCGGCCATGAAGGCTGTTTTTCCGAACAGTCCGAACGGGATCAGCACGAAGCCTGCAAGCGTTGTCAGCTTGAACTCTATGAGGGTCACGAAGAGCTGGATCGACAGGATGAAGAAGGCAGCAACGACCAGGGCCCAGGCAGCCAGCAGAATGACAATTTGAAGGAAGTTCTCGAAGAAGCTGACAAAGCCGAGCAGATCGGCAATGGCATCGAGCATGGGCCGAGCTGCTTCAAGCCCGACCTCAGCGACCCTGCCCGGCGCGAGAAGCTCGCTTGCATCCAAACCGGTGCCGCTTGCCTTCAGGCCCAGGCCCGCAAAGCTCTGCAACACGATTTGCGCCAGCGTACCCCAATTGCCGATGACATAGGCAAATGTCCCGATGAACAGTGTCTTCTTGATCAAGCGGGCGAGCACGTCGTCAGTTTCGCCCCACGCCCAGAACAGTGCGGCCAGCGTGACGTCGATCACGATCAGGGTCGTCGCGATGAAGGACACTTCTCCTGCCACGAGCCCGAAGCCGGAATCGATGTATCGGGTAAAGACCTCGAGAAACCTGTCTACAACCCCGGTCCCGCCCATGCTCAGCGCTCCTTCGGTTGAACAGGAGCTGCTGCCTGATTTGGCGTCGCGGCGTTCAGAAAGCGACGCAGTTGCTCTCGCGCCTGAGCCTTGGCCGCGGCGGCGTTGGCAGCATCGAGGGTCTGGGCACGCGCCATTGCGGCAAAAGTGGCAATGAGGTCGGACAGCTGTTGCGCCTGAAGAGCCAGAAGCTGGTTGCCAGCCTGTGCGGCCTGCAGTGCTCCGGTTGAGGATTGGCTCGCGGAAACCAGAACATCGATCGCTTGCCTCGATCCCTCGATATTGGTGGCGGCACCGGCCTGAACCCTCAGTGCATCTTCAAAGGCTGCGACAGACGCCTGCCAGCGCTGATGTGCACGCGACATCATCTGGCGCTGGCTGGCACTCAGGTCGATGTCGCGATAGGTCCGCCCGAAATCTCGTTCGATGGCCTGCACGTCAAGCGCAATACCCCTGGCTTTCGCCAGCAGCTGCTGTGTCTGGCGCATCTGTTGTTGCAACGGCTCCAGCACACTCAAGGGAAGCGGTTCAAGATTGCGCGCTTCATTGAGGAGCTGTGCTGCCTGGTTCTGCAGCATGCGGATCTGGTTGTTGATCTGTTCGAGCGTTCGGGCCGCAGTGAGAACATTTTGCGCATAGTTGGAGGGGTCATAGACAATTCCGCCAAGGCCGAATTGAGCCTGGACCGGTTCGGCCCAGTTGAGGACAGCCACAGTGACCGTGAGCAAGAGGCTGTGCGCAATATGCCGAGAGCAGGCGGATCGGTCATGTGCAGCAGGCATGTTCAGGTCTCCACAAGGCAGGACAGCGAAACATCGGTCAGAGAGCGGAAGTCATCTTGGGAGCGAGGAGGTCTGCAGCCCAGCCAAGTCCGAGGTGCATCAACCAGCGCTGGCCGAAATCATGCGGGCCATGCTCTGCGACAATCTGGGTTATCGCGCGTTGATCCGCCTTGGAGGACGCGGCGCAAAAGGCGAGCGCGACTTCATTCAGCCCGAGATCGAACAAGCGGTTGCCTTGTGCAGACTGACAGTAATAGTCTCGCTTGGGTACGGCCTGGGAAATGATCTCGATTTGCCGGTCGTTGAGACCGAAGCGACGATAGACGCTCATGATCTGGGGCTCTGCAGCCCGCTCGTTTGGCAGGAAGATGCGGGTCGGACAGCTTTCCACGATCGCCGGCGCGATGCCGGATGTCTCGATATCGGCGAGGCTCTGGGTCGCGAACAGCACGCTGGCATTCTTCTTGCGCAGTGTCTTGAGCCATTCGCGCAGTCGTGCCGAGAATTCAGGGGTATCGAGCACGAGCCAGCCCTCATCAATGAGGATAAGGGTGGGCGAGCCATCGAGCCGTGCTTCGATCCGGTGAAAGAGATACAAAAGGACGGCAGCGGCGGCAGCCGAGTTGATCAGGCCCTCGGTTTCGAATGTGCGGAAACGACTTTCCCCGAGATGCTCGCATTCTCCGTCGAGCAGATGGCCATAGGCTCCGCCGACACAGAAGGGCAGGAGCGCCTGCTTGAGTTTGGCAGATTGGAGGAGAACGGTGAGTCCTGTCAGGGTTCGCTCCTGAGGGGGAGCGGAACTCAGCGATGTGAGGGCGGACCAGAGCTGCTCCTTGTCCGAGGCGTCGACCGCGACGCCCAGGCCGGAAAGGACCGCTATCAGCCATTCGCTGGCCCAGGTGCGTTCGCCTTGCTCGTCGATATGTGCCAAGGGATGCAACTGGATGTCTGGGTGCGCCGATGCGTCACCAGAGTCGAGAATCTGCCAGTCACCGCCGCACCCCAGGGTGGCAGCCCGCATCGAGCCGCCGAAATCGAATGCGAACACCTGCGCATCGGCATAGCGGCGGAACTGGAGGGCCATCAGGGCCAGCAGTACCGACTTGCCCGCACCTGTGGGCCCGACCACAAGACAATGTCCGACATCCCCCACGTGCAGCGATAGCCGAAAGGGTGTCGATCCTTGCGTTCGCGCATAGAGCAGTGCTGGCGCGCCGAGATGCTGGTCGCATGCCGGACCAGCCCAGATGGCGGCTGCGGGCACGATATGCGCCAGGTTCATGGTAGTTATCGGCGGCTGGCGCACGTTTGCGTACAGGTGTCCAGGAAGCGAGCCAAGCCACGCCTCCACTGCATTGGCGCCTTCCGTTACCATGGTGAAGTCGCGGCCCTGGACGATCTTCTCAACCTGCCGCAGCTTCTCCGCCGCGAGGGCAGGGTCTTCGTCCCAGACCGTCAAGGTGGCTGTGACATACGCCATGCCGTGGAGGTCGGCGCCAAGCTCCTGGAGAGCCAGATCAGCATCGTCGGCCTTGTTTGCAGCATCACTGTCGAGCAGGACCGAAGCCTCGTTGGTCATGACCTCCTTGAGCATGGCAGCGAGTGATTTGCGCTTGGCAAACCATTGCCGCCGTATCTTGCCCAGAATCCGCGCCGCATCGATCTTGTCGAGCATGATCGCGCGGGTCATCCAGCGATACTCGAATGCTAGCGTGTTGAGCTCTTCCAGCATTCCGGGGAATGTGGCGCTTGGAAACCCGTTGATGGTGGCAGTGCGCAAATATGCCTTGCCCAACCTCGGCTCGAGTCCCCCGGAAAGCGGCATGTCTGCCAGCAGCCCATCGAGATGCATGGGTATCTCAGGAACAGCAACGCTTTGCCGTCGGGTCGAGATGCAGCTATGCAGATAGCTCAGGGTTTCCTTGTCGTCCAACCAGGCCGCTTCGGGGAACATGGCTTCCAGCAGATTGAGCAATCGACTGGTTTGGTCTGTGAACAATGCCAGCATCTGCCGGGGATCGATCCCGGCCCTGGCCCGGCCTTCATAGAGCCAGCCTTCGAGCCGTGCAGCCTCCTCGGCGGGAGGCATCCAGACGAAGGTCAGAAAATAGCGACTCTCGAAATGCGCGCCATGTTCGGCAAACTGGGCTGCGCGCTCTTCATCCACGAGGGCAGATACCGGATCGGGGAAGGTTCGAGGGGGATAGTCCTGCGCCGGGCTGCGTGCAGCTTCGACAAAGACGGCCCAGGATGATCCCAGGCGACGGAAGGCATTGTTGATTCTCGCTGCTGCCACGCCAAGTTCCGACGGCGTTGCGCTGTCGAGATCCGGTCCCCTGAATCTCGCCGATCTCTGGAAACTGCCATCCTTGTTGAGCACAACTCCCGGTGCAATCAGAGCTGCCCAGGGCAGGAAGTCGGCGAGCCTGTCGGCGTTGTTGCGATATTCGCGCAGAGACATCATGACTGTCAGACCCTGAAATAGCCCGGCAGACGCAGATGCCGCCGTGTGACTTCGACAAATTGGGGATCGTGCCGCGCAGCCCAGACTGACGCCGAATGGCCCAGAATGAGGAGCACGACACCTGCAAGCCAGAGCCGCAGGCCCAGCCCGATCGCACTGGCCAGTGTCGCATTGGCGATGGCGAGGCTACGTGGTGCCCCTCCCAGAAGGATGGGTTCGCTGAGCGCTCGGTGGACAGCTGCAGCAAGCGGAGCAGTTATCAAAGGCTCGCGATCGGCCATCAGATCAGCGCCCCGCCGCCAAACGAGAAAAAGGACAGGAAGAAGGAGGAGGCAGCAAAGGCGATCGACAAGCCAAAGACGATCTGGATCATGCGTCGGGCTCCGCCCGAAGTATCGCCAAAGGCCAGCGCAAGGCCTGTTGCAATGATGATCATGACAGCGATGATCTTGGCGACCGGTCCCTGGATCGATTCCAGAATGGCCTGGAGCGGAGCTTCCCAGGGCATAGAAGAGCCAGCAGCCTGGACCGGGAGGATGATCAGAGCGGCACTGGCTCCCATCGCCAGAACGGCATGCAGATGGCGTCTTTTCACAACAGTCATCGTCCTTCTCCTTGCGGTGTGTCGATCAGCGAGCAGAGCTGGTATTCGCCCGATGCATCGAGCCCTTGAACCTGTACGAGCTCGGTCAGCTTGCGGCCCTGATGGTCGCGCGTCAGCACTGCGATGATGTCGATGGTCTCTGCGATAAGCGCTCTGGGCACTGTCACGACGGCTTCCTGGATCAGTTGTTCGAGCCGCCGCAAAGTGCCGGAGGCGGATCCTGCGTGGATGGTGCCAACGCCGCCCGGATGGCCTGTTCCCCAGGCCTTGATGAGGTCGAGGGCTTCAGCACCGCGCACTTCTCCGATCGGAATGCGATCCGGCCTCAGTCGCAGGGCCGAACGCACGAGATCAGCCAGTGTTGCGATGCCCGCGCGGGTGCGCAACGCAACGAGATTGGGGGCATCGCACTGAAGCTCGCGCGTGTCTTCGATGAGGACTACCCGGTGCTGCGTCTCGGCAATCTCGGCAAGCAGCGCATTGACGAGGGTGGTTTTGCCGGATGACGTGCCGCCCGCCACCAGGATATTGGCGCGCTGCCGGACGCCGGTCGCCAGGACGGATGCTGCCCTCGCGGACATGATCCCGGACCGAACATAGTCCTCGAGGCTGAAGATCTGCGATGCCGGTTTGCGGATGGCGAAGCTCGGCGCTGTCACGAGCGGGGGCAGCAGCCCTTCGAACCGCTCGCCGGTGACAGGCAGTTCGGTCGACAGGCGAGGTGCATCGAAATGGATTTGCTCGCTGGCATGATGGGCAAGCAGGCGAATGATGCGTTCGCCGGTCTGTGCGCTCATCGTGACGCCCGAGTCCTTCAACCCGCCTGCATAACTGTCGGTCCACAGACGGCCATCGGGATTGAGCATGATTTCCACGATCCGAGGATCATCGAGCCAGACTGCAATGTGCGGACCGAGCGCTGTGCGAAGCATGCGCGCGCCGCGCTCGTTGCTTGCCGAGAGAAGAGGAATGACGTTCATCTGCGCCTCTGAGTGTGCGGCCGGGTGCCGCATGGATGTCCGAGGCAGACTAAGAAGACATGCTGGCGATGTTCGGCAACAGCATTTTCATCACAGCGTAGCGCAGCGAATATTCGGAAAGAAACGGCTCAGGCCGTGGTGGCGCTTCCTCCTGGATGGAGTGAGGATACCAGCATGTGACGATAGGTAGCGACCGCGAGTCGCCCGTGGCACGGCGGTCGGTTTGCCGAGCCCCAACCATGCGACAGGATGGTTGCCGATCAGGATCCAGGCGAAAGCCGCTGGTCGGTTTCCATCCGCCGAGCCAGGGCAGCGACGAAAGCCGAGAACCTCTTCTTGGCCTGCGCCTGTGCTGCCGGCAGTTCATCAGCTGCAAGCGCTGGATTCTGGGTAAGCCAGGTCAGCACGAACAGGGCAAGCGCCTCATTGCCAACCTCGACGTGATAGCCGAGCTTGTCGAGCTGCTTTGTCATCCTGTCGAGCCTGCGAGCAAAGGCTGCTTCCAGTCGCTCTGGGCCATCCGGGGACAAAAAGGCAACCAAGGCCGCTTCGACGACGGCGGCTTGCGAGACACGCTTGCGAGCAGCGAAATCGGTAAGCCGGTCGGCAAGCTCGGGGCGTAGCCGAAAGGTATGGCGTGTGCGTTTCATAGCGGCATCCCGTCTGTCGGGTCGAGCGTGACCTGTCGCGCAGTCTGTGCCTTCAACTCGATCCTACGTTGCCGTGCGGCTGCCTGACGGGCAGGCGGTTCCGTTCTGTCCGAATAATCGAACTCGTCTGGCGGCGGTTGGACCTTGGGCTCGACCGGATGCTCGAGAGGGAGCGTCAGCTGATGTCCGCCTTCGTCTTCCATGATTGCGGGCGGTGTTTGCGGCGGGGCCATGATGTTGGTCTCCTGGGCAGGCTTTGGCCGAGGCCAATCATTGGGATGGGAGGTGTTGACCTGTGCAGCTTCGGTGCTTGGAGGGGGCAGGATGCGCTCGCTCAGCCGCCTGTCACGATAGTATTTCACCTTTTTCGCCCGCACCGGATGAACGCCCGCCAGCATGATGATCTCCTCGTCATCGGGCAGCTGCATGATTTCGCCAGGGGTCAGAAGCGGTCTGGCCGTATCGGTCCGGGAGACCATCAGATGTCCGAGCCAGGGCGCGAGCCTGTGACCGGCATAATTTTTCATGGTCCGCAATTCGGTCGCGGTTCCCAGCGAGTCCGAAATACGCTTGGCCGTCCGCTCGTCATTGGTCGCGAAGCACACCCGGACATGGCAGTTGTCGAGAATCGCGTTGTTCTGGCCATAGGCCTTCTCGATCTGATTGAGCGACTGGGCTATCAGAAAAGCCTTGAGCCCGTAGCCAGCCATGAATGCGAGGGCGCTTTCGAAAAAGTCGAGTCGACCTAGCGCTGGGAATTCATCGAGCATCAACAACAGGCGATGCTTTGTGTGCGCTGTCTCGAGCTCCTCCGTCAGGCGCCTGCCGATCTGATTGAGGATCAGACGAATGAGCGGTTTGGTGCGGCTGATGTCTGAAGGGGGGACCACGAGATACAGCGTCGATGGTCGTCGGCCCGCGACGAGATCGGCAATATGCCAGTCGCATTGCCGGGTCACCCTGGCAATGACCGGATCACGATACAAACCCAAGAATGACATCGCCGTGGACAGAACGCCAGACCGCTCGTTTTCCGACTTGTTCAACAGCTCACGCGCCGCGCTGGCAATAACGGGGTGAACACCGGCGTCGCCCAGGTGCCGGGTCACCATCATGACCGTCAGTGTTGCATGGAAGGTACGACTGGGATCGGACAGGAATGCAGCGACGCCGGCCAGGGTCTTGTCGTGCTCGGCATAAAGTACATGCAGGATTGTGCCGACGAGCAGCGCGTGGCTCGTCTTTTCCCAATGGTTGCGGCGCTCGAGCGAGCCTTCCGGGTCCACGAGTACATCGGCGATGTTCTGGACATCCCTGACTTCGGTGATGCCTCTGCGCACTTCGAGCAACGGATTGAAAGCGGCAGATGCCGGGTTGGTCGGGTCGAACAGCAGTACTCTTCCGAATTTCGAGCGGAAGCCCGCGGTCAGGTTCCAGTTTTCGCCCTTGATATCGTGGACGATCGCCGATTCAGGCCATGTCAGCAGTGTCGGCACCACCAGGCCAACCCCCTTGCCGCTGCGGGTGGGTGCAAAGCACAGGACATGTTCCGGGCCGTCATGGCGGAGATATTGTTTGTGCCAGCGCCCGAGTACCGTGCCCTGATCGTCCAGAAGATGCGCAGCGCCGATTTCGGACGCTCCCGCCCAGCGCGCAGAGCCGTAAGTGTCGAGCTTTTTCAGGTCTCTCGCGCGCCAAAGCGACAGGCCGATCGCGACGGCTACCGAAGCCAGTCCGCTGCCAGCTGCCATCATGCCTGCGGTATCAAAGATGTCCGGCGCATACGCGTCAAAGCTGAACCACCACCAAAACAGGGCATAAGGTGGGTAGATGGGCCAGCCGAAGATCTGGCCAAGGGGGGTGCCGAGTTCGGGCTGGTAGGCCAGTGCTGCAGCCGTCCACTGGGTGGCAGCCCAGACACCCAGAAGCACGGTTGCGGCTACGGAGATTATGGCCCCCCACAGAACACGGCTTCCGGACATGGCAGCACTCCTCACCTCAAACATCATCGCAGACACTGGGCCGGATCAAGGGGGACGGAAGAACAGGGGAATCATGGCGTGCAAACGGCGGGCTCAAGACCGCCCGAGGCTTTTGCAGCTGGTTTCAAGCTCAAGAACGGGCCGGTGTTGCCGCCAGAGGCCCTTCATTTCAGCATCGAAGCGTTTTTCCATCGTCTGGGTGAGGAACCGCCGGAGCGGGGCCATGAACTTGATCGCTGTTGTGCCACACGCTGTCGGTAGGTACGGGCACTCCAGTGCAAAAGCGGTTCGCGCCCGGGCCTTAGGCATCTTCCGACCTGGATGGGCCGCGCATGCTGCTCGCTTGCATGGTTGGGGCTGGAAATTCCCCAAACACTGGAGGCGGTGCAAATCTTGCGATGACTTGTGGCTCTGATCGGGTACGTTCTCGTTGTTACTGAGTTGTGGAGAAGCTTGCTCTGGCATCCCTGGGCAGAGCAACAAGCTGCTATCTTGACCAGGGCAACAGACGGCTTCAACACCTCTATTGCCCGGACTGACATGTTCGTCAGCGCCGGGGGGACCGTGCAAGGGGGGCAAGTTCTGCTAGCCTTGCCCCTGGTCACGTCCGTCAATGAGGTGTAATTTGGGGTGTGGTCACCGGGCTGCATGGTCAGGCGGCCTTGGGTGTAATC
>NZ_JAIEPN010000095.1 GCF_019748365.1 Novosphingobium sp.
GCATCGCGCATCATCTGCACGATCTTCATCGAGGTCGTGCCGCGCACGATCGAATCGTCGATCAGCACGATGCGCTTGCCCGCCACCAGCGCGCGATTGGCATTGTGCTTGCGCTTCACATCGGCATGGCGCGCCCCGTCCGAAGGCTGGATGAACGTGCGGCCGACATAGTGCGAACGGATGATGCCAAGCTCGAAGGGAATGCCCGACTGGTTGGCAAAGCCGAGTGCGGCGGGAACGCCGCTGTCCGGCACAGGGATGACGAGATCGGCCTCGACCGCCGATTCCCGCGCCAGCTCGGCGCCGATGGCCTTGCGCACTTCGTAGACCGAACGGCCGCCCATGATCGAATCCGGGCGGCTGAAGTAGACGTGCTCGAAGATGCAGGGCCGGGGGCTCGGGTGACCGAACGGGCGGTGGCAGCGGATCTCGCCATCATGCCCGACCTGAATCATCTCGCCCGGCTCGACCTCGCGCACGAAGTCTGCGCCGATCACATCGAGCGCCACGGTCTCGCTGGCGAACACCACCGCATCGCCCAGCTTGCCCATGACAAGCGGGCGGATGCCGAGCGGATCGCGGCAGGCGATCATGCCCTCGTTGGTGAGGCAGATCAGCGAATAGGCGCCTTCGACCAGCCGCAGGGCATCGATGAAACGGTCGAGCAGCGTGGGGTAGCGGCTGGTGGCGACAAGGTGGATGATCACCTCGGTGTCCGATGTCGACTGGAAGATCGCACCCTTGGCGACAAGGTCGCGCTTCAGGGTCATCGCATTGGAGATATTGCCGTTATGCGCGATGGCGAAACCGCCGGTGGCGAGATCGGCGAAGAGCGGCTGCACGTTGCGCAGGCCCGATCCGCCGGTTGTCGAATAGCGGACATGGCCCGCTGCCATCATGCCAGGCAGTTCGGCAATCGCCTGACCGCTCGAAAAGTTCTGCGCGACATGGCCGAGACCGCGGCGGGAATAGAACTCCTGCCCGTCAAAACTGGTGATGCCGACGGCCTCCTGCCCGCGGTGCTGCAGCGCATGCAGCCCAAGCGCGGCGATGGCGGCGGCATCGCGCGCGCCGAGCACGCCGAAAATGCCGCATTCCTCGCGTAGCTTGTCGCCGTTCTCGTCGAAAAAAGGATGGGCCGCGCCGCAAAGGGGATCGGTGAGGTTCATGGGTGTTCCGGATCTGCGCTGCGGCGCCTGTACCAGCGCCTTAGCGCGCCATGTGGCGAGCTTTGGGGCGTAACGCAAGTGTCTCCAATCCGCAGTTTCGTCCCGTGCGCACGGTTGCCACGCCGCGTGCATGCGCCTAGATGGCCGCACAGATGCTGAAGCGAGCCCGCACTTGATCCTCTCGCCCTTCGAATGGACGATCGCCAAGCGCTACATGCTGCCGGGCCGGGGCGAGGCGTTTATCGCGATGGTGGCCGGGATCAGCCTCGTCGCGGTCATGCTTGGCGTGGCTGCCCTCGTAATCGTAATGAGCGTGATGAACGGCTTTCGCGCCGAATTGCTCGACAAGATCGTCGGTCTGAACGGTCACGCCATCATCCAGGCCTATGGCGGCCGGCTTGATGACTGGCAGGATATCCTGAAGCGGGTGGAAGCCACACCCGGCGTCACCCGCGCGAGCCCGCTGATCGAGCAGCCGCTGCTTGCCACCTTCAACGGCCGGGTCGAGGCGATCCTCGTGCGCGGGAACACCGCGGCTGATCTCAAGCGGCTCGAGGCCAAGCGCGTGGTCGGAAACTTCGCCGAATTGCGCCCGGGCTCGACCAACGTCGCCATTGGTTCGCGCCTTGCCGAAAGCCTTGGCGCGCAGATCGGCGATACGATCACGATCATCAATCCGCAGGGCCGCTCGACGCCGTTCGGCACCGTGCCGCGCCAGATCGGCTACAAGGTTGCCGCCATTTTCGAAATCGGCGTCTATGATTACGACAACGCCTATGTCGTGATGCCCATTGCTGATGCGCAGACCTTGCTGCTGACGGGCGATACCATCGGCATGATCGAGGTGACCACAACCAACGCCGATACCGCCGCGCAGACGCTCGCGCCCATCAAGCAGGCGCTGCTGGGCCGCGCGCAAGTGACCGACTGGAAGACGATCAACGCCAGCCTGTTCGAGGCGCTGGCGGTCGAGCGGGTGGCAATGTTCGTCGTGCTTTCGATCATCGTGCTCGTTGCGGTGTTCAATATCCTGTCTTCGCTGATCATGCTGGTGCGTGCCAAGACCCGCGACATCGCGATCCTGAGGACCATGGGCGCGACGCGGAAGAGTCTGCTCAAGGTGTTCGTCACCATTGGCTTCGTGATCGGCGCGCTGGGGACCGCGGTGGGGCTTGCGCTGGGCATGGTGTTCCTGTTTTTCCGCCAGAACATCGTCAACGGCGTGCAGTACGTCACCGGCCAGCCGTTGTGGGACCCGCAGATCCGCTTCCTCACTGAACTGCCCAGCCGCAGCGATCCGCTCGAGATCACGGTGATCTGCCTGATGGCGCTCGTGCTCAGTTTCCTCGCGACGCTCTATCCGGCGCTCACCGCGGCCAGCACCGATCCGGTGCAGGTGCTGCGCTATGAGTGAGCCGTTCGTCCGCCTCGTCGATCTGCGGCGCAGCTTCAGCCAGGGTGACGAGACGATCGAAGTGCTGCGCGGCATCGATCTGGCCATCCGCCCGGGCGAAATCGTCGCGCTGCTCGGCCCCTCGGGCTCGGGCAAATCGACCATGTTGCAGGCGGTCGGCCTGCTTGAGGGCGGGTTTACCGGGAAGATCGAGATCGCCGGCATCGAAGCCAGCGCGCTTTCGGCTGATGCGCGCACCACGTTAAGGCGCGATCATCTGGGCTTTGTCTACCAGTTCCACCACCTGCTGCCGGATTTCAACGCGACCGAGAACGTCGTCCTGCCGCAGCTGATCGCGGGCAAGGCTGCTGGCGAGGCGAAGGCGAGGGCGGAAGAGCTGCTCACCGCGCTCGGCCTCGGCCACCGCCTGACGCACCGGCCCAGCCAGCTTTCTGGCGGCGAGCAGCAGCGCGTCGCTGTCGCCCGCGCGCTGGCCAATCGCCCCGGCCTCGTGCTGGCGGACGAGCCCACCGGCAATCTCGACGAAGCGACGGCTGACAAGGTGCTCGAGCAGTTCCTCAGGCTGGTGCGCGAGGAAGGCAGCTCTGCCCTCGTCGCCACGCACAACGAGCGCCTTGCCCTGCGCATGGACCGCGTGGTGCGCCTGCACGAAGGGCTGCTGGCCTGATCCTCTCCGCTTGATCCCCGAGCCCCGCCGTGCCAGCCTGCGGCCAAAGCACATCAGGGGAGCCCAAAGCATGACCAGCCCGCAGACCATTGCCGATTTCACCGTGAAGATGCCCGGCGGCAAGGACCTCAGCCTCGCCGACAAGGCCGGCAAGGCCCTCCTCGTCGTCAACACCGCCTCCAAGTGCGGCTTCACCCCGCAGTACGACGGGCTGGAAGCACTCTGGAAGAAGTACGGCGAGCGCGGCTTCGAAGTGCTGGCTTTCCCCTGCAACCAGTTCGGCGGGCAGGAACCCGGCACGGCGGACGAGATCGAGAGCTTCTGCAAGGTCAACTTCGGCGTGAGCTTCCCGCTCATGGCCAAGATCGAAGTCAACGGCGACGGCGCCGATCCGCTCTACCAGTGGCTCAAGGCCGAAGCGCCGGGCGTGCTGGGCACCAAGGGCATCAAGTGGAACTTCACCAAGTTCCTGATCGGCCGTGATGGCAAGGTCGTGCGTCGTTATGCGCCGACGGACAAGCCGGAGAAGCTGGCGGCGGATATCGAGGCTTTGCTCTAAGGGGGAGCGGAAAGGCTTTATGCCTGATGCAGCAGATTGGCATTGGGGTTTGTGCAATTGCGGACCTCGTGAGCTGCTGCTCTGGCTTGAGCCGTGGGCGGACGAGATCAAAGTCCCTAGCATGTCGACAGTAACGATGCGCATCCGAGCATCCGATCCAGATAATCTGCTAATCGAGGTTGAGCATTCCGAACATCATCTTGTTATTTGGGGCGCCGGTGGCCAATCCATCGAAGTTTTTGTCGATAGAGTTTTGCAGCGCACTGGATCAGCCTTAATCGAGGTGCCAGAAGCTTTCAGCTTTTCGACTAAAAAGCTCTTGGGCATCGTTTTTGACAATCAACCAAGTGCTCGCCTTGCTGGATCACATGCGTCGGTCGTACCAAAGCCTCTGTGGCAAAGAATCAAGCATCGGTTGAAGTTCTGGTGAGAGGCTTCTGATCCGTTCGTGTCGAGCGAAGTCGAAACACCGTGCGCGGCGCTTGGTGTCTCGACTTTGCTCGACACGGGCCGGCGATGGGGCCTTATTCCCGGTTGATAATGCCCCTCCGAACCCTCGCAGAATCACCCCCCAAGTCCTAGCTTCCCTGTATGCTCCACGCCCCCTTCGTCCCGCTGCGCATCTACTCCTCCTACACGATGCTCGATGGCGCGATTGATCCGAAGGCCATCGCCAAGACGGCCGCCGAACGGGGCTTTCCGGCCGCTGCGATCACCGACCGCAACGGGCTTTATGGCAGCGTCGCCTTTGCCAAGGCCTGCCTCGATATGGGCGTGCAGCCCGTCATCGGCACTATGCTCGCGGTCGCGCGTCCGGCGCGGGAAGGGGCGGCGAACACCGGCTTCGGGGCCAGCGCGCCGACCATCGACTGGCTCGCGCTCTATGCGCAGGATGCCAAGGGGTATGACAACCTCTGCCACCTCGTCAGCCAGGCGCACTTGGCGCGGCCGCTCGAATTCGCGCCGCATGTGCCGCTCGCCGAGCTTGCCGGCCACACCGACGGCCTGCTCTGCCTGACCGCAGCGGGGGAGGGCGCGCTGACCCGCCTGCTCGCCGATGGCCAGCAGACCGCCGCCGAGGCCTATCTTGCCGAGATCGAAGTGCTGTTCCCGCAGCGCCTCTATATCGAACTCGCGCGCCGCAATGATCCGGTGGAAATGGCCGCCGAGGACGCGCTGATAGACCTCGCCTATGCCCGCGATCTCCCGTTCGTCGCCACCAACCCGGCCTGCTTTGCCGAGCGCGCGTTCTACGATGCGCACGATGCCATGCTCTGCATCGCCAGCTCCACCCACGTCGATTCCGCCGATCGTCCGCGCTCCTCGAAGGAATGGTGGATCAAGCCCGCGCTGATGATGGAGGAGATCTTCGCCGATCTCCCCGAAGCGCTCGCCAACACCCTCGTCGTCGCGCAGCGCACCGCGTTCAAGCCGCCGAAGCGCAACCCGATCCTTCCCAGCCTCGCCGGCGACAAGGAAGGCGAAGCGCGGATGATGGCCGAGGATTCGCGCCACGGCTTGGTTGCGCGGCTTCGTCCTTACTACCCCGATGCCGCTGCCGAGGAACTGGCCGCCGCGCTCACCTGCCCGGTCGAGGAGATGGACGGCCTTCCCGCCGAAGTCCTGCGCGCCGAAGGCCACTGGGACGAGGTGAAGCAATACCGCCAGCGCCTCGAGTTCGAGATCGGCATCATCAACCGCATGGGCTTCGGCGGCTACTTCCTGATCGTGGCCGACTTCATCAAGTGGGCCAAGGAACAGGGTATTCCGGTCGGGCCGGGGCGCGGTTCGGGCGCGGGCAGCCTCGTCGCCTGGGCGCTCACCATTACCGATCTCGATCCGATCAAGCTCGGCCTCCTGTTCGAACGCTTCCTCAATCCCGAACGCGTCTCGATGCCGGACTTCGATATCGACTTTTGCGAAACCCGCCGCGGCGAGGTGATCCGCTATGTCCAGCGCAAATATGGCGACGATCACGTCGCGCAGATCATCACCTTCGGCAAATTGAAGGCCCGCGCGGTGCTGCGCGATACCGGCCGCATCCTGCAGATGAGCTACGGGCAGGTCGACCGTTTGTGCAAGATGGTGCCCAACCATCCGACCGACCCCTGGCCGCTCCCGCGCGCCCTGAACGGCATTGCCGACCTCAAGCGCGAATACGACCGCGATCCTGAAGTGCGCCGCTTGATCGATCTGGCGATGCAGCTGGAAGGCCTGCCGCGCAACAGCTCGACCCACGCGGCGGGCGTTGTGATCGGCGACCGCCCGCTGGCGCAGCTCGTGCCGCTCTATCGCGATCCCCGCTCGGACATGCCGGTCACGCAGTTCGACATGAAGTTCGTCGAGGAAGCGGGCCTCGTGAAGTTCGACTTCCTCGGCCTCAAGACGCTGTCCGTGCTGCGCAAGGCCGTCGATCTCATGGCCAAGCGCGGCATCCAGATCGATCTCGACCGGCTCGCCTGGGATGATGCGCAGGTCTACAAGCTGCTTCAGTCGGGCGACACGGTCGGCGTGTTCCAGCTGGAATCCGAAGGCATGCGCCGCACGCTGGCGGCGGTGAAGCCCACCAATTTCGGCGACATCATCGCGCTCGTCTCGCTCTACCGCCCGGGCCCGATGGACAACATCCCGCTGTTCGGCCGGCGCAAGAACGGGCTCGAGGAAATCGAATACCCGCACGAGAAGCTCTCAGGTATTCTGGCCGAAACCTACGGGATCTTCGTCTATCAGGAACAGGTGATGCAGGCCGCGCAGATCCTCGCGGGCTACTCGCTGGGCGATGCAGACCTCTTGCGCCGCGCGATGGGCAAGAAGGTTCAGGCCGAGATGGACGCGCAGCGCCAGCGCTTCGTCGATGGCTGCAAGGAGGTTTCCGGGATCGACGCGAAGAAGGCCAACGAGCTGTTCGACTTGATCGACAAGTTCGCCGGCTACGGCTTCAACAAGTCCCACGCCGCCGCCTACGCCCTGCTCGCCTACCAGACGGCCTGGCTCAAGACGCATTACCCGCACGAATTCTACGCCGCCTCGATGTGCTTCGACATGCACCAGTCGGAAAAGCTGGCGGTCTTCGTCGACGACATGCGCCGCGCCGGAATCGCGCTGCACGGGCCGGATATCAACCGCTCCGAGGCCGAATTCACCGTCGAGCGCACCGAGGACGGCTACGCCGTGCGATACGCTCTGGCCGGCCTGCGCAATGTGGGCGAGAAGGCGATGGACGCCATTGTGGCGGAGCGCGAGGCGAACGGCCCTTATACCAGCCTCGACGACCTGTTCCGCCGCCTGCCCGCGGGCGCGATGAACCGGCGCGGATTGGAGGCGCTCGCGGCGGGCGGTGCCTTCGATACGCTGGAGCCCAACCGCGCGCAGATCACCGCCAATGCCGAGCTGCTGATGGCCGTGGCCGACGAGGCGGTGCGTTCGCGCACATCAGGACAGGCTGGGCTCTTCGGTGCCGAGGACCATGCCGTCCCTGCCACGCGCCTTGCGGAAGCCGCGCCATGGTCGCGCGCGGACCAGATGGCGGCCGAGCGAGATACCTTCGGCTTCTATTTCGCCGCGCACCCTGTCACCGAATACCGCGCCGTCGCCTCGGCCAACGGCGCGCGGACCTATGGCAGCCTGATGAGCGGGGATGGCGACGCCGGGAGCAGCCGCACCGGCGCGGTCATGGCCGCGCTGGTGGAAGGCGTGAACCGGCGCAAGACCAAGAAGGGCAACGATTTCATCGCCGCCGATTTCTCGGACAGCAGTGGCCAGTTCTCCGCCTCCTGCTTCGAGGAAAGCCTTGTCGAGCCGTTCCAGCAATGGGCGCGCGAGGGCACCTGCGTGCTGCTCAATGTCGAGCTCGACCGCCCGAATCCCGATGAGCCCCCGCGCATCACCGTGCGCGGCGCGCGCCCGCTCGCTTCGGTCAGCAGCGCTGCACGGATGCTGCTGAAGCTCGATGTGACGAAGCCCGAGGCCATGTCCGAACTCGCGCTGCTGCTGCCGCGCGCGGAAGGGGCAAGGGGCGAAGTGATTGCCCGCCTGCGCACGGGAACTTCGCGCGAGCCGGTCATGCGGCTCGGCAATGATTTCTCACTTGATTCGGATGTCATCGAGCGATTGATTCCAATCGAAGGGCTTGCCAATGTGGCCCTTACCGCGCGGGCCGACCGGCACTTGCGGCTCGTCGAATAGAATAACGTTTCAAGGGGAGTTAAGGATGCAGCTGGGCGCCATGCAGGATTGGTCCCTGCGCGTGACGCGTTTCATCGATCACGCTGCGCGTGAGCACGGGGGCCGCGAGATTGTCTCGCGCTGGGCCGATGGCAGCGAAAGCCGCACGACATGGGCCGGCATCCGCCACGATGCGATGCGCATGGCGCAGAAGCTCGCCAAGCTGGGGATCAAGCCGGGCGACCGCGTGGCTACCCTCGCCATGAACCACCACCGCCACCTCGTGACATGGTACGGCGCGGTCGGCGTCGGCGGCGTGCTCCACACGATCAACCCGCGCCTGTTCGACGATCAGCTCGATTACATCGCCAATCACGCCGAAGACCGCGTCCTTCTCTTCGATGCCGCCTTCGCGCCGTTGGTTGAGCGGATGAAGCCGCGCTGGAAGACGATCGAACACTACATCTGCTTCGACAGCTCCGGCCCTGCCGAGCATTTCGAGGACTGGATCGCCAGCGAGGACGGCGAGGGCGAATGGGCCGATGGTGACGAGCGCGATCCCTGCATGCTCTGCTACACCAGCGGCACCACCGGCAATCCCAAGGGCGTGCTCTACGAACACCGCTCGACCGTGCTCCATGCCATGATCGGCATGACCCCGCCGCTGTTCAGCGTTGATTGCCGCACTGTCATGCTGCCCATCGTGCCGATGTTCCACGCTGCCAGCTGGGGTCTGCCCTGGGCAGGCGCAGCTGCGGGGGCCAAGTTCGTCTATAGCGCCGTTAACGATCCTGCGGTGCTGGCCCAGCTCATGGAACGCGAGGCCGTGACCACATCGGCCGGCGTGCCCACCGTTTGGCTCGGGCTGCTCCAGCACTTCGACGCCGCCGGCACGGAGATTCCCGAAAGCCTGAAAACGGTTGTGTGCGGCGGCTCGGCCATGCCGCGCGCAATGATCGAGCGGCTCATGCGGCGCGGCATTCGGGTCAGTCACGCCTGGGGCATGACCGAGACTTCGCCGATCGGGACCTCGAGCGCCGAGACGTGGAACTGGGACGAGCTTTCGTTCGACGAGCAGGTTTCGATCAAAGCGATGCAGGGCCGCGCGCCGTTCGGGGTTGAGCTGCGCTGCGTTGATCTGGGAGACTACAGCAAGGTTCTGCCGCGCGACGGCAAGACCTCGGGTGCCCTGCAAGTGCGTGGGCCTTGGGTGGTGAAGCGCTACTTCAAGGCCGAAGCTGACGCGACCGATGGCGACCAGTGGTTCGATACTGGAGACGTTGCGGTGATCCATCCCGACGGTACGCTTCAGCTGACAGACCGGACCAAGGACGTGATCAAGTCTGGTGGCGAATGGATCAGCTCGGTCGAACTGGAAAATGCTGCAGTTGGCTTCCCCGGAGTTGCAGAGGCGGCGGCCATCGGCGTGCCTCATCCGCGCTGGGACGAACGGCCGCTGTTGGTCGTGGTGAAGAAGCCCGGTGCCGAAGTCTGTCAGGACGCCCTGCGCGAACATCTTGCAGGCCATGTCGCCAAGTGGTGGCTCCCCGATGCCGTCGCTTTTGTGGATGAGATCCCGCACACCGGCACGGGCAAGATCAGCAAGAAGGACCTGCGCGACCAGTTCCGCGACTGGAAGTGGAGCGCCTGAACATGTCCGAAGCCTATATCGATCCGAGCCGCGAGAACTTTGACAAGTTCAAGGCCCTCCCGCGCGATACGCCGATCCACATGCTCAACCTCGTGCGCTTCCGCGAAGAGGCCGCCTATCCCGAAGGCCATCCGCTGGCAGGCAAGGGACTGACCGGCGCCGATGCCTACAAGGAATACATGCGCACGATCCAGCCGGTGCTGGAGCGCGCCGGCGGGCACATCGTCTGGGCCGGTGGGTTCGAGGCGATGGTCACCGGACCCGCCGAATGGGAATGGGACGAGACTTTCGTCATGGCCTATCCCGATGCGGCAAGTTTCATGGGCATGGTGAAGGATCCGGACTATGCTCCGGTCGTCGTCCACCGGCAGGCGGCGGTCGCGACTTCGCGGCTGGTCCGCTTTGCCCCTCGGGAAAGCCTCGCCTGATGATCATCGCCACCACCGAGAATGTCGCCGGCCGTGAAGTGACCGAATGTCTCGGCCAGGTCTTCGGGGTGGTGGTGCGCAGCCGCGGGCTCGGCGGCAACATCATCGCCGGGCTCCGCTCGATTGTGGGCGGCGAGATCAAGGAATATTCGGCGCTGGTCGAGGATACTCGCCGCCACGCGATCGATCGCCTCGTGATGAACGCCTCGCTGATGGGCGCGGACGCGGTCGTGATGATGCGCTTCGATTCGGGCTCGATCGGCCAGACGATGAACGAAGTCGTCGCCTATGGCACGGCGGTGAAACTGAAGCCGCTGGAGTGATCGCGTGACGCCGAACGGCCGCGTCGCCGCGCTGGTGATTGCCGGGCTTGCCGCAATGGGCGGTGTGCTGGTGCAGGCAGCCAGTGCGGAAGGCAGCGGTTTTCCGCTGTTGCTGTTTGCCGCGCTGATCGTGGCGGGTACCGTGTTCGACGCTGGCTACCTCGCCCGCAAACGCCGCACGCGCGGCAACTGGCAACTGACGGCCGAGCGCGAGGTCGATCACCAGTCCGGCCAGATCCTCGATGTCTGGTACGATCCCGTGAGCGGCGAGCGGCGCTACCTGCCGACCGGGCAGCGGCCCGATTAGACTCGTTTTCAGATTGATTGAATCGCGAGGGATTCCCAAGCGCCGCTGTTTCTGATTCAACCTGCTGGCTGGGG
>NZ_JAIEPN010000094.1 GCF_019748365.1 Novosphingobium sp.
AATCCAATGGTCCCACCTTGTGATCAGGTGACTATAGCCGTCATCGCGCAGACGCTTCGGCCATTCGGTGCCGGCAGACATTGGCAAACTTGACTTGGATTTTATTTAGAGCCACCGACCATCGAGGCGACGGCGGCGGTGGTCCACCCGATGGTCGTGACAATTACGGGCAGCGGCGTCATATCAGCCACCCCTTCGACGAGGCGACGAGGAGAAGGATGCCAAGTAGGCCGCGATACACGACAAACGGCCAAGCCGAGAAACGCTCGAGAATGCGCATCAACGCCCAGATCGCCACGAAGGCCGAAATCGATGCGACGATCAGGCCCAGCGCCAAAATGGACCAACCGTGCATATCGAGATTGGCTTTATGTAGTTCCCACAGTTCCTTCGATCCGGCGAGAGCAATCGCCGGGATGCCCAGCAGGAATGAAAAGCGCGGCGCTTCCTCGCGCCTGAAACCGAGCGCGAGTGCTGCGGTCAGGGTTGATCCAGAGCGCGAGACGCCTGGAATAAGAGCGCCGACCTGCGCGAGTCCGACCAGCAGTGCATCGACTAGTGATGCATTTTCAACGCTGCGACGGTGGCGTGCCAGAATTTCCGCGAGGGCCATCAACACTGCCATTGCGATGCAAGCCCAGCCAATCACAAGCAAGGCGCGAAGCGGCGAACCGCATGTATTGAGGATGCCTGACAGCAGGATCCCTGCGAGCGTGATCGGGACCGTCGCCAACGCGATCCAGATCGCGAGTCGGAGTTCGGGATCGTTGAACCGTCGTTGACGGATCGCCGACCCGGAACCGACCGCCAGGCGGCGCACATCCTGCCAGAAATAGCTCATAACCGCTGCCAGTGCGGCCAATTGCATCGCTGCCGAAAACGCCGAGCCGGGATCTCGCCACCCCAACAGGGCGGGCACGACGCGCATATGGGCAGTCGAGGAAATCGGCAGGAGTTCTGTGATCCCCTGAACCACTCCCAGTACGGCGACCTTGGCATAGCCCAGTGTCACGAAGCCAGTGTCGATGCCGGTGGCACAAGGTACGGTCATGTCAGCGCTGTTCCATTCGGTTGAGGTGGCCAAGCCAGGAGCGTTGCTGCTTTTTGCACTACTGACGAACCAGTCTTAGACCATTGGCAACCACGATAAGGCTGGCTCCCATGTCGGCGAATACGGCCATCCACATCGTCCCAAATCCTGCAAGCGTCAGCGCCAGGAAGATGGCTTTGATACCAAGCGCCAGGGTGATGTTCTGGACCAGAACGGCCCGCGTTTTGCGCGAAAGCTGCACGAAGCGGGCGATCTTGTTGAGATCGTCGTCCATCAAGGCAACGTCGGCCGTCTCGATGGCAGTATCGGAACCGGCGGCCCCCATCGCAAACCCGATATCGGCGCGCGCGAGTGCGGGTGCGTCGTTGATGCCGTCGCCAACCATGCCGACAGACCGGCCATCGCGGATATAGCGTTCAATCGCCTGGAGCTTGTCCTCGGGCAACTGGTCGCCCAGTGCCTTGTCGATCCCCACCTGCTGCGCGATGGCTGCGGCGGTACGGGAGTTGTCACCTGTCAGCATCACCGTCTCGATGCCAAGCTCGTGCAAGTTCCGAATGGCAACGCGGCTGCTGTCCTTGATGGTATCGGCGACGGCGAGGAGGATGAGCGGCTCATTGCCATCGGTCAGGACGATGACCGTCTTGCCCTGCGCTTCGAGCTGGGCCAGCTGCGTTTCAATCGCTGGGGAACACACCCCGGTTTCGTGGATCAGGCGGTGGTTGCCGAGCAGATAGTCCACACCGCCGATCGTGCCCTTCACGCCGCGCCCCGGCAGCGCAGCAAAGCAGGTCACATCGAGCAAGGCTATACCAGACTTTCGCCCTGCTTCGGCAATCGCAAAGGAGACGGGATGGTCGGAACGCGCGGCAAGGCTGGTTGCGACGCGCAGGCTATCGATGCCACCCATCTGATCGAGTTGCACCGTGTCGGTCAGCGCGGGTTTACCGTGCGTGATGGTTCCCGTCTTGTCGAGGGCAAGCACAGCAAGTTTGTGCCCCTGTTCGAGATAGACGCCGCCCTTGATCAGGATACCTTGGCGCGCCGCTGCCGCGAGGCCACTGACGATCGTGACGGGGGTCGAGATGACGAGCGCGCAAGGACAGGCGATCACCAGCAGGACCAGTGCCTTGTAGATCCAGTCCAGCCAGTTGGCAGCGAATAGCAAGGGTGGAACGAGGGCCACCGCAACGGCGACCAGGAACACGACCGGCGTGTAGATGCGCGCGAACTGGTCAACGAAACGCTGGGTCGGTGCGCGGGCGCCTTGGGCTGACTCAACGGCTTCGATGATCCGGGCCAGCGTCGAGTGACCGGCATCGGCGGTCACTTCATACTCAAAGGAACCGACCTCGTTGAGGGTCCCGGCGAACACTTGGTCGCCGGGTGCCTTTTCGACCGGCATGCTCTCACCGGTGATCGCCGCCTGGTTGATCGTCGAACGACCGCTTGTGACGGTGCCGTCCAGCGCAATGCTCTGACCTGGCCCGATTCGAACAACGTCACCGATGCGCACCGATGCGGCCGGGCGATCGACCCACGAGCCGTCCGGCTCACGAACAGTGGCGTGGTCCGGGGCAAGCTGGACTAGGCTGCGAATGGCATTGCGCGCACGGTCGAGCGATTTCGCCTCGATCAGTTCGGCGATGGCGAACAGCACCATGACCATGGCGGCCTCAGGCCACTGACGGATCAGGAGCGCGCCCGTCACCGCAATACTCATCAATGCGTTGATGTTGAGATTGCCGTGGCGCAGGGCAATCCAGCCCTTGCGATATGTATCGAGTCCGCAGACGGCGACGGCGAGCAAGGCGATCAGCGCGACCATCCATTCGGGCAATCCGGACCAGTGCATGATCTCCGCGACCAATGCCGCAAGGCC
This sequence comes from Novosphingobium sp., assembly GCF_019748365.1. Lineage (GTDB taxonomy): Bacteria > Pseudomonadota > Alphaproteobacteria > Sphingomonadales > Sphingomonadaceae > Novosphingobium. The sequence continues at coordinate 2,934 of NZ_JAIEPN010000094.1, forward strand.
GCCCGCAGCATAGGGCCACCACGGCTTCGCGGCTTCCTCGTGAGGCGCCTCGTCGATGCTAGGTTCAAAGAGTTCGGCTTCCATGCCGAGTTCGCGGATGGCTGCCTGGACCGCTGGCAACGCTCCCGTGCGATGGGCAATCGTCAACATGCGCTGCATCAGATTGAACTCGAGCCCCTGGACCTCGTCCATGGTGCCGAGCTTCTTGCGGATCAGTGCTTCCTCGGTCGGGCAATCCATCTGGGCAATGCGCAGACGGGTGACGCTGCTACCCTCAGGCACAGCCGAAAGCGCAGGCGCAAACGTCTCGTCCAAGGAAGCAGGTGCTGAACTTGAACCGCAGCAAGTGTCGGCCATGGGACTACTCCGTCACGCCGCCACCGCCTTGCGGGCCAGCCACTCATTATACCATCCCCCTGCCACGATGACCGCGATCGTCAAAAATTGCGCGCCGATCGACTGCCAGGTCGGGAACAGTCCCAGCACCGGGATGCGAGGCATGTGAGCCAGCGGGGCAATGTCGATGATCCCCGCCTCCTGCAATGCCGATACGCCCTTGCCGGCGAGGACGACCGCCAGCACCGCGATGAGCCAGGAGCTGTATTTGAAGAACTCGCGCACCGGAAGCTGGGCACTGAACCGCAGCATGGCCCAGGCGATCAGCGCTAGGACGACGATGGCTGAGATTGCGCCGGCTAGAATGACTGCGCCGCTTCCCTGCGCGGTCAGCGCCGCATAGAACAGGATCGTCTCGAAAACCTCGCGGTAGACGACGATGAAGGCGAGGCCGAACAGGAACCACCCGGAGCTACGCGACAGCGCATTGCCGAGTGTCTCGTTGATATAGCGCTGCCATTCTCCGGCCTGCGACTTGCCGTGCATCCAGATGCCGACGGACAACAGAACCACGGCGGCGAACAGCGAGCCGAAACCTTCGGTCAATTCCCGGCTTGCGCCGCTGATGCCGATAAAGAAGGTCGCAACAGCCCAGGTCAACGCTCCTGCGGCAAGGGCCGCAACCCAACCGACGTGGACATGGCGGACCATCTCGCCGCGATCGGCCTTGCGTAGAAAGGCGATCATGGCGACCACGATCAGCAGCGCTTCCACGCCCTCGCGCAGCAGGATGGTGAATGCGCCGAGGAAGGTGGACGCCGTGCTGGCGGCATCGGGCGACAGCACCTCCTCGGCATCGCTGAACAGCCCATCGAGGACTGCCATGCGATCCTTGACCGCACTGACAGGTTCGCCGCGACCGACGGCGGCGCGAAAATTGCCCATTTCGGTCTCGATCCGCCCCATCAGCGTCGCATCACGCGCCGCGAGCGCCGGCTCGACCGGCTCGAACCCGTCGAGATAGGCAGACAGCGCGAGCTTCTTGGCCGCCTCTCTGTCGCCGGCCTCGTAAGCCGCAAGGCTCGCCTGAAGCTTTGCATGGGCAACTGTCAGCGATCCGGCCTTGGCCTCACTCACCGCTTCGGGATGCGCCCGTAGATAGCCAAGGACCGCATCAGCCTTGTCAGGACCAATCTGCCGCCCGAGCGAGGCAGGCGTCATCCCGGCGAGCGCGGCCAGGTTGGGAACCTGGCTGCGCAATGCGGCATCGTTCTTCCAGAGCTGTTCGCCCTTGCCCGCATCGGGGAAGGCTAAGCGACCGATGTAGAAGGCGAGGTTCCAGCGGTCCTGCGAGGGCAATTCGGAGAAACTGCGCATGGCGGTGCCATCGAGCCCCTGGCCGATCACCTGATAGAGCGCAAAGGGGCTTCTCTCGCGGGCTCGCGACGCATCGGCAAAGGCTACCGGCACGGGGTTGAGCTTGGCCGCATCTGGGCCGTGCCCGTCGCCACTCAGGCCATGGCAGCCTGCGCAGTCTTGCGCGTAGAGCGCCTTGCCGCGCGCCAGATCAGGGGTTTTGCCGGGTGCGAGCGGGACGGGATAGGCGGTCAACAGGTGCGCGGCGAGCGTCCGCGCGGACTTCGCTACATCATTCGGCGCGTCCTTCTGCGCGACCATGCCCCGAAACGCTTTCGCCTCGGACAGCAGCTCCGCCTTCTGCGCCGATGTGGGCAGCGCCGTGAGCTTTGCTTCGACCGCGCCGGCGAACTCGGTCATCTCCGCATATTCCTGCGCGCTCTTCACCTTTCCATCGGCGACCGCCCCCGCATAATCGACCGCGACATAGTCGAGCAGCCGCCAGGCCGTCTGGACATCCTCATCGCTCGGGCTTGCAAAGGCAGGGGCCGTTCCCGCCACCAGTAGGGACACCAGCAAGGCGACCATACGCGGCACGCGGGTGGCGGTTTTGATGGATTTCGGGGCGTGATTCGCGAATTTGGGCTTGCTCATCGCCCTCCGATACAATCTACAGTAGCTGTAGAAGCAAGCAGTTTTTGCGATTCACTCGCAATATGGAGCCGAAAGATGAGTGACCCCGCGTGTTTTGCAATTGGCGACTTGGCACGGCAAACCGGCACCAAGGTCAACACCATCCGGTTCTACGAGGAAATCGGCCTGCTCCCGTGCCCCATGCGGACCGCATCGGGAAGAAGGACCTATAACGCAGCAGACGTCCGCCGCCTTTCCTTCATCCGCCATGGCCGCAGTCTGGGATTTTCGGTCGATGAAATCCGGTCACTGCTGGCGCTATCGGATCAGCCTGAACGCGACTGCGGTGAAGCGGCGGCAATCGCGCGCCAGCATTTACGCGACATCGAAGAGCGCATCGCCCGCCTGCAAACCTTGCGCAGCGCACTGGTGGGCGTCGCTGCATCCTGTGATGGCGGCCGCGCCGCAGATTGCCGCGTGATCGAGGCGATCGCTGGCGTTGCCTTGCCTGCTAACGCGTAAGCCGATGGCAAATCGGTGGGTTGTGGGTGTGCAGACGCTTGGCCCACAGTTCCGATGATCGCCACATTATTAGCGGACTATGCGCTTGCTCCTCTAGTGACTGGAGGTTGTAGCACCATCACATCGCCCGGGAGTTGGACGGCTCCCAACAAAGGAGTCATGTGATGCCAAAGGCGGGGATTATAGGCCCGTTCTGGCTCGTGCTCGCACTTACCGCAGCCCTGAGCGGCTGCGACTCGCGCCAGGGGGCCGCCGAAGCATTGGCCGAACGCCAGAGTTCGGGCGATTCACAGGCGTCAGGCACCATCTCGGGGAACGCCACTCGCGGCCAACAGATTGCGCAGGAAAAATGCGGCGCCTGTCATGGCGCCGACGGAAATGGCGGCCCCGACCCTCATGTTCCGAAACTGGCAGGGCAAAGCCTTCCCTACCTCTACTGGGAAATTCGCGCTTTCAAGGAAGGAACCCGCAAATCCGACATTATGGCCCCCAATGTCACGGCGCTCGCCTACGAAGACATCGCCGATGTAGCGACCTATTTCAGTCAGCAGACCCGCAAGCCCGATGAGCAAATAAACGAAAGCCGGGTCGCCGAAGGTCAATCCCTGTTCTATTCCCGTATGCCTTCCTGCGCGATGTGTCACACCTCGGATACCGGACGCGGCATGCCCATGAGAGGCATGATGGGCGGCGGCATGATGGGAGGTGGGATGGGCGGAATGATGGGGCCGGGTACGACGGCCAATGTTCCTAACCTTGCGGGCCAGCGCGCGGCCTATGTCGTCGATCAGTTGAACCGCTTCGCCAGCGGCGAGCGTCAGGGCACAGTGATGAACCGGATGGCCGCGAGCCTGGATGACGCGGACAGGCAGGCGATTGCCGATTTCCTGTCGAGCACGCCCTGAATTTGGGTATTCGGGTTGCCAGTGGAGAGCCTGGCCTCCCTCCTTCTACTGAGGAAAGCACGATGAGCTATTATTTTGCCAAGACGCTGGAGACAGATTTCGAGAGTGCCGTGCAGCGTGCCACCGAGGCTCTGAAAGCGTACGGCTTCGGAATCATCACCCAGATCGACGTCAGAGATACTTTTAAGAACAAGATCGGGGTCGATTTTCGCGATTATCGCATCCTGGGCGCCTGCAATCCCCAATTGGCGCACGAAGCACTCCAGATTGAGGACAAGGTCGGCACCATGTTGCCGTGCAATGTTGTTGTTCAGGATGCAGGCGACGGGAAAACTGAGGTCGCGGCAATTGACCCGGTTGCCTCAATGGTGGCCATTGAAAATCCAGAACTGAAGCTTGCCGCCGAACAGGTACGAGAGAAGCTGCGCAGAGCGATCGAAAGTCTATGAGCCAAGGCCTTCCTGGCCTGAGTGCTCCCCACCCCCACGGAAAGTCGATACCTGGCCGCCACTAGCGTATTGCGAGCAATGACCGGCCGAACCTGACGACTTGCACCGCGCTAAGCGCCGTCTGTCATCTGGGGAGTAGCCAGTCGCCTGTTAGGGCGAGCCTTCGCGTCAACATACTCGGTCGAGAGGCCGTGGTGCGAGGGAAGCGGGACACCGCTTGGGCGAGACCAATGGCACCGAATCTCCGTCCGGGCTGGGCGGCGAGATCGGTGTCCGTTGGATCTTTTACGCCGCCCGGCCCGGAGACTGTTCATGGAAGCCTTATTGACCTCTACCGCGGTCGTCGCTCTCGCCGAGATCGGTGACAAGACCCAATTGCTGGCGATCGTCCTCGCGACGCGGTTCAAGAAACCGCTGCCGATCGTCGCCGGCATATTCGGCGCGACCATCGCCAACCATTTTCTGGCCGCGCTGATCGGCTCTCAGGTGGCCATCGATCCTCGATGGTCAGTGGTTCCGCTATGCGATTGCAATCTCGTTCATTGCGATGGCCGCCTGGACCCTGATCCCCGACAAGCTGGACGACGAGGAACACAAGCCCGCCCGGTTCGGCGCCTTCCTCACCACCCTGATCGCGTTCTTCCTGGTCGAGATGGGCGACAAGACGCAAGTTGCGACCATCGCGCTGGGCGCACGGTTCCACGATGTAATCGCGGTGACCACGGGCACCACGCTCGGTATGATGCTGGCCAATGTCCCGGCCGTCTTCCTTGGGCATGAGGTGCTGAAATACGTGCCGCTGAAGATGGTCCGCATGATCGCGGCCAGCCTGTTCCTGATCATCGGTCTGTGGGTGCTGGCCCAAACCGCCGGTTTGATGGGGGTCTGAACATCCGGTGGCCATGCCGCCGGGGTCATACCGGCGGCATAGCCACACCGTTCAACCGCAGCGCGAAGCGGGATCGCAACTGTCGTGGCATTCGCAGCTGACCCGCTGCCGCCTTTGCCGGGCGAGCCAGACCCCGCCGCCAACCAGGGCAAGGGCGGGAATGCCGATGCACAGCATCGCGTCGAGGGACACTGCGGCATATCCAATCATCACGCCGGTTCACGCTAACAGCGGCACCAGCAAAGGCGCGCAGCAGGCCGCGCAAGCGAGCGCCAGACCGGCAAATCCCAGTTTGAATTTCATGGGCAACGTCCTTGTTCGGGTTCGAGTCGAAGCCTTCTACAAGTTCAAGTAACTTGAAGAGCAAGCACCATCGTGCGATGCCGCCATCATGCCGATGTCCATCAGCCAGGCCGCGTGTCACGCGGGAAGTTCCGCGCCGACTATCCGCTACTACGAAGCGATCGGTCTTGTTCCGAACGCGGCAAGGACCGATGGCGGGCGCCGCAGCTATGATTGGCCCGATGTGAAGCGCCTGCAATTCATTCGCCGCGCGCGTGATTTCGGCATGTCGATCGATCAGATCCGGGATTTGCTGGTTGCCGAAGCCGATGCTGACGGAAGCTGCACCAAAGCGCGTGACATCGTCCAACAGCGCATTGACGAGGTCAAGGAACGGCGATTGGAACTTGCCCGTCTCGAGACTTCGCTTGATGCCATGGCCAAGCGCTGCGATGCCACCTGCGGGCCGTCTCCCGCCCTGCCATGCACGATCTTCGAGGACCTTGCGGACGCTGCCACATGAAGCTTTGCGCGATCTACGCGGCCGCAGCCTTCTGCGAGATCGCGGGCTGTTTTGCCTTCTGGGCCTGGCTGAAGAACGGCAAACCGGCGCTGGTCGCAGTTCCCGGTGTTTTGGCGCTGGTCGCGTTCGCATGGCTGCTGACCCGGGTCGACACAGCCTATGCGGGACGCGCCTATGCTGCCTATGGCGGGGTCTACATCGCCGCTTCGCTCGTCTGGCTGTGGTTGATTGAAGGGCAACGGCCGACGACGACTGACATCCTCGGCTCCCTGATCTGCCTTGTCGGCGCAGCAATCATTCTCGGGGGTTCGGGAGCTACGACGGTCGAATAATAGCTGATGATCGACCGAGCCCTCATTCCTCGATCAAATGTAGCGCCTTTGCCTGGAGGATCACCCGGCGGACCCCTTCTGCAGACCAGGACAGCCCTCCACGCGGAGTGGGCTCTCGCAAGTCGCGTGTCAGCCAGGCGGCGATCTCACGCAATGAGGCCTCCGGATGAGTCTTCAGCCGATCTGCAACTAGCCGTGCCGCCCGGGTGTCGGGCGGCAGACGCGGCGACGGCTCCAGAATGGCGAGGCTGGCGTGGCCTGACTTCACCAGCGTCCGACAAGCCTTGATAAGTGTGCGCTCGCTGAACGAGCGCACTGGCGGGGTGATCGCACGGATTTGGCGCAGTACCAGCGCCCAAGGTAAATGCGGCCGGAGCCGCTCTACCGTCGGCAGCCACCGATGTCGGCCGTCGATCAGCGCATTCAGGTATCGCTCATTGTGGCTGTGACGGATCTCGGCGATGGCAATCGGGTCACGGGCCCGCATCTTTGGATTGCCAGGCCGAGCGCCCCGCGCAACCGCAGCCTTGAGCCCTGCCCGCGTCCGCTCGCGGATCAGCGCCCGCTCAAACTCGGCGAAGGCGCCAAGCATCTGAATCATTAGCATACCCTGCGCACTCGAGGTGTCGATAGGATCGTTGATCGAGCGAAAGAACGCACCCTTGCCACGCAGCGTCTCGACGATCTCCAGCAGGTGAGCCAGCGAACGCGCCAGGCGGTCAATTCGGACCACCAGCAGGGTATCGCCCTTCCCCACTCGGTCCAGCGCGCGAGCGAGGTTTGGACGCTCCTTGCTGGCGCCACTGGCCTTGTCCTCGAAAATCACGCTGCAACCCTGAGCGCGCAGAGCATCCTGCTGAGCAGCAGTGTCCTGTTCGTCGGTCGAAACCCGGGCGTAGCCGATCAGGGTCATTTGTCACATATCATGTAATGGAGGCATTCGAACGGTTGCCCCCATTAGATATACCTCTCAACCAGTTGTGGCCAGTGGCATTATTCCGGGAGAATCCTGACGTTTGAGCCCTGCCCTGGTTCATTTCTCCTGCTCAAGACACCTCGAATGTGATGTCCGTGAAGGGCATTTATCGGACAGCAAATCAACCGTACAAGCTGGGTATACTTTTTAGCCCATTGATATACTTTCTGGCTGATGGCATTTTCCCCTTCCCCCTGGCAACTGACACTTGCGCGGATCGAAGGCGCCCTCCCCTTCATCTCGCCGGAGCTTTCCGAGTGCCTGGCGATGGCCTCATTGCGGCGCCTTTGGCGCGTACATGTTCGCGACTATCCCTTTGATAATCTGGGAATCGCTCACAATCCGGGCGTGGGCGCGAGCGAACTGGTCCGTTCGTGGTACTCGGAGGAGCGCCGACAGTTTTTGTCCTGGATCGGCCGACGTGCGCCCCCTGCCCTCGCCAACGCCGCGAAGCTAGTGCTGGCAGCCAAGAGCCAAGCCGAAGGCTTCACCGAGGCCTACAGCCCCGCAGACAATGCGCTCGCGCGCCTCGACGCCCTACTCCCTAGCAGGGATCCTCAGGGCACCCTGCTCGAGTGGCTTGAGGAACTGCGAACCGAGGAATTCGACTTCTTCGAAGGCGGCAGCGAAATGG
>NZ_JAIEPN010000123.1 GCF_019748365.1 Novosphingobium sp.
GCGCGAAATGCGCGCCGAGGCCCGAAGAAGCGCCGGTGATCAGCGCGATGCGTCCTGCCAGTCTGTTACCCGTCATGTGAACTTGTTGTCCCTCGGAAAGCCGGTGGGCGGCAGCCGCCCAGCCGCGCCGCGCGCGACCTTCCACGGCAGAAGGTCCTTCTCGGTGCGCGTACGCCCGCTTTCTCCGCCCATCGCCCACGAAAGGCCATCCGCAAAAGTGAGCGTGACGGCATCGGCAAGGCCGCCGTCCTTGTAGCGCTGCAGGGTGACGCCCTGGCCCTTGGCGAGCACCGGCACTTCGCTGAGCGGGAAGATCACCAGCTTGCGGTTCTCCCCCACCACCGCGACGGAATCGTGCTCGGCGGCAATCTCGCGCACCACGGTGAGCTTGACGCCGGGCTTGGTGGTGACGACGCCGCGACCCTTGCGGGTTTCGGCGAGCAGCTCGTCCATCTCCGCCGCAAAACCGCGCCCGGTATTGGCGGCGAGCAGCAGCTGGCCCTTGGCCTTGTGCACCACGAGCGCCACGATCTGTGCTTCGGGATCGATATCGAGCATGGTGCGCACCGGCTCGCCAAACCCGCGCGCGCCGGGGAGCTTGTCTGCGCCGAGCGTGTAGAACCGGCCGTTGTCGATGGCGAACAGCAGCTTGTCGGTCGTCTGGCAATGGAGCGCGAAGGCCGGGCCATCGCCTTCCTTGAACTTGAAATCGCTGTCCAAGGGCAAGTGGCCCTTGGCCGCGCGGATCCAGCCGCGGGCCGAGAGGATCACCGTGACCGGCTCCTTCTCGATCATCGCATCCATGCTGAATTCGCGCGTGGGTGCGGCTTCCAGCAGCGTGGTGCGGCGCGCGCCCAGCGCCGTGGTCTCGGCGTATTCCTTGCGCAGCGCCTTGAGGTCGTTCTTGAGGCGCTTCTTCTGCAGCTTGGGATCATCGAGCAGCGCCTGCAGCTCGGCCTGCTCGGCGATAAGGCCGTCCCGCTCTTTCCGAAGCTCCATTTCCTCGAGCTTGCGCAAGCTGCGCAGCCGCATGTTGAGGATCGCCTCGGCCTGCCGGTCGGTCAGGCCGAACTCGGCCATCATGATCGGCTTGGGCTCGTCCTCGGTGCGGATGATCTCGATCACCCGGTCGAGGTTGAGGTAGGCGATGATGTAGCCGTCGAGCAATTCCAGCCGGTTCGCGATCTTTTCGAGCCGGTGCCGCGAGCGGCGCAGCAGGATGTCGATCTGCGCGATCACCCATTCCTGCAGCAGCAGCTTCAGCCCTAGCACGCCCGGCGTACGGTGCGCATCGAGCACGTTGAGGTTGAGCCCGAAACGCACTTCGAGATCGGTCAGGCGGAACAGCGATTCCTTGAGCAGATCGGGATCGACATTGCGGCTCTTGGGCACGAGCACGATGCGGATCTGGGCATCGCTTTCATCGCGCACGTCTTCGAGGATGGGCAGCTTCTTGTCCGCAATCAGCGCGGCCATCTGCTCGATCAGCTTGCCCTTCTGCACCTGGTAGGGGATTTCGGAGAGCACGAGCTGCCACTGGCCGCCGCCGAGCTTTTCGATCCCGGTTTCCTCCCAGCTGCCATCCTCCTGCCGCCCGGTGGAGAAGCGCCCGCGCACGCGGATCGCGCCCTTGCCGCTTTCATAGGCGGCGCTGATCGCGGCCTTGCTATCGACCACCAGCCCGCCGGTCGGGAAATCGGGGCCGTGGAACACCTCCATCAGTTCGGCATGAGTGGCCGCCGGATTGTCGATCAGCATGAGCGTGGCGTCGACAATTTCGGCCACATTGTGGCTCGGGATATTGGTCGCCATGCCGACCGCGATGCCGCTGGAGCCGTTGGCGAGGAGATTGGGGAAGAGGCCGGGGAAGATTTCGGGCTCTTCCTCCTCGCCGTTGTAGGTGGGGTGGAAGGTGACGGTGCCTTCCTCCAGCCCCGCCATCAGCCGCATCGCCGTGCGCGTCAGCCGGGCTTCGGTGTAGCGGTAGGCGGCGGCGTTGTCCCCGTCGATATTGCCGAAGTTGCCCTGCCCCTCGACCAGCGGATAGCGGAGGGCAAAATCCTGCGCGAGGCGGACCATCGCATCATAGACCGAGGCATCGCCGTGCGGGTGATACTTGCCGATCACATCGCCGACCACGCGCGCGGACTTCTTGAAGGCGCCTGCCGGATCGAGCTTCAGCTGCTGCATCGCCCAGAGCAGGCGGCGGTGGACCGGCTTCAGCCCGTCGCGCAGATCAGGCAGCGAACGCGCGGTGATCGTGGAGAGCGCATAGACGAGGTAGCGCTCGGAAAGCGCGGCATCGAAAGGCGCATCGACGATGGCGTCGAAGGGATCGGGTTCGGCTTCGGTGGTTGTGGTCATGGCAAGCATGGCCATAGCAAGCCCGGCGCGGGCATGGGAACAGGCGAGCGCGCGAGTTTACCCCGATGATTTGTGGCACTCTTGGCGTTCAGGTTCCCCGCGCAACCTCGGCGCTCAGCTCCGCCACCCTGAGTTCGGCCTCGCGGGTCTGCCCGCCCCGCGCCATGAAGCTGCGCATCTTCTCGCGCGCGGTATCGCTGAACAACAGGGTCTGGAACAAGTCAGACTCGATCCGGCAGCCTTCGTCGAGCGGCAGCGCCGCCGCTTCGATCGAGCGCTTGGCAAGCTGCACGGCTTCGGGCGGAAAGCTGGCGATGCGCTGCGCGAGCGCCATGACATGCGCGTCGATGACATCGGCAGGCAGCGCACGGTTGAGCCAGCCCCACTTCTCGGCGGTTTCGGCATCGAGATCGCCCGCGCCGAGGATGATCTCGATAGCCCGCGCGCGGCCGACGAGGCGCGGCAGGCGCTGGGTGCCGGTGCCGCCGGGCAGGATACCGATGGGCACTTCCATCTGGTTGATCACGGTCTTGCCGATCACCCCGAAGCGCATGTCGAAGCTCATCGAAAGTTCCGCCCCGCCGCCACCGACACGGCCTTCGATCTGGGCGATGGTCACCTTGTCCATCCGCTGAAACCGCGCGCACATTTCGTGGTAGGTGTTGACGTCGCCGCTCGGCGCGGAGGGTGCGTCAGCCATGGCGATCAGCAGACTGACATCGAAATGGGCGAGGAAGAAATCGGGATCCGCGCTCTTGAGCACGAAGACCAGCGCGTCCGGATCCGCTTCCAGCTCGATGGCGAGCGCCGTAAGTTCCTGAAACAGCTCCATCGTGATGACATTGATCGGCGGTGCATCGACCACGGCAGTGACCAGCGCGCCCGCGTGCACAACTCGCAGCAGCTTGTAGGTATCATAGGCCATGGCTTGTTCTCCCCCGTATCGGGGATCGGCCAGCCACCTGTGCCCATTCCCCCGTTGTGCGGCCTGCGCGCCGGTGCGCCCTTGATCGGCGCAGCTTCACATCCGCTGCCGTCCAATCAAGCACGCCCCGCAGATCGGAGCCACACAAATCCGGAAGCTAAGGCGCAGGAAACTCGAGCGCGCGGGACTCCTGAATGGGAACGTAGTTCTCCGAGATCACTTTCATCGCGCTTCTGAACAGGGCGGCATCATCGAGGCCCGGGATGTACAGCTGGATCACGCCAAGCTCCGCGCCCATTTTCCCGTCATAGTGCACTTTGCCGCCCCTAAAGGCTCGATTGCTTGTGCCTTTGTAGCAGCGCAACGGGGCGGTAACCTCGCACACGATCCGCCACGTCATGCCGGGCCAATCGGTCGACACGCAGCAGTGTTCGCGGACCAGAGATGCCGTGGGCACGCCGTAGGCCCTCGCCTGCTGGTCGATCAGATTGTAATGCTCTTCCAGCAGCCACCAACGGCCGGGGCCCTTGGGCGGGTACTCGGCAATGCAATAGCGCACCAGCCGTGCCCCCGGGTTGATCCGGGCGTCGACCGGATTGATCATCCCCCCGTCGCTCTTCAGACCTCCTCGCGCATCTAGCCGGGATTGATCCAAGTTGAATGCCAGCTGATTCTTGAACAAGCCAATATCTGCAAAGGCCACTTCACCCCTCCCGATGATTGAACCGCGCCTGATCGTCCAGTGGTCGCCAGCGGTATCACAACCGGAGCCGTCCCGGTAAGCGGATTACTGCAAAGTCGGCGCCCATCTTCCCATGCCGGGGATGCCATGTCTGGCAGCGCCCGTTTCAAGCTTTGTTTAGTTCAAGGTCGCATCGAATGTGATCGCAAAGCTCGCCCCCGGCGCCAGGGTCGTCGCCGATGCGGTCAGCGTGCCCGTCTGGAACGCGACGCCGTAGGGGTCGGTCTCGTCTGCGCCTGCCGCATCATCATCCTCGACCGTGGTCGCGGTCGCGCAGGTGCCGCCGCTGCGCGCGGTGCCCGGCGAATAGGTGATCCCGGCGGGCAGAAGGTCGGTCGCGGAGATGCTGGAGCCGGCAAGCGTGCCGGGATTGGTGACGAGGATGCAATAGCGCAGCGCGGCGCCCGGGATCGCCTTGGGATTGGAGGTGTTGACCGGATCGGACAGCACGCTCGAAGTCTTCGTCACCACCAGCGCGGGGACGCGCGTGTTGGTATAGGTGCACACGATGGCGGTTTCGGTGACGCCGATCGTCAGGCCGTCAGCCAGGTTGGTATCGGCGGCGCCGGTGCAGGCCACAGCGCCGACATAGCGGCTGGCATTGGTGCCGGGGAACGCCTCGCCCAGCACGACCGTCTCGCCCAGCACGACCGGCGTGGGCGTCGTACTCGTCACCAGTGCGCTGGCCGTGGTGGCTGTCGCCGCGAGGGTGCCGATTGCGGTCGTCCCGCGCGAGAGCGTGACATCGGCCCGGTCGCCCACGGTCGCATCGGCCCACTGCTTGCGCAGGGTGACGCGGCCATCGTTGTCGGTGATCGTGTAGGTGCCGGTGGTCTGCACCGAAGCGCCGCAGGTGGTGGTATTGGCGATCGTATAGCCGGTGCCCGCGCTGATCGAGTAGGTGATCGTCTCGGCGGCTTCGACTGCCGTATCGTCCACCACGCTGATGCCCAGCGCGATCGGGGTGTTGAAGTAAGTGCCCGCAGGGATGGTGACGGTGAATGTCGCAGCATTGCCGGGGGTGGTGTAATCCGTGCCGCGCGTGGCGCTGCCGCCGGTTATGTTGACGATCACGTTGATCGCGCTGGTTGTGGAGCCGGTGACGAGGAGCGTGGCCATGCTGGCGGAAGGCACGCTTTCCGCCCCCGTGCTGCTTGCCGCCGAAATCTGGACGAAGGGCCGCAAGGATAGCTGGATCGCATCGAGGAAGTTGCCGAACGAGCCGGTATCAGTGGTGGTGAACTGCACCCGCTGCATGCCCGAGGTGCCGCTGTAGGTCGCGCTGCCGGTGTTGACGTTCCAGACCTGGTTGGCGGTGGTCGAGGACTGGGTCGCCAGTGTCTGAATCACCGTGCCGCTGCTGTTGGCAACCTGGAACCGCGCCGTCTGCGTCGCCGGACCGCCAGAACGCGCGCGGTGGGCGAAAGTCCAGCCGAACGGTTCGCCGTTGATCAGGCAGATGTTCTGGAACAGCGTGCCGTTGGTATTGGCGTTCATTTCGGCAAAGACGTTGCCTTGATAGGCAGGCACGCCGTTGAAATTGCTGTCCCACAGCTCGATTTCGCCGGTGGTGGAATTCCACCCGGTGACCGATGCGATGGGCAGTATCTCGAAATTGGGCGCGCCCGGACCGGCCGGATCGTTGGCTTCGAACGAGGGATTCTGCAGCGCACGGAGCTGGGCATGGGCGGGCGCCGCAGCCATGATCGCGAGCACGAACAGCAGCGCGCGAAACAACTGAAACTGCAACGCCTGACGCAAAGCGGCTCCCCGGGGCGGCCCTTGATCCGGACCTGTGCAGATACCCCTAGCGTGCCTCAGCGCCCCTGCATATCCCGTGCCTCTTCCGGCACGCGGACTTCGAGGCCGTCAAGCGCGTCGGTCAGCACGATCTGACAGGACAGGCGGCTCGTCCGCGTCACCCCGGCGGCGAGATCGAGCATGTCTTCCTCGTCCTCGCTGGCGGGTGCGAGCTTGTCGAACCATTCGGCCGCCACCACGACATGGCAGGTCGAGCAGGCCATCTGGCCCTCGCACGTCCCTTCCAGCGGCATCCCGGCGTTCTGGCCCACTTCGAGCAGGCGCGTGCCCGGCGCGGCTTCGGCCGTGATGCGCTGGTCTTGCGCAGTGATGAAGGTGACCTTGACCATGGCTACAACGCTCCCTGAGCCTCCACAGCCGCATGAATTGCGGCGGCGGCCCGTTCAAGATCCTCTGCCCTGGTATAGCGTCCGAAGCCGATCCGGATCGCGGTTTTTGCTTCCCTGTCCGAAAGTCCGAGCGCGCGCAAGACGTGGCTGGGCCGCCCGGACCCGCTGGCGCAGGCCGAGCCCGCAGAAAAGGCCAGGGTGCGGCAATCCGACATCAGTCTGCCGACATCGAGACCATCAAGGCGGATGTTGAGATTGCCGTGCCAGCGCGCCTCCGCATCGCCGTTGAGCGTCCAGCCGGCGAAGAGTGCGCGGGCCTGATGCCACAGGCGCTCCACATGCTGTCCATCGCTTTCCCGCAGACTTGTGCACAGGGCGGCAGCCGCGCCGAACCCCGCGCAGAGTGCTGGCGATAGCGTGCCCGAGCGCAGGCCCTGCTCCTGTCCACCGCCATGGATCAGCGGGGTGAGCTCAAGGCCATCGCGCACCCACAGCGCGCCGATGCCCTTGGGGCCATGGAGCTTGTGGGCACTGATCGCGATCATGTCGGCATTGGCGGGCGGGGCGAGCTTGCCTGCGCCCTGCACCGCATCGCAGAGGAACAAGGCGCCCGCGGCGTGCGCCACCTCGGCCAGCGCCGCGACCGGCTGGACCGTGCCGATCTCGTTGTTGACCTGCATGACCGCGACGAGGCCGGTGCCAGCGGGGATGGGCGCCGCCGGATCGACCAGACCTTCGGGCGTGACGGGGAGCACCGCGCAGTCCGGATCGACAAAGCGCGCGGTATCGAGCACTGCCGCGTGCTCGATCGCCGAAACCGCCATCCGCTTGGCGCCGCAGCCGAAGATCGCCAAGTTGATCGCCTCTGTCGCGCCCGACGTGAAGATCACGCGGCCGCCGGGCGGTAGCAGCGCAGCCACTTGCTCGCGCGCCACTTCCACCGCCGCTGCTGCCGCGCGGCCCGGGCGGTGGGGGCTATGCGGGTTGGCGAAGCCATCGTCCGAGAGCCACCGCAGCATCGCCTCGCGCGCTTCGGGGGCGAGCGGGGTGGTGGCCTGATAGTCGAGGTAGATCACGCCTTGATCTCCCGCCAGGCCGCCAGGAAAGCCTCGATCTCGCCTTCCGTCGTCTCCCGCCCGATGGAGACGCGGATCACTTCGCCTGCATGGGGATAGCCCATCGCGGTGAGCACGGGGCTGGCTTTGAGCGAGCCCGACGAGCAGGCGCTTCCGGCGGAAACCGCGATGCCCATCCCATCGAAGCGGATCAGCTGCGCATTGGCCGAGCGGCCGGGCATGCGGTATCCGGCGATGGTGGGCAGGCGCGGTGCGTCCTGTGCGACCACTTCGCCTCCCGCTGCGACGATGCCCTCATCGAGCATCAGGCGCAGGCGCACAGCCTGTTCAAGCCACTCGTTGCCCGCCTCCAGCGCGGCTGCCATGGCAAGGGCGCCGGGCAGGTTCTCGGTCCCGCCGCGATAGCCGCGCTCCTGCCCGCCGGTGGGCCGAAGCATGGCCCAATCGCGCACGAGCAGCGCGCCCACGCCTATGGGGCCGCCGAACTTGTGTGCGCTGATGGCGATCATATCGGCCATGGGTAGCGCGATCTTGCCTGCCGATTGGGCGCAATCGGCCAGCAGCAGGCCGTCCGCCAGCTTCACTGCCCCGTGCAGGCCAAGCAGCGAGTGCATGACACCGGTTTCGTTGTTGACCTGCTGAACTGCAACCAGCCCGCCCAGCGGCACATCGCCTTTGACCAGCCACCCGTCTGCATCCACCGGCAGCCGCGCGGCTTTGTCCGCCCAGCGCAGCACCGCCTCATGCTCAACCGCCGAAACCGCCACCAAAGGCTGCACGCAGCGCGTGATCGCCAATGCCAGCGCCTCGCTCGCGCCTGAGGTGAAGATCACCTCCCACTCCCAGCCCAGCGCAGCCTTCACCCGCGCCCGTGCGTCCTCCAGCGCCGCCCTTGCCGCGCGGCCCGGTTTGTGCGGGCTCGAAGGATTGGCCCAGAGCGCGAAGCCCTCGAGCATGGCCTCGCGCGCTGCGGGGAGCAGCGGTGTGGTGGCGGCATGATCGAGGTAGATGGCAGGCATCGGGTACGAGAATCCGTATACTGGCGGGAATGATTGCTTTTGAGGCAACCATTTCTATATAGCGGCTTCTCGCTTTTCCCAGCCCCGGCGTGGAGCGCAGCTGCAAGGCCCGCACGCCGAACCCTGCAAATCAGGACAGTCCATGCCCGCAGTCATCTTTCCAGGTCCCGATGGTCGCCTTGAAGGCCGCTTCCAGCCCGCCTCGCGTCCGCGCGCACCTGTCGCCATGATCCTCCATCCGCACCCGCAGGCCGGGGGCACGATGAACGACCGCATCACGCAGGCGATGTACAAGACCTTCGTCGCGCGCGGATTTGCCACGCTACGCTTCAACTTCCGCGGCGTCGGCCGCAGCCAGGGCTCGTTCGACAACGGCATTGGCGAATTGTCGGACGCTGCCGCCGCGCTCGACTGGGTGCAGTCGATCCACCCCGAGGCGAGCACGACGTGGATTGCGGGCTACTCGTTCGGTGCGCTGATCGGCATGCAGCTGCTGATGCGCCGCCCGGAAATCCGCGGCTTCATCTCGGTCGCGCCGCCGGCCAACATGTATGATTTCAGCTTCCTCGCCCCCTGCCCCGCCTCGGGCATCATCGTGCAGGGCGCGGCGGATACGGTGGTGACGCCGAACGCGGTGCAGAAGCTGGTCGACAAGCTGCGCACGCAGAAGCACATCACCATTCACCACGACGAGATTCCGCGCGCCAACCACTTCTTCGAGAACGAACTCGACGACATGATGCGCGCGGTGGACAACTACCTCGACATGCGCCTCTCGCCGGATTGCCCGATCCGCTGAGGCTGCAAACCCCCTCCTCTTCAGAGGAGGGGGCTGGGGGTGGTGACGCAGATCAGAACTGCACCCGCTTGGTGTAGCCGCCATCGACGACGATGTTCGCGCCCGTCATCGCCATGCAGGCGGGCGAGGCGACGAACACGATCGCGCGGGCCAGCTCCTCACCCGTGGCCATCCGGCCGATCGGGATCTTGGCGAGCGTGCTCTCGTAGAAGGGCGTCATGTTGTTCTTGATGTAGGTCCACGGCCCATCCTCGGTCATGATCGGGCCGGGGGTGATGCAGTTGACGCGGATGCCCTGCGGCGCGAGCGCCTGTGACAGGTCCGACGAATAGACCATGACCGCCGCTTTCAGCGCATTGTATGGCTGCACGCCCATGAATTCCTCGACCGCGCCGGTCGAGCTCATGCAGATGATCGAGCCGGCATCCGACTTGAGCAGGTGAGGCTTCGCCGCCGCGACGCCGCGGCGCATGGGCAGGATATCGGCCTGCATCACCGCATCCCAGCCGGCGTCGCTGTCCTCACCCAGATTGGCCGAGGTGAAGCTGATGAAGATATCACAGCCGCCCAGCGCTTCGGCCGCCTTGTCGACGAACGCGGGCACCGCTTCGGGATCGGTGACGTTGAGCGCTTCGGCGTAGACCGTCACACCGCTGGGCGCGAGTTCGCCGACGATCTTGTCAACCTTGACCTGCGTGCGGCCGCACACTGCGACATGGCAGCCCTCGGCCGCGAGAGCCAGCGCCACCTGCCGCCCGATGCCGCCATTGGCGCCGACGAGAATGGCCTTCCTGTCCTTGAGCCCCAGATCCATTGCGCGTTCCTTCTTCCGAGTTGCGATGCGTGACCATGGGGAGGGCACGCGGATGCGGCCACTCCCGATTTGGGCAGGGTTGTCCTGCATTGCGGAGAAAGTGGCAATGGGAACTCCGCGCATTGCTCCCCTGACTCGTCATTCCCGCCTTCGCGCGAATGACGAGGTTTATTGAAGGCACCGGAGGCAAAATACCCCTCCCCACATGAGGAGGGGTACCAGCAAAGCAGCTCAGAACTTGACCGTCGCCTCGATCCCGAACTGCTGGCGCGGGGCCACCACGCCGAAGTAGAACAGGCCCGCATCGAGCACGTTCGAAAGCCGGCCACCCTTGTTGAGCATGTCGCGCGCATAGGCCGAGATGCGGAGGGTCTTGAGTGCGGTGCCTTCGTGCAGCAGCGCGATCGAGGCATCGAGCGTGCCGTAGGCGGGGATCACATCGCGGCGCAGGCCAGTCGTATCCGCCAGCGGCGAGGTGGTCAGGTCGTCGATGAAGGCATAGTCGATGGTCATCGTCACACGGTTGGCGCTGCTGATCTGCACCCCGTAATCGACCCCGGCGTTGAACGAGAACTTCGGCGCGCGGCGGAAGTTGCGCTGGGAGGAGACGTCAACGAACTGGCCGGGATTGGCAAGGTCGGGGATCAGGAACGAATCGTATTTGGCATTGAGGTAGCCGCCCGAGGCGCGCAGCGTGAGATCGGGTGTCGGCCGTCCCTGCATTTCGAGCTCGACGCCCCAGATGCGCGCGGAGGCCGCGTTTTCGACCACTGTCTCGGTACCGGCACCGGCGGCACGGATGATGTCTTCCTGCTTGTTGTTATACTTCACGTAGAAGACGGTGGGGTTGAAGCGCATCTTGCCGCCGAACAGCTCGCTCTTCACGCCGCCTTCAAAGCTGTCGACGCGTTCGGGATTGTAGGGCCCGATCGAGGTGGGCGAGGTGGCGCGGCCGTTGAAGCCGCCCGAGCGGAAGCCGCGCGACCAGCTGGCGTAGA
>NZ_JAIEPN010000078.1 GCF_019748365.1 Novosphingobium sp.
TGCGGGCGCTACGCGCCCTTGCCTTCATCAAGGCAATCCGGCTCTTCAAGGGACCGGTTCCCAACGTGCTACGGCCCGGAGCTTATCTCAAAGGCTCTGGATCGCTGGGCATACGAGAACGGGGTTACGCTGGACTTCTCGCGGCCGGGCAAGCCGACCGACACGGATGTTGTAGAAAAGCCCTTTTAAGCAGGTGCCGGCATTTTCTTTGTCGCTTGCGATCTGTTGCGAGGCTTGCTGCGCCACCGGGAGGTGAAGTCGGCGTAGGCGTTTTCTGCCTGCTCGACACGCACCCGCTCGGCAGCCCGCTTCTCCGGGATGTTGTAATCGTAGGCAGCGCCTCGCTTGGCGTGCTCCGGCGGCAGGCCAGCCTTGAGCTCGATGCTACGGAACTTGCGGGCGAGCAGGGCCGGCCGAACCCAGATGTAGTCCTCCCCTTTGGTCAACATGTGCCAGATGATCATGGCGAGCTTGCGTGCAGTGGCGACCGCGGCGATCGGCTTGCCCCGCTTCGCTGCCACACGCTGGAAGAAGGCCCGCAATGGACCAGGCGAGCGAGCCGCTGCCCATGCTGCCTCGACGAGCATGCCGCGCGCTTGGCCTCCGCCCTGTTTGGTGATCCTTCCATGGTACGCGGGTCCTTCGCCAGACTGGCGGGTGCTCGGATTGAGACCAAGATAACCGACCAGCTTCGTGGGATCTTCGAAGCGACGTACATCACCAATTGCTGCCGCAACGCCCGACGCTACCGCCATGTCAACGCCAGGCAGCGTCATCAGCCGCCGTATGACCGGGTCGGACATGGTCGCCCTCGCGATGTCAGCTTCCACGTCCTTGAGCGACCCTTCGATGAGGTCGATCTGTGCTAAGTGACGCTGGACGGCGGCACGTTCGTCGTCGGGCAGGCGCTGGGCGGCGATCCACTTTCGCCCGCTGATCCCGGTCAAGTTGCCATGCGGGCACGGCGGGGTCAGATGCGCGTGCAGGACCGATTGGATGAGGTTCTTCAGCCGCACTCTTTGGCGGATCAACTGGGTCCGGCGCGCTACCTGTCGCCGGAGGGCGAGCGTTGCCTCGTCGGGAACCCAAACCTCTGGCAGGAACCCAGTTGCGTATAGCTTGGCCAGCACCGCAGCATCGATCGCGTCGGTCTTGATCTTGGCATGCGCGATGAGCCTCACCTGCTTCGGGTTGGCGATGACGACGCGATCGACGTGAGGGGCAAGGACCTCGACGACAGCGGCGGCGTTGCCGGTCGCCTCGACAATCACATTGTCGTCGTGCGTGAGTTCCGTTCTGGCGAACTCCTCCAGGCGCTCACGCAACATGGGTATGCGGCCGAGCTTCACCAACTTGCCATCGAGCAGCGCCACGGCCTCGGCCGCTACCCGGTGGATGTCCATGCCGACAATCCGCATAGCCTCCTCCTTGGTCCAACAAGGTAGAGGGAGCTGGCGGGCAACACGACAATTACGGATCCGCGCTCGCAGCGCATCCGGGCTAGTCGCAGGGGCGGCCAGATAACGACCTCGAGCTCGCAGCTCATGTCAGTGCGACGGCCTGCCCGCACTCTCCGTGCTCCCGGTGCCCCATGGCCCGGATCAGCGGAACCTAGCAGGTCGCACTGATCTCGAGAACGAGTCACCGACATGTATCATGCCGGATAACGCCTTCATCGAGGTGTTCAACAGCAAGCTGCGCAGCGAATGCGTGAACACGCACTGGTTCTTGTAGCTGGAAGACGCTTGCGAAAAGTTGGGCCGCTCGCGTAGAAGCTTGTATATTGGTTGTCCACGTCAAGCAGTGTTTTGATCGCCATCTCCTAGCTAACACAACAGTGGCTCGAGCATCTCCCGTCGGAGTCCATGCGCCGTCCTGGGCGCATCCACTTGGATCCGGTTGAGGCGCTGTGCCTCCGACCATAATCTCATTCACGTCCTTGGGATGCTGCGCGGGGCGACCTCACTACAATTCGGCGCGCTGGTGCCATCTCTACGCCCGGTCGATACCCACGCCCACGATGGCTGCCATGCCGTCGAAGCTCAATATTATCAGCGCGCGTTTAACACGGCGCCAGCTGGGATCACCCCATGTTCGACGAAATGCCACAAGACGATGGCGAGCTTCCTTGCCATCGCGACGACCCCCACCTTGCGGCCTCTCGTGCCATTTTCGGCAAAGCGCGCGCGATACCATAAGGCGAGTTCGCTCGTCGGCTGGTGGAGCATCCGGGCCTAGGCAATCTCGACAAGCAGCGTCCTTACCGGCTTGTTCCCGGCTTTACTGATGCCCTGATCCCGTTGGACCTCGCCGCTCGCATATGGAGTTGGGGCCAGGCCGAGGTATGAGGCGAGATGCCGTCGACTGGAATACTGTCGCTGGAACACCTCGGCGACCAAGAGGGTGGCGCTAAGTTCGCCAATACCGGCCAGCTTTGTCAGCGTTGCTACCTTCGCCCAATCTGGAAATGGCGACGCGGGATCGAGAAGTGTGTCACGGAGCTCCGCCTCGAGGGCCTTAATCTGGTCCAGCACCAAGTGGAGCCGCTCAAACTCACGGGTGATCTCCGCCTTGAAATAGCGACCCAGAAGTCGCCCATCGCCAGTCACAAGACTATCGAGCTGCGCGCGGCGCTCGCCTCCCCACAGACCCTTGATGTTCCTTATCCCATGCAGAGCGAGCAGTCCTCGAATGCGATTCACGTGTCGTGTCCGTTCGGATGCCAAACGTGTGCGCTCCCGACTGATCCGCTTCGCGTCTTCGACCTCTGGCGTAGGGACGGGCACAACCCGGCAAACCCTGGGGTCGCCGGCGAGGTAAGCGCGCAAGGTGAAAGTCATCGCCTCAACATCGATCCGATCGGTCTTGGTACGTCGCCCACTGCGCGAAATCAGGAAACTCGAGGGGTCGAGCACATAGATATCGATGCCGCGGTCAAGAAGAAATCGAGCGAGCCAGAATCCGTCATATCCGGCCTCGAAGCAGACCTTGATCTCGACAGCTTGTCCGAACTCCCGGGTCAACCGCGCTTCAATTTTATTGAAGTGCTCCATCAGACGTTCAGTATCTCCTCCACGTACCGCCCCGACGGAGACCTTCGTTCCCTTCGGCGGCAGTGCGCCAATTACCCAGCGCGCTCGGCTAAGCTCAATTGCAACTGTGCAGATTAGAGGTGCATCGGTCATGACTTGTCTCCGGCTTGGCGCCGGACCGCCCGGCGCCCGTCCGAGTCGGACAGTCAAAGGATCTTCAACGACGAGTGACCGCACAGCGCGATCGGCAATATCCCTCCGGTCATGCTGGCAAACCAAGCCGGAGCCACCAGCCCTCCAGACAGGGGCCAGGCGGAAAACTCTAGACCCGAACGGTCCAAGGTTGGGTAGCAGTGCAGGGTCACGTCAGGTCGTCCGAGCCTCGGCGCGGGTGGGTGCGCAGGCGGGTACAGCATGGCGAGCGATAGCATCAGGGATTTATTCGGGTAGCAATTAACGTGTGGATTCAATTCTTTGGAACACTGAAAGTCCCACTCACCCGCTCGCCGGAAATCGGCTTTCCGCCCGAGATCGAAGGTGACATCGCGACGGACGAGCGCCCGTCAATGTTAGAGATTCCGGTCTTCAAGTCGATCACCAAGCGCCCGCCATTGAGCGTGTCGGTCCCGCGCCGCAGCGCAACATTGCCGGCCATTGTGATGATCTTGGCATTGAAGTCGTAGACGGCCGCATCACCGGTCGCACGCTCGTTGCCGCGCGTCACCACCACGCCGCCCATCGCATCGATCCGCTGGATCTGCAGGGTGCCTGCATCCGTATAGGCCATCGTGGTGCGCGCTGCGCGCATGGTCAGATCGGCCTGCGTAATCTCGACATTGCCGGACAGCACGACGCGATTCTGCTTGTCCATCAGTTCGATGCGGTCGGCACCGAAATTGACCGGAGCCTTGCTGTTGTGCGCAGCGATGGCCTGAGCCGCGAGATGCTGCGCACCCGCCACAAGCGCGGCAGATGCGGCAAATCCCAGCGCGAGGGAGCGCAAGGGCCGTCCGGCCTTCAAGGCTTCGATCAGCGTGGTCATGGCATTTTCAGCTTGCCGGATTCCATCGTCAGGCGAGCGTGGCCGTCAAGCGTAATCGTCCGCGCTTCAAGGTCAGCGCTTATCCTGTCGGCCGAGAAAGTGCCAGCAGGAATGCGTCCCTCCGCGCGGCCCTGGCTGACCAGAAGGCGCTTGCCGATATCGATATCAGCGCCGCCGGTCACCATGCGATAGCCATCCGACGTCTCGAAATTGACCGGGGTCGGCACGTCGATCTTCTGTTTGGCGAAGTCATAGACCCCGGCGCCGGTCGTCAGGCTGGCAGGCCCGTCATTCAGCATGACCCGCGCGGTGATGTCGCGCATCTCGACCTCGTCGCGCATCTCGGAATGCTGGACCGCACTGCCCGCGGTGACGGAAAAGTTCCGGCCGGAATCGTCCTGACCGCGGTACATCGCGCTCACCACGCGCAGCCGGTCGTTGACCATCGCCACCTTGTTGCGATCAAGCAGGAAGCTGATGTCTCCGCGCGGCGAGAATGGGGCAATCACGAGGACCGCCAGCAGCGCGCCAATCGCCGCGGGCAAGCCCACCGCCACGAACTTCACCATGCGGTCATGGAAGCCGCCGGGCGCAGCAAAATGCTGGCGGCGACCGCGCAGGCTGTCGGCCTTCTGCGTCACGGCGCTGGATATCCGGCAGACGTCACCCGCAAGCCCTCACTCGTGGCTGAAGATGTCACGGTCGGCCCAGCCGGCGATGTCGAGCAGCGCCCGGGTCGGCAGGAACTCGAAGCAGGCCTGTGCAATCTCGGTGCGCCCTTCACGGGCCAGCCTCTCGACGAAGATGGCGTGCATCGCGTGGAGAAAGCGCACGTCGGACGCGGCATAGTCCTGCTGGGCATCGCTCAGCGTCGGAGCGCCCCAGTCGCTCGATTGCTGCTGCTTGGAAATTTCCTTGCCGAGCAGCTCGCGCACCAGTTCCTTTAGGCCGTGGCGGTCCGTGTAGGTCCGCACCAGCTTGGACGCGATCTTCGTGCAGAACACCGGCGCCGCCATCACCTTGAGGTAGTGGTGGATCGCCGCGAGATCGAAGCGGGCAAAGTGATAGAGCTTCAGCCGCGCCGGATCGGCAAGCACTGCCCGCAAGTTGGGTGCAGCATAATCGCTTCCCGCCGTAAACCGCACGAGATGTTCGTCGCCATGCCCGTCGGAGATCTGCAACAGGCAGAGCCGATCGCGCGTGGTAACAAGCCCCATCGTTTCGGTGTCGACAGCGACCGGGCCCGGCGCAAGAACGCCCTCGGGCAGGTCTTCTTCATGAAGATATACAGCCATCCGCCCCGCTTAGGCTTTCGGGGCGGTGGCGGCAAGCGCGGGAATCGGGCCGACGGCCGGAGCTACTTCCGTCCGACGCTGCTATAGTGCCATCCGGCGGCGCGCACTTCCTCGGGATTGTAGACATTGCGCAAGTCGACCAGCACGCGGCTGCTCACAAGCTGGCCCACCCGGTCAAGATCGATGCCGCGGAAAGCGTCCCATTCGGTCACGAGCACCACGGCATCGGCGCCGGTCACGGCGTCGTAGGCGTTCTTTGCCATCGCCACCTCGGGCATCAGCGGCGCTGCGGCCTCCATGCCTTCCGGATCATAGGCCACGATCTGCGCGCCCGCATCGAGCAGTGCCTGCACGATGGCGATCGAGGGCGCATCGCGCATGTCATCGGTGTTGGGCTTGAACGTCAGACCGAGAAGCGCAATCCGCCGCCCGCGCGGTTCGCCCACACCGGCCTCCGCCATGGCCTCGATCACCTTGCGGCCCATCGCGCGCTTGCGGGTATCGTTGGTGCGCACGACCGCCTCGACGATCCGCACCGGGCTCGCGTAATCTTCTGCTGTCTTGAGCAGCGCGAGCGTATCCTTGGGGAAACAGCTGCCGCCATAGCCGGGCCCGGCATGGAGGAACTTCGAGCCAATCCGGTTGTCGAGCCCGATCCCGCGCGCCACGTCCTGCACATCGGCGCCGACTTTCTCGCAGAGATCGGCCATTTCGTTGATGAACGTGATCTTGGTCGCAAGGAACGCATTCGCCGCGTACTTGATGAGCTCCGAACTGCGACGACCGGTAAAAAGCAGCGGCGCCTTGTTGAGGAATAGCGGGCGGTAGACCTCGCTCATCACGCCGCGCTCCCATTCCTCCTCGGCACCGACCACAATGCGGTCCGGCCGCTTGAAGTCCCCGATTGCAGCGCCTTCGCGCAGGAATTCGGGGTTGGAGACGACGGCAAACTTCGCACCTGGCGCACGCTCGCGGATGATCCGTTCGACTTCGTCACCCGTACCCACCGGAACGGTCGACTTCGTCACGATCACGGCCGGGCCGGTCAGCCCATCGGCGATCTCCTGCGCCACGGCATAGACATAGGACAAGTCGGCGTGACCGTCGCCGCGCCGCGAAGGCGTGCCCACCGCGATGAAGATCGCCTGCGCCCCTGTCATGGACCCGGCCAAATCTGTTGAGAACGAGAGGCGCCCACCGCGCACGTTGGTCGCGACGAGTTCCGCTAGTCCGGGCTCGTAGATCGGCATGACGCCTGCGAGCAGCCGATCGATCTTGCTCTCGTCCTTGTCGATGCAGACAACATCATGGCCAAAATCGGCTAAGCAGGCACCCGAGACGAGCCCGACATAGCCCGAGCCTACCATTGCGATCTTCATATCCGTATCCTCGAAACTGCGAGCCGCGCGTTAGCAATCCGCGCCCGGGCCATGCAAACGGTATTCCCTGCGCGCAGTTGGAACGGTAACGCTGCGACGTCATGACAAGCGTCCCAATCCCCGAAACCTGGCGCGCCGCGCTCGAAACCGTGCTGACCAGCCGCCCTCTGCGTGCGCTGGGCGGTTTTCTGCGCGCCGAGGAAGCGGCTGGAAAGCAGATCTATCCCCCCGCGGGCACCCGTCTTGCCGCACTTGCGCACACGCCGCTTCCCGCGGTTCGCGTCGTCATACTCGGGCAGGATCCCTATCACGGCCCCGGTCAGGCCCACGGCCTTGCGTTCTCGGTGCCGCGCGGCGTGCCGGTGCCGCCCAGCCTGCTCAACATCTTCAAGGAACAGGAGGCCGATCTCGGCCTCGCGCGGCCCAAGCATGGCTATCTCGAAAACTGGGCGAAGGGCGGCGTGCTGCTTCTCAACACGGTCCTCACCGTCGAAGCGGGACAGGCCGGTTCGCATCAGGGCAAAGGCTGGGAACTGTTCACCGATGCCGCGATTCGCGCCGTCGCCCAGCGCCCTTCGCCGTGCGTCTATCTCCTCTGGGGCAGTCATGCGCGCGCCAAGGCCGGGCTGATCCGCGAGGCGAGCACGGGGCCCCATCTCATTCTCGAAGCCCCGCACCCAAGCCCGCTTTCAGCGCATCGCGGCTTTCTCGGCTGCCGGCATTTCAGCCGGGCAAACGCGTTCCTCGAAGAGCAAGGCGCCGGCGTGATCGACTGGCGGCTGCCGGCCTGAGGTCAGCTTCTAAAGCCAGCCAATCCGCCTGAAGCGCCACAGCAGGCCACCGCAAATCACGATGATCAGCGCCCACACCATGGCATAGCCCCAGCGCCAGTGGAGTTCGGGCAGGTAATCGAAGTTCATGCCGTAAATGCCCGCAATCGCCGTCGGCACGGCAAGGATCGCAGCCCAAGCGGCAAGCTGGCGCGTGATCACCCCCTGCCGGTGCTGCTCCAGCAGTCCCGCCGTCTCCATTGTCGCCGCCAGAGTTTCCTTCAGGCTCTCCATGCGGGCCATGGCGCGGCGCACGTGGTCGAGCACGTCGCGAAACCAGATTCGAGCCGAAGGATCGATCACTGGTAGGTCCGCTTCGGCAAGGCGCTGGGTCAGTTCTTCCATCGGCCCGATGATCCGCTCGAACCGCCGCAGTTCGCGCCGCAGTCGGAATATGCGGCGGATTGTCGATGGATCGGGAAACCGGTCTATCGCCGCTTCCTCGATCGTGTGCGCCACTTCCTCGAACTGATCAGCGATCGGCAGATAGCCATCGACGATGAAATCGAGCACGGCATGGAGGACGTAGTCGGCGCCTTCGGCGAGATGCTCGGTATCGGCCTCAAGCGCGCGGCGCAGATCGGCGTGCGCCCGCGCGGAGCCAACCCGTACGGTCACGATGAACTGCGCGCCGAGAAAGATCGCGGTCTGCCCGTAAGTGATCGTGTCCCCGCCCGGATCCATCATCGCGGTGCGCGCGACGACGAACAGTTGCTGGCCATAGATATCGACCTTGGGCAATTGGCGCGGGTTGAGCGCATCCTCGATCGCCAGCGGATGGAGCTCGAACTGGCGGCCAACGCGCTCCACCTCCTCTGGCGTCGGATCACACAGCCCTATCCAGTCGAAACATCCGCGCGGTACGGCCGCCGCCGTCAGCGGCACCCCTGTCAGGACAAGATCGGCGGGGTCCGGCTTCCCCTCGTTATAGCGACGCGCGGCGATGATCGGCATGGGTTTCCTTCTGTCGCGCTCTGTGCAGGAGTGCAATCGCGGCATTCAATCGCGCGTTGAAACAGACTGGCAATCATTCCGCCGACTGCTATCATGCGTGTCAATAACAGCGGAGGATGGCATGGGTTTCGAGACTACGCGGCGCACCGCTCGGCCGGACATCGACGTCGCGATCATCGGCGCGGGGCTCTCCGGCATCGGCATGGCCGCGCACATGCAGATGCTCTGCCCGGACCGCAGCTACGCCCTGTTCGAACGCCGCCCGCAGCTTGGCGGCACCTGGGACCTGTTCCGCTATCCCGGCGTTCGCTCCGACAGCGACATGCACACGCTGGGCTTCATCTTCGAGCCGTGGAAGCACGAGAAATCGATCGCCGACGGACCCGCGATCCTCGAGTACCTCAATCGCATCGTCAACGAGCGCGGCATCCGCCAGCACATCCGTTTCGAAACCAAGGTCGTCTCCGCCAACTGGGAAAGCGCCAATGCCTGGTGGGTGATCACCAGTGAAGCCGCCGATGGCCAGCGCAGCCGGACCACCGCGAACTTCCTCTACCTCGGATCGGGCTATTACGACTACGACACGCCCTATGATCCCGCCATCCCGGGCCGGGAGGACTTTGCCGGCACGATCATCCACCCGCAGTTCTGGCCGGAGGACTTCGACTATAGCGGCAAGCGCGTCGTCGTGATCGGCTCGGGCGCGACCGCGGTCACCATCGTGCCCGCGATGGCAAAACAGGCGGCGCACGTGACGATGCTGCAGCGCACGCCGACCTGGTATGCGATCCGCCCCGCGCGCGATGCGATCGCCAACACGCTGCGCAAGTTCCTGCCGGAAAAGCTCGCCTACAAGATCACGCGCTTCAAGAACGTCACGATGCAGAACATCGTGTTCAAGCGCGCCCGCACCCAGCCGCAGAAGGTCAAGGACTTCCTGACCAAGAAACTTCAGGAAGCGCTCGGCCCCAAGTACGACCCCGCCACTTTCACCCCGCCCTACAACCCATGGGAGCAGCGCCTGTGCCTCGTGCCCGATGGCGATCTGTTCCACGCGATGAAGGCGGGCAAGGCCGATATCGTCACCGACCATATCGAGCGCATCGACGCAGAAGGCATCCAGCTCAAGTCGGGCAAGCGGCTTGATTGCGACGTGATCGTTACCGCCACAGGCCTCGCCCTCGCCATGGCCGGCAAGATCGCGCTGGGCATGGACGGCCAGCCGGTGCGGATGAACGAGCGCTGGTACTACAAGGGCTGCATGTATTCGAACCTGCCAAACCTCGCGCAGGTCTTTGGCTACCTCAACGCCTCGTGGACACTGCGCGCGGATATCGACGCGGACTTCGTCTGCCGTCTGCTCAACCACATGAAGAAGGCGGGCGCCGACAGCGCGACCCCGGTGCTGACCGACGAGAGCGCGCTGGAGGCCGATACCCCGCTCGATCTCTCCTCCGGCTACATCCAGCGCGGGCTTGCGATCCAGCCGAAGAACGCCAAGACGATGCCTTGGCAGCTCAATCAGGACTATGTCTGGGACCGCAAGTACATGAAGGAAAACCCGCTCGACGACGGCATCCTGCGCTTCGGCAAGGCAACCGGCGCGGTGGCGGCGAAGACTGGCGAGGTCGTCGAACCGGCGGAGTGAGGGGCCGCTCCCTGCGTTCCCTCGTCATTCCCCCGAACGCGGGAATCCAGTGGTGCCCCCCGATCTGGATTCCCGCCTCCGCGGGAATGACGAGATTTGGAGGGCTGTTGGCGGGGGAGAGGTTGACACAGTTGACAGTGTCCGGAGTGAAATCTGCCGATCCCGCCGCGCACTCTATTTGACTGGTTTAAGGCCATAATCAGCGAATATGTGGCCAACGCGCCGGATGGATGACCGGAACGTGCGTCTGTTACTCCCCCCGCAGGACATTCCGCTCTGAACCTCCCGACCATGCAAGCAAACGGCGCGGCAAGTCCGACGCGGCCTTGGACGGACTTTTACGCCTCACAGAGCGACTGCAATCATGCGCGAAGGGGGAGCGCCTGAGCGATCTTGACCTCTCTACCCGCATGACATTGCTGATGCAGCAAGCGGGAACTCGCGCGACGGGTTGCACTGCCAGTAAATGGGCGGGTTGCAACGACGTTCAGCAGGAATGTCCTACCCGCCACCCGTCATCACATCACCCGCGAAAGTCGGGATCATAACAATGAAACGCAACGTAAACATCACTGACATCGTACCAAAGTGTAACTTCATAGCAGTGGCCATTGGATTGGACCACTCTCTGCTGCTGTCAACACCGGGATAAAAACGGGCCAGGCACCGGTTTAAAAAGGGGCCAGTTGGGTTGAATAAAAAGCCCCA
>NZ_JAIEPN010000159.1 GCF_019748365.1 Novosphingobium sp.
CGCGCGAATTCGCGGTTGTAGCAGCCGATCCCGCAGACGGTGAAGCCCAGCTCCTCGTGCGCGATCCGCGCGGCGGCCACGGCATGGGTCGCATCGCCGAACACGAACACGCGCTTGCCGGTAAGGTAGGTCGAATCGACCGAGCGGCTCCACCACGGCATGCGCGAGGAGGGATCATTCAGGGCAAGGTCCGCATCGACCCCGGCAAGTGCGGCCACTTCGCTGATGAAGGCGCGCGTCGCGCCCACGCCGATCGGCACGGTGCGGATCGCGGGCTGGGCAAAGGTCTTGTCGAGCCAGCGCGCAGCTTCATCGCCGATCTCGGGATAGAGCACGATGTTGAAATCGGCCGCGCCGATCGTGCGGATGTCCTCGGGCGAAGCGCCCAGCGGAGCCACCAGATGCACGTCGATGCCGAGCAGATCGAGAATGCGGCGCACTTCGCGCACATCATCACGGTGACGGAAACCGAGCGCGGCGGGGCCGAGCAGGTTGACGCGCGGGCGGCGCCCTTCGCGCGGGGCGGGGCGCACCGAGGTGTCCGCCAGATGGCGCACGATCTGGTAGAAGGTCTCCGCCGCGCCCCAGTTTTCCTTGCGCTGGTAGCTCGGCAGCTCAAGCGGAATCACCGGGCAGGGCAGGCCCATGTTGTCGGCAAGGCCCGCGGGATCGTCCTGGATCAGCTCTGCCGTGCACGATGCACCCACCAGCAGAGCCTGCGGCTGGAACCGCGCCACTGCATCGCGCGCCGCGTTCTGGAACAGGCTCGCGGTATCCTTGCCCAGATCGCGTGCCTGGAATGTCGTGTAGGTCACGGGCGGGCGCGCACTGCGGCGCTCGATCATCGTGAACAGGAGGTCGGCGTAAGTGTCGCCCTGCGGCGCGTGGAGGAGATAATGCACGCCGCGCATCGCCGTCGCCACCCGCATGGCCCCGACATGCGGCGGTCCTTCATAGGTCCAGACGGCGAGCTGCATGGGCCTAGATCCTCATCACGTCGCGGCGGCGGAGCGGCCGGGCGAACAGTTCGGCGAGGTCACCCGCCTGGTCGAAGCCGTGAACCGGCGAGAACACCAGTTCGATCGACCACTTGGTGGCAAGGCCCTCAGCCTCGAGCGGATTGGCAAGGCCAAGCCCGCAGACGGTAAGGTCCGGCCGGTCGGCGCGGACGCGGTCCAGCTGCCGCTCGACATCCTGCCCCTCGCTGATCCGCGTGCCTTCGGGCAGACGGGCAAGGTCGGCGGCAAGGTGCGCGCGGTGGAGATAGGGCGTGCCGACCTCGACCGGAATCATGCCCAGCTCGGTAGCGAGGAACCGCGCCAGCGGGATTTCCAGCTGCGAGTCCGGGAGGAAGGTGATGCGCTTGCCCTTCAGGGCAGGGGCATAGCGTTCGAGCGCCCGCTTGGCCCGTTCGCGGCCCGGCGCGATCACGCGGTTGACGTGCATCTCGTCGATTCGGAACGCGGCGGCGGCGGCCGTGAGCCAGGCCGCGGTGCCCTCGGCGCCGAACGGGAAGGGCGCGTCGATGCGCACCGCACCCCGGTCTTCCAGCGCCCGGGCGGTCTCGCCCAGGAACGGCTGGGCGAGGAGGTAGCGCGTATTGGGGCCGACCGGCGGGAGGCCGCCCGCACGCCGCGCCGGCAGCACACCGACATGGGCAATGCCAAGCTCGGCAAAGAGGCGCAGGAACTGGTCTTCCACGATGTCCGGCAAGGTGCCGACCATGACCAGCGAGAGCGGCGCACCCGGCGCTTCGGCGGGCATTTCCGGCACCAGCGTCGTCAGGCAGGCGTCCTCGCCTTCGGTGAAGGTCGTCTCGATCCCGCTGCCCGAATAGGCGAGGATGCGCACGCCTTCGCGGCCTTCGCTGCGCACGTGCTTGGCGCCAAGGCGCTGTGCAGCGTTGCCCAGATCGAGCTTGATCACTTCGGAAGGGCAGGACCCCACGAGGAACAGCGTGCGGATCTCGGGGCGGCGCGCCAGCAGGCGGTCCACCACGCGGTCGAGCTCGGCGTGGCAATCGGCCATGCCGGCCAGATCGCGTTCCTCGATGATTGCGGTGGCAAAGCGCGGCTCGGCAAAGATCATCACGCCCGCCGCCGATTGCAGCAGGTGGGCGCACGTGCGCGATCCCACGACAAGGAAAAAGGCGTCCTGCATCTTGCGGTGCAGCCAGACGATCCCGGTCAGCCCGCAGAAAACCTCGCGCTGGCCGCGTTCGCGCAGGATTTCGAGCCCGCCGTCACGCGATGTTTCAGCAGCTGCCAGTGCTTGTGCGGGGCTCATGCGGCGGCTCCCTTCGGCATCTGGGCCTGGAGCCGGGCCGCCCGGAGTTTCAGCACGAACTGTGCGGCATTGATGACGTAGGCAAAGTAGGCGGCGAGCACGATGGCAAGGCGCGCTTCGAGCGTGCCGAACTTGCCCAGCAGCATGACCATGTAGGCCGTGTGCAGCGCGATCACGAGCATCGAGACGACGTCTTCCCAGAAGAACGCCGGGGCAAACAGCCACTTGCCGAAGACGACCTTTTCCCAGATCGAACCGGTGACCATGATCGTATAGAGCGTGAGGGTCTTGGCGATCACCGAAAGGTCGGCGGCAAAGGCGCCCTCGCCCGTCAGCAGGCACCGCACGACGAGGACGAGGCTGACGAGGAACACGAGGAACTGGAAGGGCGCGAGCACGCCCTGGACCAGCGTCCACACCGTATTGTCACGCCTTTGCTGTTCTTCCGGGGTATAAAGCGGGCGGGCCAGCCGGGCCGGCCCGCGAGCGTTCTGGCGGTAGTCCGATCCGGACCTGAATCCGCGCAGCGCTGTCGTACGAGCTTCCGACATTTCGTGCGTCCCATCCTCTTCGCAATGAGCAGCTTACGACTCGTTCGAACAGACTGTCAATAAAATTGGACGACAAGAAAAATTGACATGATGGGGTTTGCCAAGGTCGGGCAATGGGCGTAGGTCTTGAGGAAGGGACAGAGTCGGAGTGTCTTGAACCACTATCCCCACGCGGCCACGTTGGCGCGGCAGACGGGAGAGTCTGACATGGACTTGGCGGTTGGAAAGAGCGGGCCGCAGAGTGGCCAGGGACCGCGCAAGGCGGACCCGGGCGCTGCGCACGAGGAACATACCGGCGTACCCGTCAACGGTCGCCGCAAAGGCAGCAGTGGCGGCAACAGCGGCAATGGCCGGGGCGGAAGCTCGCGGCGCCAGCAGCGTTCCGGCTCCAGTTCTGCCATCAGCACCCTGATCGAGGGTGAGATCATCCCCCAGCTTCTCGTCGCGCATCGCATGCGCCCGGGCCGTTCGGTTGCCAGCGGCGGTGGCGTGATCACGGCCGATGATGTCGCGCGCTTCTCGGCGCTTCCCCTGACCCTTCAGGCCGACGAGCTGCTTGTCCATGTCGAGGACTATCTCGCGCGCGGGGTCGGTATCGATGCGATCTTCGTCGATCTGCTGGCCCCGGCCGCGCGCCGCCTCGGCGTGCTCTGGGAAGAGGACCTTTGCGATTTCCTCGATGTCACCATCGGTCTCTGGCGCCTGCAGGAAGTGATGCGCGAGATTGCGTGGGGCAGCCCGATCATCACCGGTCCGCTCACCGCGCCGCGCCGCGCGCCGTTTTCGCCCATCCCGGGTGACCAGCACAGTTTCGGCGCGACGATGGTGCACGAAGTCTTCGTGCGCGCCGCGTGGGACAGCGAGGTGCTGGTCGCGCCCGACATGCGCCAGCTGGTCGCGAAAGTTGCCAACAAATCCTACGATCTCGTCGGCTTGACCGTATCCTGCGATGTTACTACCGATTCCCTCGCAAGAACAATCAAGGCGATCCGCAGCGTGTCCATGTGCCAAGACGTCAGTATTCTGGTGGGTGGACATGCAGTGAATGCCAATCCGGCCATGGCTCTCGAAGCCGGCGCGGATGGCTCGGCGGTTGATGCACCCGGAGCGCTCGCTCTCGCCAACCGTCTGGTCGGCGCGGCTACGCACCGGACCGTGAACGCCGGCTAGGGCCGGTCGCCACCGTGGTAGAACCCGAACGCGCCCTCGCGGACAAGACACCGTTTTCCCGGACGGAATCCGCTTTCAACGGCATCGGACCGTCCGATGCCATGCGCCTTGTGATCGCCTCAGGCGATGTCACCCTCGCGCTTGATACCGATGGCATCATTCTCGACGTTGCCGCCAGTCGGCAGGACTTTCCCGGGTGCGACGGCTGGATCGGGCAGCACTTCGATGCCACCGTCACCGTCGAAAGCCGCAGCAAGATCAAGGATATGCTGCAGGCGGAGCATGGCGATGCGGGCAATCGCTGGCGCCAGATCAACCACACCAGCACTGCCGGCGACATCCCGGTCCGCTATCTCCTCATCCGTCTTGAGGGCAGCAAGCATCTCATCGCGGTCGGGCGCGACATGCGCAACGCGGTCGTGCTGCAGCAGCGCCTCCTTCAGGCCCAGCAGTCGCTCGAGCGGGACTACATGCGCCTGCGCCAGATCGAGACACGCTATCGCCTGCTGTTCGATCTGTCGTCCGAACCGGTCCTGCTGGTCGAGGCGGACAGCCAGCGCATCCAGGAAGCGAACCCCGCCGCGCACACCGTGCTCGAGGCGCGGCCGGGCAGCCTTGTCGGCGCCAAGCTGTCCGGGCTCGTCGCCCGCGGTTCGCGCGATGCGCTGATCGCCTATCTCGGCGCGGTGCTGACGACATCCGAAGTCTCCCCGCTGACGGTCGAGCTCGAACGGGCCCGCGCCCAGCTCACCATTTCCGCCACCGGTTTCCGCCAGCTTGGCGGGCGCTATCTGCTGGTGCGGCTGAGCACTGCCGGCAGCCGCACCACCGAGGGTGCCGCCACCTTGCTCGATATCGTCGAACGGATGCCCGATGCCTTCGTCGTCGCCAATTCCGACATGCGGATCATCGCGGCCAACATCGCCTTCCTCGAACTCGCGCGCGCCGCCTCGCTCGATCAGATCCGCGGCCGCCCGCTTGGCGAGTTCGTCGGCCGTCCCGGGATCGATCTCGATCTCATCGAAGGCCAGCTCACCAAGTACGGCCTCGCGCGCAATGTCAGCACCGTCGTCCGCGCGCGCGATTCCGAGCTGGAGGAGCCGGTGGAGCTGTCTGCCGTGCGCACCTCGGGCGACAATCCGTGCTACGGCTTTGCCATCCGCGAGATCGGCCGCCGCCTGCGCGATCTGCCGCCCACGCCACTCGATCTGCCGCGCTCGGTCGAGCAGCTCACCGAACTCGTCGGCCGCGCTTCCTTGAAGGAAATCGTGCGCGAGAGCACCGATCTGATCGAGCGCCTCTGCATCGAAGCCGCGCTGGCCTACACCTCGGACAACCGCGCATCTGCCGCCGAAATTCTCGGCCTCAGCCGCCAGAGCCTCTATTCCAAGCTGCACCGCTACGGGCTCGGCAATCTGGTGGGTGAGAGCGAATAGCGTCTCGCGCGCAAGTGTAAGAATCAATTGACACTTAGGGGTGTCAACCATACCCTCCCAGGTATGACGCAGCCAGCCTCTTCGGCCCCTTCGATGGCGCTCACCGTTCGCCGTCCCGCGCCGCGCGACGTGCTGGAGCTCTTGAAGCCGATCACCTGGTTTCCGCCGATCTGGGCCTTCATGTGCGGGATTGTTTCCTCGGGCCAACCCGCCTCGGGCCACTGGGTCGCGATCATTGCAGGTGGCCTCCTCGCTGGTCCGCTTGTCTGCGGCAACAGCCAGGCCATCAACGACTGGTTCGATCGCCACGTCGATGCCATCAACGAGCCGAACCGCCCGATCCCCTCGGGCCGCATTCCCGGCCGCTGGGGCTTGTGGATCGCATGCGCAGGTTCGCTGCTTTCCTTTGCAGTCGGCGCCGCGCTCGGCATCTGGGTCATGGTCGCGACTGTCGTCGGCCTCGCGGCTGCCTGGGCCTACAGTGCGCCGCCGTTCCGCCTGAAGGCGAGCGGCTGGTGGGGCCCGGCGCTTGTCGGCCTCACCTACGAAGGCCTCAGCTGGTTCACCGGCGCGGCAGTGATGACGAGCACCCTGCCGTCCACGCCCGTCCTCGTCGTCCTCGTGCTCTACAGTCTCGGCGCGCACGGCATCATGACACTCAATGATTTCAAGGCGGTAGAGGGCGACAAGCAGACGGGGGTGCGCTCGCTTCCGGTCGTGCTCGGCGTGCGCAATGCGGCGCTGCTGGCCTGCGGGGTCATGGCGCTCGCGCAAGTGATCGTGGCGATCTACCTTGTCCAGCAGGGGCTCACACTGTCCGCGCTGATCGTCGCTGCGGTCCTCGCCGTGCAGTTCGCACTGATGCCCAAACTGATCGCCGATCCGGCCGGCCGCGCGCCGTGGTATGGCGGAACCGGCGTCACGCTCTATGTCCTTGGCATGCTGGCAGCCGCTGGCGGCCTTGGCGGCCACTGGTGATGGCCCGCCCGAAGGCAACCCCCGGCTTCGGCTGGCTCTCCATCGCCCGGCTCGGCCTGGTCCAGGCTTCCATCGGCGCGATCGTCATGCTGGCGACTTCGCTGCTCAATCGCGTCATGGTCGTCGAGTACGGCATGGCCGCCGCCGTCCCAGCGGGGCTCGTCGCGCTGCACTATGCCGTCCAGCTCGCGCGCCCCGTCTGGGGCCACGGCTCGGATCGCGGCCATGCCCGCACGCCGTGGATCATCGGCGGCGTCGCCGTGCTCGGCCTTGGCGCCATGCTCGCGGTCTGCGCACTGCCACTGGGCGAGGCGCAGCCGCTCGCGGCCAACGTGGTCCTGCTTCTCGGCTTCATCCTGATCGGTGGCGGCGTCGGCGCGGCGGGCACATCGCTCCTCGCGCTCCTCGCCGCCGGGGTCGCGCCGCAGCGCCGCGCGGCGGCCGCCGCGCTCACCTGGATCATGATGGTCATGGGCATCGTCATTTCCGCAGGGACCGCCGGCGCGCTGCTCGCACCCTTCTCGTGGGGGCGGCTGGTCGAGGTCTCCGGCAGCATCGCGCTCGCCGCGCTCGTTCTCACCGTGCTCGCCACGTTCCGGCTCGAGCGCGGTGTGCAGGCCGCGACGCCCGAACCGACGCGCGAGACCAGCCTCGGCGATGCCCTGCGTGCGGTCTTCGCCGAAACCGCCGCGCGGCGCTTCACGGTCTTCGTCTTCCTCTCGATGCTCGCCTATTCGATGCAGGACCTCATCCTCGAACCCTTCGCCGGGATCGTCTTCCGCATGAGCCCCGCGCAATCGACCTCGCTCTCCGCCGTCCAGCATAGCGGGGTGCTCCTCGGCATGATCGTCGCAGGCGTTGGCGGAAGCGCCTTGGCGGGCCGCGCTGCCGGGGAACTGCGCGGCTGGATCGCCGCCGGCTGCGTCGGCTCGGCCCTCGCACTGGCGGGCCTTGCGGTCGGCGCAGGGGTCGGGCCGGGCTGGCCGCTGGCTGCCAATATCGCCGTGCTCGGCTTTGCCAACGGCGTCTTCGCAGTCTCCGCAATCGGCGCGATGATGAGCCTCGCCGGCAGCGGATCCGGCGCCGATACCGGTGTGCGCATGGGCGTCTGGGGCGCGGCGCAGGGTATCGCCTTCGGGCTGGGCGGGCTCGCTGGCGCCATCGGCGTCGATCTGGCGCGCCATGCAGAGAGCGACGGGCGCGCGTTCCAATCAATCTTTGCGATCGAGGCCATGCTCTTCATGGCCGCGGCGGTGATGGCAGCGCGCATTGCAAGGCACGGCGCGGCAATGACTTTTCGGGAGGTGGAAGCATGAGCGGGATCGAATTCGACGTCGTCGTTGTGGGCGGTGGGCCCTCCGGTGCCACGGCTGCTGCAGACCTCGCGCGCATGGGCCATTCGGTCATGCTGCTCGACCGGGCAGGGCGCATCAAGCCCTGCGGCGGCGCGGTTCCCCCGCGCCTGATGGAGGAATTCGCCATCCCTGACAGCCTGCTCGTGGCCCGCGCCCGCTCGGCGCGCATGGTCGCACCATCGGACCGCGCGGTCGATATGCCGGTGGGCGAGATCGGCTATGTCGGCATGGTCGATCGCGATGTGTTCGATGAATGGCTGCGCGCCCGCGCGTCGATGGTCGGCGCGCAGCGCCGCACCGGCACGTTCGAGCGGATCGATCGCGACGGGGCCGAAGGCGCCGTGGTCGTCTACCGCGAAAGCCGCGGCGGGCCGGAGCACCGCGTGCGCGCAAAGCTGGTGATCGGCGCGGATGGCGCGCGTTCCGGCGTCGCGCGCGACAGCATTCCCAACAGCGAAAACGTCAAATGCGTCTTCGCCTATCACGAGATCATCAAGTCCCCGCCCGCGAATGCCCACGGCTTCGATCCCGCCCGCTGCGACGTGATCTATCAGGGCAAGGTTTCACCCGATTTCTATGGCTGGGTCTTCCCGCATGGCGAAACCTCGAGCATCGGTGTGGGCAGCGCCAACAAGGGCTTCTCGCTGCGCGGTTCGGTCGCCACGATGCGGCAGGAAATGGGCCTTGCCGATTGCGAGACCGTGCGCAGCGAAGGCGCGCCGATCCCCTTGAAGCCGCTGAAGCGCTGGGACAACGGGCGCGATGTGCTCGTCTCGGGCGATGCCGCCGGCGTTGTCGCCCCTGCCTCGGGCGAGGGGATCTACTACGCGATGACGTGCGGCCGCCACGCCGCGAACGCCGCGCACCAGTTCCTCCTC
The DNA here is from genome assembly GCF_019748365.1 of Novosphingobium sp. Taxonomy (GTDB): domain Bacteria; phylum Pseudomonadota; class Alphaproteobacteria; order Sphingomonadales; family Sphingomonadaceae; genus Novosphingobium. The sequence goes on from NZ_JAIEPN010000159.1 coordinate 8,655, forward strand.
ACCGGCAAGCCCAGCGCGCTCAAGGCCGCGCGGCGTACTTTCCTCAAGGAACATGGCCGGGTGTTCTGGATCCTCGGCATCATGCAATACTTCTGGTATTCCAGCGACAAGCGCCGCGAACGCTTCGTCGCGATGTGCGCGGATCCCGATGTGCAGCGGCTGACCTGGCAGGCCTATATGAACAAGAAACTGGTCCGCGCCGATCCCATGGCGCACCTCAGGATCTTCCTGAAGGACACCGCGCATCTCCTTGGTCTCAGGGCTGCTCACCCTTGAGCAACCGGATGGGTGACCGTCCCTGGGGGCTGCCGATTGCCATTGCTGCCATCGCAGCGATCGTTGTCGCCGGCGTCGGCGGCACGATGACGGACACGACCGGCTGGTACCAGAGCTTGCGCCTGCCCAGCTGGAATCCGCCGCCGCCCGCGTTCGGCATGATCTGGACGGTCGTCTTCGCGCTGATCGCCGCCGCGGGCGTCAACGCGTGGCGCGCTGCGCCCGACAGCCGCTCTGCCGATACGCTGATCGGCCTGTTCGCGCTCAACGGCGCGCTCAATGTGATGTGGACCGTGCTGTTCTTCCAGCTGCGGCGGCCGGACTGGGCCTTTGTCGAACTGGCGATGCTGTGGTTCTCGATCATCGTGCTGATCGTGGCCTGCGCACGCTTTTCTCGCAGCGCCGCGCTGCTGCTCCTGCCCTATCTCGCCTGGGTCACCACCGCCGGCGCGCTCAACTGGCAGGTGATCCAGCTCAACGGGCCGTTCTCCTGAGGGCGCCCCATGCCTGATCTGACCGCCCTCTTCGCCAGCGGCCACGCCGCCGATCTCGTGCTTGCCGTGCTGGCGATCGAAGCGCTGATCCTGCTCAGGGCAGGGCGGCCTGCCATCGACGTCGCGCTGCTCCTGCTCCCCGGCGCCTGCATGATGCTGTCCTTGCGCGCCGCGCTGGTGGGCGCAAGTTGGCCATTGATCGCGCTGCCGCTGGCGGCCTCGTTCCCGGTCCATCTGGCGGATATGCTGCGGCGGGGGAAGGGGCGTTAGAGACTACCAGCATCGGATGGATTGCAGGTTCTTCGTCTTTCCTGTGCAGACCGAAATCCAGAGCGAGGGTAACTGTTACCGCGAGGTTGCAATGCTCAATTCAGCGTCAATGGGTTCCTCAGCAGGAACCTTGCCGTATGGCGAGCGCAGCAGCTATGGACAGCAAGTCAGAAGAGCCGAGGTCACCGGTCAAGGGGCTTCGTGCCGGCAAGCAATGGCCACTCTGTCATCCAGGCCTTTGAGCTGACCCTTCTTTCATAGATGATCAATTTTTCAGCGATGAACCTCGGCGTCGGCCGAAGCACCAGGTTGAAGAGATCATCCAAGCCGAGCGGGCTGGCAATCTCGAGTTGATCCCTCCCAATGCGCCTTGCCGCAACGACTGTCGCCGTCTCGGGCCAATACCGCATGGCGTCGGTTGCAGATTGATAGGGTGAATCGCCGTTACGAGTATGCATCCGCGCTTGATTCTTCACCGACCAGTCAATTGAAGGAGCAGCGACTCTGAGAGTTTCTTCGATGCGGTGATCATGCCATTCCTCAATGCGGTCTGGATCGAACCAGATCACATCGACATCTCCAAGAGGTGGCCGTGGCTGGCGATTGTGGAGGGCATCCCAGACCGCATTCCTGACAAACCCGGCCGCGATCCAGCAATCTGGCAGACCGAGATCTGCCACCAATCCCAAAAGATGCCAGCGGATGGGGTCGCTGCGCAGGATCGAACTTACCTGCAGGTCGTGAGCTTCGCGCATATTGCAGGCTAACCCATCTTCAAATGTCTGCAACTGCTTGGTTTTCGAACCGCAAGGTTCTTTCCTAGCAAAGCTGCACCTTTACCGCAGGATGCTGTACAAAAGAAAACCCCCGCGATCCCTAGGGATCGGCGGGGGCCAGGTATTCCGCGCCGGTTGCGTGCGCGGGGGTGTTGGTTTGCCTGACCGGGGTCAGGGCATCTTGGTCGGTGCCGCGGCCGGAGCCGGAGCTGCCGCTGCGGTGACCATCGGTGCGGACGGGCGCAGGGCCGGGTAGTCCTTGACCATCGAGACACCGTTCAGAGGCTTGTTAATGCCGCGGTGGCAGGTCGTGCAGTTGACCTTGAGCGGATCACCCTGCGGGCCAAGGCGGTGCTTCGGGAACACGCTGGCGAGCGGGGTGATGTACTCACCGTTGATGTTGCGCACCATGCGATAGCCGTACCAGGCGCCGACGCGCTTGGGCGTGCTCATGTTCCAGGCCTGGAACGAGCCGGCGTTGTGGCAGAACGT
>NZ_JAIEPN010000167.1 GCF_019748365.1 Novosphingobium sp.
GCGAGCCAGGCCTCGGCGGCGCAGCGCGCGGGCCGCGCGGCGCGGCAGGGGCCGGGCGTCGCCTATCGCTTGTGGGAAGAAGCGGCGCACGCCGGGCGCGAGGCGTTTGATCCGCCGGAAATCCTGACGAGCGATCTGACCCCGCTGGCGCTGACGCTGGCCCAATGGGGCGCGGGCGATCCGGCGGAGATGGCGTGGATCGATCCACCGTCTGCGGCAGCCATGGCGGCGGCGCGGGCGGCTTTGGCGGCGCTGGGGGCGCTGGATGACGAGGGCCGGATTACAGCACATGGCCGCGCGATGGCGTCGCTGCCGATGGAGCCGGCGCTGGCCCATATGCTGCTGTTCGCCGCCGCGCGGGGGCAGGCGGAAGATGCGGCGCGGCTGGCCTTGCTGCTGCAGGAGCGCGGGCTTGGCGGGCGGGGCGAGGATCTTGCCGCACGGCTTGAGCGCTGGTCGCGCGAAAGGGGCGGGCGGGCGGAGGCCTCGCGCAAGTTGGCCTCGCGCTGGGCGAGGGCCGCCGAGCACGCCGCACGGGAGCTTGCCGCAGAGCAAGGACCGCAAGTGTCGCTTGGCGCGCTGCTCGCCGAAGCCTTCCCGGAACGGATCGCGCGGGCGCGATCGGCGAGCGGGGAGGAATGGCTGGCCTCGGGTGGGCGGGGCTACCGGCTCGATCCGGCAAGTTCGCTGGTCCGTGCACCGTGGCTGGTGATCGGCGATGCGCAGGGTGAGGCCAAGGGCGCGCGGATCACGGCGGCGGTGGCGCTGGAGGAAGCCGAGGTGACCCGGCACATCGCGCACCGGATCGAGGCGCGGCATGCGCTGAGCTGGAACGCAGCGGAGGCACGCGTCGAAGCGCGGCTCGAACGGCGGCTCGGCGCGGTCGTGCTGGCGCGAGTGCCCGATCCTTCGCCGCCGGCCGAGGCGGTGGAAGCGCTGCTGCTGGAGCGCTTCCGCGCAGAGGGGGTGGCGCTGCTACCGCTGGGCGAGAAGGCCTTGGCGCTGATCGAGCGGGCGCGGTACGCGGGGCTGGGCGCGCTTTCCGATGCGGCGCTGCTGGCCGATGCGGAGGAATGGCTGGGGCCGCTGCTGGCCGGGCGGCGCGATTTCCAGATCGGGGCGGGCAAGCTGCATGAGGCGTTGCTGGGTCGGCTCGACTGGAACGCCCGGAGCACGCTCGACCGTCTGGCACCGGCGGAGTTTACTTCGCCCGCAGGGACCAGCCATGCTATCGACTATGCGCATGAGGGCGGACCGGCGGTGGAACTGCGCGTGCAGGCGCTGTTCGGGCTGGACCGGCATCCGATGGTAGGCGATCCGCCCCGGCCATTGCTGCTTTCGCTGACCTCGCCGGGGCAGAAGCCGATCCAGACGACCGCCGATTTGCCAGGCTTCTGGCGCGGTTCGTGGCGCGATGTGGTGAAGGACATGAAGGGCCGCTATCCCAAGCACCGCTGGCCGGATGCTCCGTGGGAGGAAGAGGCGAGCCTGAGGACCAAGAACGCATTTCAGGCGGGGAAGCGTTAGATCGTCGGGGCTGCGCTGTTGTGCTCTGGATTCCCGCCTGCGCGGGAATGACGAAAGACACACCAACCTTCGTCATTCCCGCGCAGGCGGGAATCCAGAGCCTCACACACCGCATTCCGAACCAACCCGCACTTGATTTCAAAGCCGATTCGTGGCCAAGGGGCGCACATGACTGCACGCATCTACCAGCGCCCGAAAAACGCCATGCAATCGGGCAAGTCGCGCACTGACCAGTGGGTTCTTGAATTCGCACCGGCCGAGGCGCGCAAGCCCGATCCGCTGATGGGCTGGGCCGGCTCCGGCGATACGCAAGTGCAGGTCGTGCTGACCTTCGGTTCGGCGGAAGAGGCCAAGGCCTATGCCGACAAGTATGGCATTGCCGCCCATGTCAGCCCGGTGCCGCCGAAGCGCCTCAAGCTGCAGAGCTACGCCGACAACTTCCGGTAAGGCCCCCTCCGTCAGCCGTTCGGGTTGCCACCTCTCCATTTGTGCTTCGCAAAAATGGAGAGGATTTGGGGAGCATTGATTTTTGTGACGGCTACCGCCATATGCGCGGCGGGAGTCGGGCGGACGTTTGCTGTCGCCAACCTGGTCAGGTCCGGAAGGAAGCAGCCACAACGATGTGCGGCGGGTCGCCCGGCTCCTTCAATCCCCGCCAGATATGCCCTTCATCCGCGAGCGCGCTTCGTTGCGAGAGCCTGTCGCGGGCACCACGCCGCTGACTTTGCCGAGGCCGAAGGGGACCATATTGCCGTAGATGGTCTCGCTGCCATGTTCGGGCACGACATAGGTCTCATGGAAGATGCCGACGGTCCCGTCATTGCCGATGGCCTTGTTGAAGGCGGTCCAGGCCGGCCAATGCTGCTTTTCGCGGGCGCGGGCGTATGCCTCGAGGCTGTCGAAATCGCGCCAGTACTGGAGCAGGACGACCGTGCGCAGGCTGCGCAGGAGAAATTCGTAGCCGAGAAAGCCGCTCGTCGGATCGCGCGAGACTTCGGCGAGCATCGGACCCATTGATTGGAACACCGGCCACCACTTGCCCACCTTGTGGAAGTGATTGATCCGCATGCCGATCACGAAGACAACAAGGGGGCCCTGATGGGCGGCGGTCATCCGTCCGGGCGTGATGGTGCTCATGCCGGGAAGGTTCTCGTTTGTGCCCTGTCTGTCAATCCCCGGAGAGTTGGGGCAGGGGGCTTCGACAATTGGCGCGGGAGAGCCTAATCAAGGGCCATGGTCGATTCCACCGACATGTTTGGCGCGCCTATCGAGGATGAGCCCGAGGACGAGGGTCCCTCGGCGGCGGAGCTTGAGGCAGCGGGGCAGGCCTCGATGTTCGGCGATCCGGCGCCCGCGCCCGTTGTGCGTGAGGAAAGGGCGGCGCCGCCGGTTGCAGCCCCGGCGCCTGCGCCAGCACCCTCAGGCCAGCCCTACCGCGTGCTGGCGCGCAAGTACCGCCCGCAGACCTTTGCCGAACTGATCGGGCAGGACGCGATGGTCCAGACGCTGGGCAACGCAATCCGGCGCGGGCGGCTGGCGCATGCCTTCCTGATGACCGGCGTGCGCGGGGTGGGCAAGACCTCCACCGCGCGCCTCATCGCCAAGGCGCTCAACTGCATCGGGCCGGACGGGCAGAGCGGACCGACGATCGATCCTTGCGGGGTCTGCGAGCCCTGCGTGGCGATTGCCGAGGGCCGGCACATCGACGTGATCGAGATGGACGCGGCGAGCCACACTGGCGTCGACGACGTGCGCGAGATCATCGAGGCGGTGCGCTATGCGGCGGTTTCGGCGCGCTACAAGATCTACATCATCGACGAAGTGCACATGCTGTCGCGCAACGCCTTCAACGCGCTGTTGAAGACGCTGGAAGAGCCGCCGGCGCATGTGAAGTTCCTCTTCGCGACCACGGAAGTGGACAAGCTGCCGGTGACGGTGCTCTCGCGCTGCCAGCGGTTCGACTTGCGGCGGATCCAGACGCCGGTGCTCGCCGCGCATTTTGGCAAAGTCTGCGAGGCGGAGAACGTTGCGGCCGAGGACGAGGCGCTCGCGATGATCGCCGCTGCCGCCGAAGGTTCGGTGCGCGACGGGCTGTCGATCCTCGATCAGGCGATCAGCCATGCCGATATGGCGGGCGGAGGAGCCGTTACAGCCGAGCAGGTCCGCGAGATGCTGGGCCTTGCCGACAAGACCATGCAGCGCCGCCTGTTCAGTGCGGTGATCGGCGGCAAGGGCGACGGCGTGCTGGAGGAAGTGGCGAGCCAGTTTGCGCTGGGGATCGAGCCCACCGCGATGATGCGTGCGCAGCTTGACCTCGTCCACAAGGTGACGGTGGCGCAGATTTCGGGTGCGGCGGACGCGCGTTCGTCCGAAGAGCGGGAGGCTCTGGAAGACTGGGCCAAGAAGCTCGGCGCGGGCGCGCTGCACCGGCTGTGGCAATTGCTGCTCAAGGGCTACGAGGAAGTACGCGGTGCGCCCGATCCGCTGGTGGCGGCGCAGATGGCGCTGCTGCGGGTGATGCACGCGGCGGACTTGCCAGACCCAGGCGGGCTGATCAAACAGCTCGAAGCCTTTGCTGCCAATCCGCCTGCCATGCAGGTAGGAGCACCGACTGGCGGGGCCGCGCCGGTTGCTGCTGCCCCGCCGAGCGCGGAGGCCAAGGCGGCCCAGATATCAGGGCAGTGGGCGCACCTTGTCGAGCAGGTCGAACAGATCTCGCCGCTGATCGGTTCGGCCATGCGGCTTTCGGTGCGGGTGGTCTCGCTTGCGCCGGGGTACCTCGTCTATGCGCTGGCGCCCGGCATTCCGGGTGATCCCACAGCGGACATGCGGCGCGGGCTGGAAGGCGCGACCGGCGGGTCGTGGCGGGTCGAGCGCACCGGCGATCTTTCTGCCGCCATGCCCAGCCTTGAGGAAGCGCGCGCCGCAGCTGCCGCGCGCGAGGACGCCGCGCTGCGTGAAGACCCGCTGGTGCGCGCCGCTTTCGCTGCGTTTCCGGGGGCTGAAATGATCGACGAAACCACTATATCCGCCACCGAACGGAAACCTTGGAGCAAACGCGCATGAAGTCGATGGAAGAGATGATCCAGGCCGCACAGGCTGCCGCCCAGACCATCCAGAAGCAGATGGAGGACGCGCAAGGCAAGCTTGACCAGATCGAAGTGGAAGGTGTGGCCGGCGGCGGGCTCGTCAGGATCAAGGCTTCGGCCAAGGGACGCGTGATAGGTGTCGCGATTGATGACAGCCTGATGGACAAGGCCGAGAAGGGCATTCTCGAAGACCTGATCGCCGCCGCCTTCAACGATTGCCGCCAGCGCGCCGATGCGGCCGCAGCGGAAGAAATGCAGAAAGTGCAGATGGCGGCGGGCATTCCGCCAGGCTTCAAGCTGCCGTTCTAAACGGGCACTCTGCCGCGCGACCTTTGTGTGACAGTCTGGCGTCCGGGGGACACAGGCGTTATACCGATCTGTCACAAAAATCTCACGGGCCGCCGGTTGCCAGCCGGCTGGCCTTATAAAGGTCGTTTCCCCCTGAGCGCATTTGCCCTGCTTGCTGCCGCCGCCCTGGCCAGTGCCCCTCCTGCCGATGCCCAGCTTGCGGCTGCTCCCCCGGTTGCGGCCTCGCCCTCCACTCGGTCTGCCGCCGCCACGCCGGACCCGCTTCCCCCGCTTGCGGGCGAAATCCCCCCGCCTTCAGGCGAGATCGTCGTATCCGGCGCGCAGAAGGCTCCGCCCGAAGACCCACTCGCGAAGGCGAACCAGACAAGCTACGAAGTGCTGCAGAAGGCGGATGATCTTGTCGTCGGCCCGGTGGCGAGCGGCTATCAGAAAGCCGTGCCGCGCCCGCTGCGCATGGCGCTGCGCAATTTCATCCGCAACCTGCGCGAACCGGTAGCGGCGGCGGCCTTCCTGCTTGAACTCAAGCCTGGCAAGATGTTCGAGACGGTGGGGCGGTTCGGCATCAACTCCACCATCGGCCTCGGCGGCACGATCGACGTTGCCCGAAGCAAGCCGTTCAACCTGCCCTATCGCCAGAACGGCCTTGCCAATGTGCTCGGCTATTATGGCGTGGGGCCGGGTCCCTATCTGTTTCTGCCGCTCGTCGGGCCGACGACGGTGCGCGATCTTGTGGGCCTGTTCGCGGACCGGCTGGCCGTGCCGCTCGCGGTGGGAAGCCCGTTCAACCAGGCCTGGTATGCCCTGCCAATGGGCGTGATCGACGCGCTCGACTACCGCAACGAGGCGGACGAGGACTTCAAGCGCCTGCGCAACGCAGCCGATCCCTATTCGACCTATCGCCGCGTTTACCTGCAATCGCGCATCGACCAGATTGAGGCGCTGCACGGGCGCGGGCCGCTGGCGAAAGGCCAGACCCGCTATGGCCCGTTCGCGCGGCCGATCGGGGCGGCGACGGCGCCCGTTTCGGCGGCCGAGAAGCGCGTGATCGAACAGGATGACAAGGCAGCTGATGCGGCAGCGATGCCGGAGCAAGCGCCAGCTGCGCCTGCCGCTCAGCCAGCACCTGCGGTGGAGGCACCCCCGGCTCCGCCCGCGCCGGTGTTCATTTCTGAGCCGGTAGTGCAGCCGCTGCCCTGAGCTTGGCCTTCGCGGCCTGATCTCTCGCGCCCTCATCCACAATCCCGGCACAACGGGCCATTGCGGGCAGGGGGGAGGGCTCCCATATTCAGTTTCAAGAGAACCTGCCGTTCTCTCTCCCGGCGGCAGGGCGAATGGAATTGAAGCTATGACACAGTATCCCTTGCTTCCCTTGCGCGACATTGTCGTGTTCCCCGGCATGGTCGTGCCGCTCTTCGTCGGCCGCGAGAAATCGGTCTCGGCGCTGGAAGTGGCCATGGCTGGCTCGAAGGAAATCTTCCTTCTCGCGCAGCTCGATCCCGGTTGCGACGATCCGGACCGCGACGACCTTTATGATACCGGCGTGATCGCCACGGTGCTGCAACTGCTGAAGCTGCCCGATGGCACTGTGCGCGTGCTCGTCGAAGGCCAGAAGCGCGCCGAGCTGAAGGCGCTGACGACCGAGACCGCAAACGAGGGCGAACTGGTGAGGGCCGAAGTCGAGCTGATCGAGGCGGCGGACGTCTCCGGCGCCGAGATCGCGGGCATGATGCGCTCGGTGGTCGAGCAGTTCGGCGAATATGCCAAGCTTTCCAAGAAGCTGCCGCAGGATGCGGGTTCGCAGCTCGGCGATATCGAAGATGCCGGCAAGCTGGCAGACGCGGTCGCCGCGAACCTTGCCGCGCGCGTCGCGGAGAAGCAGGCGGTGCTGGCCGAGGCCGATCCCCTCAAGCGGCTCGAAATGGTGCTCTCGTTCATGGAGGGCGAGCTTGGCGTGCTGCAGGTGGAGCGCAAGATCCGTGGCCGCGTGAAGCGCCAGATGGAGAAGACGCAGCGCGAGTACTACCTCAACGAGCAATTGAAGGCGATTCAGTCGGAGCTGGGCGGCGGCGATGATGGCGAAGGCAACGAGATTGCCGAGCTGCAGGAAAAGATCGACACGCTCAAGCTTTCCAAGGAAGCGCGCACCAAGGCGACTGCCGAACTCAAGAAGCTGCGCACGATGCAGCCGATGAGCGCCGAGGCGACCGTCATCCGCAACTACCTCGACGTGCTGCTTGGCCTGCCCTGGGGCAAGAAGTCGAAGCTCAAGAAGGACATCGCGGCGGCGCAGGCGATCCTCGATGCCGATCACTACGCGCTCGACAAGGTCAAGGACCGCATCATCGAGTACCTTGCGGTGCAGGCGCGCACCAACAAGCTGAAGGGGCCGATCCTGTGCCTCGTCGGCCCGCCGGGCGTCGGCAAGACCTCGCTGGGCAAGTCGATCGCCAAGGCGACCGGCCGCCAGTTCGTGCGCCAGTCCTTGGGCGGCGTGCGCGACGAGGCCGAAATCCGCGGCCACCGCCGCACCTACATCGGCTCTCTGCCGGGCAAGATCGTGACCAATCTCAAGAAGACCGGCACGTCGAACCCGCTGTTCCTGCTCGATGAAATCGACAAGCTCGGTCAAGACTTCCGCGGCGATCCGGCTTCGGCACTGCTTGAAGTGCTCGATCCCGAGCAGAACGCCAAGTTCCAGGATCATTACCTCGAGATCGATATCGATCTTTCGGACGTGATGTTCGTGTGCACCGCCAACAGTCTCAATCTGCCGCAGGCACTGCTCGACCGCATGGAGATCATCCGGCTCGAAGGTTATACCGAGGACGAGAAGGTCGAGATCGCCGAAAGGCACCTGATCGCCAAGCAGATCGAAGCGCACGGGCTGAAGCAGGGCGAGTTCACGCTGGAGCCGGCCGCGCTGCGCGACCTGATCCGCTATTACACTCGCGAGGCGGGCGTGCGCACGCTGGAGCGCGAGATTGCGCGACTGGCGAGGAAGGCGCTGCGGCGGATCCTTGAGAAGAAGGACACTGCGGTCACCATCACGCCTGAAAACCTCGCCGACTTTGCCGGTGTGCGCAAGTTCCGCCACGGCATGTCCGACGAGGAGAACCAGGTCGGCGCGGTGACGGGGCTGGCCTGGACCGAAGTGGGCGGCGAACTGCTGACGATCGAAAGCGTGACGGTGCCCGGCAAGGGCGCGGTCAAGACCACAGGCAAGCTCGGCGAAGTGATGAGCGAGAGCGTCCAGATGGCCTTCAGCTTCGTCAAGGCGCGCGGGCCGCAGTACGGGATCAAGCCTTCGATCTTCAACCGCAAGGACCTGCACATCCACTTGCCCGAAGGCGCCGTGCCCAAGGACGGCCCGAGCGCGGGCGTGGGCATGGTGACGGCGATGGTTTCGACGCTGACCGGCATTCCGGTGCGCGCCGATGTGGCGATGACCGGTGAGGTCACGCTGCGGGGCCGCGTACTCGCCATCGGCGGGCTGAAGGAAAAGCTGCTCGCGGCGCTGCGCGGCGGCATCAAGACGGTTCTGATCCCCGAAGAGAACCGCAAGGACCTTGCCGAGATCCCGGCCAACATCCGCGACGGGCTGGAGATCATCCCGGTGAGCCATGTCGACGAGGTGCTGGCGCGTGCGTTGGCTGCGCCGACCGAGGCGATCGAATGGACCGAGGCGGATGAAATGGCGGCCGGTCCGGCGCCGGCATTGAGCAGCGGGGCGACTGTGGCAACGGCGCACTGAACGCGCAGGTTTTGCGGTGCAGCATGAATTGTCATGCTGCACCCTTGCGCTGCAGCATTAACCTTCGGGTTGCCAGCCCCTATCCCACAGTGCGGGAACCGGCCTCGACTTGTCAGAAACAGGCCGGATTCCGGCGCTTTTTCGGCGATTCCGGGCGTTTTTGGCTTTGACAGCGGATTCTTTCTCGGCTCTCTTCCCCGCAGCCGAATTTCGATTCAGGCAGCCGGTTGTTTGCAAAAAAGCCAATGGGGGTTTCGCAATGAACAAGAACGATCTGATCAGCGCTGTGGCCGATGCGAGCGGTCTTTCGAAGGGTGACGCAACGAAGGCGGTTGAAGCCGTTTTCGACAGCGTGACCTCTGCGCTGGCCAAGGGTGATGAAGTCCGTCTCGTCGGTTTCGGCACTTTCTCGGTTGCCAAGCGCAAGGCGTCGACCGGGCGCAACCCGCGCACGGGTGAACCGATGTCGATCAAGGCTTCGGCCCAGCCGAAGTTCAAGGCCGGCAAGGGCCTGAAGGACGCGGTCAACTAAGGCAGCGAACGGCATTTGCGCGCGGCCGGACCGGGCCCCGCGCGGGACGCACCAAAAACGCCGCGCCGGGTTTCCGGGGCGGCGTTTTTGGTTGGCGCGCTACTTGGCCAGCTTGATCAGTGCGGTAGGGGCAGTCGCGGTGCGCGCGTCCACCTTCCAGTCGAGCCGCGAGAGTCCGGCGGGGCCTTCGGCTTGCGGGCCCTCGTCGGTGTTGTTGGCAAGGATCTGGCCATCCGTGCGCAGGGTGAACGTGCCCTCGGCGATGGGCGGACCATCGGCGCCGGGCTTTGCGCCCGGCTTCGCGCTTCCCTTCATGCCGCCCATGGCCCCCGCCATGGCGCCAAGGCCCGGCATGACCGGATTGGCTGCCGCCGTGCTGAAGGCCGGCGCATCGACCCGCACGCTGCCATCGGCGCGGCGGATCAGCGAGACGAACGGCATGACCATGGGCAGACGCTCGATCGTGGGGAAAGTGAAATCGTGATCGAGTCGGCCGGTCGCGGTGTAGTCCACCACGAATTTGCCGCCGCCCTTGCTGATGACCGAGGCATAACCCTCCTGGCGCGCGAGACGCTGGGCAAAGGCTTCCGCCGCCTTGGGATCGTCGGGATCGACCCCGCCCATGAAGGCTTGCATCATCTTGCGGTTCTGCACGTCCTCTTGCGCCTTGGCGGCCTTGCGCGCCTTTTGTTCGTCGCTCCATTTCGCGCGCTGCTGGGCGATCTCGGCCGCGCTGCAATCATGCGCCTCGTCGGTCGTGGGATCGGTGCAGGGCTGCTGTTCGAAGGGTTCGGCTGGAATTGCTTCCGCTTTGGCGCTTTTGCTGCCCTGCGCCAGCGCTGCCAGAATGATCTCGCCCTTGTAGTGGAGCGTGAAGGTCCCGTCTCGGCGCAGCATGAGATCACTGGCAAACTTGCCGGGCAGCACCATGCAACCCGCCAGCAACAGCAGCACGGCAGCGGCGCCGAACGCGGCGGCGATCCTGCGATTGGATTTCATGGCTCATCCCCCCTTTCGCGCAAAGGGTGAGGGCCGGCTGGATCAGTCGGTCTCGCCCCGAGTCGCGACAGCATAGAGCGCAATCGCTGCCGCATTCGAAACATTCAGGCTTTCTATGGCGGAAACAATCGGCAGCCGCGCGATGGCATCGCAGTGCAGCGCGACATTGTGCCTGAGGCCTTCGCCTTCCGCGCCGAGCACCAGCGCGACCGGACCGGCAGGGACAGCGGACGGGAACACCGCGCTGCCATCGCCATCGAGCCCGATGCGCCAGTATCCCGCCTCGGCGATCTGTTCGAGCGCGCGCGCAAGATTGACGACGCGCACCCAGGGCACGATTTCCAGCGCGCCCGAGGCTGACTTGGCGATCGTGCCGGATTCGGGCGGCGCATGGCGATCCTGCGTGATCAGCGCAGCGGCACCGAAGGCGGCGCAGCTTCTGAGGATCGCGCCGACATTGTGCGGATCGGTGACCGAATCGAGCAGGACCAGCGTGCGGCCATCCGCCTCGTCGAGCACATCGGCGAGCGCGACATCATCAAGCGCGAGGCAATCGAGCACGAGCCCCTGATGCGGGGCATCGCGCGCGACGAGCCGGGCGAGGTCGGCAGCTTGCGCGTATTCAACCGGCAGCGAGGGGGGTAACTCGGCGTCGTTGTCGTCAAGCAGCGACTGAATCGCCTCGCGCGTGCCCCACAGCTTCTTGGCGCTGCGTGCCGGGTTGGTGAGCGCCGCCTCAACCGCATGACGGCCCCACAGCCGCACCGCGCCGGTCGAGGCCCGGCCCGAACCACGCCCGCCCTGCATCCGCCCGGCACGCCCGCGCATGGGCTTCGAGCGGCCGGTGTTTTCATCGCGCTTGGGCATTGCCTGGCTTTCCATGCTTGAAATGAGAGCCCGGCCCATGCCAGCCGCCCCATTGACAGGCAAGGGCATTGACAGGCGCGCAGCGCTTCGCCAAAGGGGCGCCTCACTCGGCCGGGGCTGCCCTTTCTCACGAAATGGCGGCGCACAATCGGAAGCTCGCTTCCGGACCGGCAACTCTGGTGTGGACAGGTGGCCGAGTGGTTAAAGGCAGCAGACTGTAAATCTGCCCGCGCAAGCGTACGCTAGTTCGAATCTAGCCCTGTCCACCACC